>NZ_JBITDK010000005.1:0-26671 GCF_044454165.1 Streptomyces sp. NPDC051567 | reverse complement strand
GTTTCTGGGTTGCCGCTCGTCTCTGGGTTCCCCGCCGCCCCCGGGGGGGGCGCGGGGGGGGGCGCGCCCCCCCCCACGGCAGGGGCGATTTCCGGCGGGAGGCTGTCCGTATCGCGGACCGGGGTCTTGCGCTCGGCCGATCATGTGGCAGGATGCTGAACAGGTCACGAGTGACAGCGTTTAGGCCCCGGCTTGCTGTCCGGCAACCCTCCTTCCGTGGCGGGGTGCCCCGGGTGATGACCAGGCCGTAGGCAGCGAGGTCTACGGCAAGCGCGGACCCTCGACACCAGGGTCCTGGTCCTCCGAGGAGCTTTTCCGTGAGCAAGCGAATGCGATAGGGCGACTCCGCCCCTTCTTCCCCCTCGGATCAGGGCCGCTTCCGCGTACCCCCGAGGCATCTCCCCGTACCCCGGACGGCGCTCTTCGCCGTACCCGCGTACGGGCACCCCGAAGCCATTCCGCCCTGCCTGCCGGGAGACACCGCCATGTCCGCGTTCCTGAACACCGCCGTCGCCACCGACACCACCGACACCGCCGCGGACCCCGCCTGTGCCGGGCCGCTCCTGGTCCTCGGCCGGGACGTCACCGTCCCGCTCGTCACCGGCGGCGAGGTCACCTACGCGGCCCTCGACTACGCGGCCAGCTCCCCGGCCCTCCAGCGCGTCTGGGACGACGTCGCCGCGTACGCCCCGTACTACGGCAGCGTGCACCGCGGCGCGGGCTACCTCTCGCAGCTCTCCACCGACCTGTTCGAGCAGAGCCGCGTCACGGTCGCCGAGTTCCTCGACTGCCGCCCCGGCGACCAGGTCGTCTTCACCCGGTCCACCACCGACTCCCTGAACCTGCTCGCCGCCGTGCTCCCCGCCGACTGCCAGGTCTTCGTCTTCGAGACCGAGCACCACGCCTCGCTGCTGCCCTGGACGGACGCGCGGGTCACCTACCTCAACGCGCCCCGGACCCCGGCCCAGGCCGTCGAGACGCTGGAGCGGGCGCTGGCCGGGCGCGAGCCTCACGGTCCGGCGCTGGTCTGCGTCACCGGCGCGTCCAACGTCACCGGTGAGCTGTGGCCGGTGAAGGAACTCGCCGCCGCCGCGCACGCCCACGGCGCGCGGATCGTGCTGGACGCCGCCCAGCTCGCCCCGCACCACCCCGTCTCCGTGCAGGAACTCGACGTGGACTGGGTCGCCTTCTCCGGGCACAAGCTCTACGCGCCGTTCGGCTCGGGCGTGCTGGCCGGCCGGGCGGACTGGCTCCAGGAGGCGCGGCCGTACCTGGCGGGCGGCGGCGCCTCGCGGAAGGTGGCCCGGCGCGAGGACGGCGGCGTGGACGTGGAGTGGCACACCACCGCCGCCCGGCACGAGGCCGGTTCCCCGAACGTCATCGGCGTCTACTCGATCGCCTCGGCCTGCCGGGCGCTGACCGGGGCGGGGTTCGAGAACCTGGTCGCGCGGGAACGGCAGCTCATCGCCCGGGTCCTCGACGGGCTGGCGGAGGTCCCGCAGGTGCGGGTCCTGACCCTCTTCGGCGACGAGGCCCCGCGGGTCGGCGTCATCTCGTTCGTGGTGGACGGCTGGAACAGCTCGCACTTCGCCGCCGCGCTCTCCGCGGAGTACGGGATCGGCGTCCGCGACGGCCTGTTCTGCGCCCACCCGCTGGTCCGCACCCTGCTGGGCAGCGAGCCGCAGGAGCCGGGCGAGTGCGGGGCGCCCGAGGCGGCGCCGGGCGAGCGGTCGCTGAACGCGATCCGCGTCAGCTTCGGCGCGGGCACCCCCGACGAGCACGTGGAGCGCTTCGTGCGCGCGGTCGGGGAACTCGTCGCGGACGGCGCGAAGTGGCGGTACCGCACGGAAGAGGGCCGCTGCGTCCCGGCCGTCTGACCTCCTGCGCGCCATGACGTACCGGGACCCGGTACCGACCGTTCGCGCGGCTGTCGGCAAGCCGCTGCCCAGGTGGGCGCCCGGGGCCGGTCCGGTGCGGCACGACTGCGCAGCGTGCCGGGCCCGCTCTACGCCTCGGAGACCGGCTACCCGTTCCGGCTCCAGGAGGGCCGCGCGGCCCTGGCCGGGGAGAGCCTGCCGGGCCTGTGCTCCGGCTGAACGGGGCCGGGCCGGGGGAGAGCGGCCCCGTGGACGGGGCGGGGTGGCCGCCGTCAGGAGGGGGCCGGGCCGGAGACCGGGGGCTCCCGTTGCGCCACCGGCCGGGTGCTACGCGTCGAGGCCGATGGCGAAGGCGGCTTCCAGGTCGTGCTGGGAGTAGGTGCGGAAGGCCACGTGGGTGTCGGTGGCCTCGACGCCCGGGATCTTGCTGATGCGGCCGGGGATGATGTCCGCCAGGTTCTCGTGACGGGCCACGCGGACCAGGGCGATCAGGTCGTACGTGCCCGTGACCGAGTAGACCTCGCTGACGCTGTCCAGCGCGGCGATGGACTCGGCGATCTCGGGGATGCGGTCCACGCTGGTCTTGATGAGCACGATCGCGGTGATCACGGCTGGCTGTCTCCCTCGGTGGCCGTCGCTGGTCGTCCCACTCTAGTCGTACGGCGATAACGGGCCCACGCGTAGAGGAAGCCGAGGGAGAAGCCCACCAGGTGGGCCAGGTAGGCGACCCCGGGGCCGCTGGCCGCCCGGTGCGCGGCCACCCACTGGAGGGCGAACCAGAAGACCAGCACGATCCAGGCCGGGAACCGCAGCGGCAGGAAGAACAGGAACGGGAACAGGCTCGTCACCCGGGCCCGGGGAAGCAGGCAGAGGAAGGCGCCGAGCACCGCGGAGATGGAGCCGGAGGCGCCGACGAGCGTCTGCGAGGACTCCGCGTTGGCCGCCGCGTACACGGCCAGGGCCAGGTAGCCCGTACAGAGGTAGAAGAGGAGGAACGCGGGGCGGCCCATCCGTTTCTCCGTCATCACGCCGAAGACGTGGAGGAAGAGCATGTTGCCGAGCAGGTGCGGCCAGCTCCCGTGGACGAACAGGGCGGTGAGCGGGGTCAGCAGGGTGTGGGCGCCGCCGGTGAAGAGTTCGTCGGGGACCACGCCCCAGCGCCGGAAGTGCGCCGTCCCCGAGGCCAGCAGCGCGTCGCCCGTCCCGTAGGCCGGATTCAGCCCCGAGGCCGGGCCGAGGAGGAACACCACGCAGCAGACGGCGATCAGCGCGTGGGTGACCACCGGGCCCCGGGCGGCCTCGCGTACGGCCCGCCACCTTACGATCATGCGACAGAGCATGACGCAACCGGACCCACCAGGAGCGGTGGCAGGCCGTAGGGTTACGAGCCACGGTCCGGCCGGGCGGAGCGGCGGTTTCCGCGGGTACCGCCCCGGGCGGGCCTCGCGAGCGGTACTTTTCGAGCGGCTTTAATTGAAAGAGCTACGAAGGAGAGAGCGGCCTGATGACGGTTCCCCAGCCGACCGCCACCACCCGGTGGCGCTGCACCTTGTGCGGCAACCTCACGCGGTTCGACGTCACCCGCTCGTCGAAGGTCGTCGAGTACGTCCACCTGGACCTCGCCGGGGAGCCCAAGGTCGAGGAGCGCGAGGTGGTCAATGAGACCATCGAGTCGGTCCGCTGCCGCTGGTGCGACGCGGTGGACCGGATCGAGCTAGTGGACAGGCCGGGCGCGGACTCCTGAGGGAGCCGGGCCCGCAGGGAGATCACACGGTAGGGGTGACGGATTGTGGAGCCAGCAAGCGGCGCTGAACCGGCCGACGCGGCCGGCGGCGCCGCCGAGGCGCTCGACCGCCCGCTGCCGGAAGGCGTGCGGCGCCGGGTCGTCGCGCTCGTCTCGGACGCCTTCGGCGCGCTGACGGTCGCGGACCTTCCGGCGCAGCTGCGCCAGTACGCCCGGTTCACCCCGACCCGGCGCGCCAAGTTCGCGGGCACCGCCATGGCCGCGGCCGTCGAGAGCGACGCCGTCTTCCGGGGCCGGGTCGCCGAGAAGCTGCGCGAGGCGCAGGCCGACCTGGCGGCGGCGCTGGACTCCGGCGCCCCGCCCGCCGCCGCGGACCCGCTGGACGTGGCCGCCGCCGCGTACGTGCTGCGTCCGGCCGGCTGGGTCAAGCTGGTGACCGCCGCGGGCGAGGAGGCGCAGCGCGCCGACGCCGAGCGGGTCGGCGAGGAGAGCCGCCGAGAGCTGGACCGGCTCCGCGAGGAGCTGGCCCACGTACGGGAGACGCAGCGCGCCGGTGGTGACCAGGTGCGGGCGGAGCTGGACACGGCCCGCAGGGAAGCGGAATCGCTCCAGCGCAAACTGCGCAGCGCCCTCAGCGACGTCAAGCGCGGTGAGGCGGCGCTGCGGAAGGTGACCGCCGAGATCGACGGGCTGCGCGGCGAGGCGGCGGCGCGGGTGGCCGCCGCCGAGAGCGAGAGCCGTCGGCTCAAGTCCAGGCTGGCGGAGGCGGAGTCGGCGCTGGAGATCTCGCGCCGGGCCACCCGCGAGGGGCGCAGCATCGAGGACATGCGGCTGCGGCTGCTCCTGGACACCGTGCTGGACGCGGCCCAGGGGCTGCGCCGGGAGCTGGCGCTGCCACCGGTCTCCACCCGCCCGGCGGACACCGTGGAGGCGGTGGAGCCGGGCCGGATGACGCCGAAGGACATCGCGGCGCGCGCCCTGTCGGAGACCGATCCGGCGCTGCTGGACCAGTTGCTGGCGCTGCCCCAGGCCCATCTGGTGGTCGACGGCTACAACGTGACCAAGACGGGCTATCCGACGATGCCGCTGGAGAAACAGCGGCTGCGGCTGCTGGGCGGGCTCTCGATGCTGGCCGCGCAGACGGGCGCGGAGATGACCTGTGTCTTCGACGGGGCGGAGCTGGCGGCCCCGGTGCTGCTCGCGCCGCCGCGCGGGGTGCGGGTGCTCTTCTCCAAGGCGGGGGTGACGGCGGACGAGCTGATCCGCCAGCTCGTGCGCGCGGAGCCGACCGGCCGGCCGGTGGTCGTGGTCTCCACCGACCGGGAGGTCGCCGACGGGGTGGCCAAGGCGGGGGCGCGGCCCGTGGCGTCCGCCTTGCTCCTGAAACGGCTCTCGCGGGTTTCCTGACGGCCGCCCGTGACGCCGGGAAGGGGCGCGTCCGGTGGCGGAGGGGCCGTCAGGTGCCGGGTGCGGAGCGTGCGCCGGAGGTGAAGAAGCCGGAAGGGGACCGGATTTTTTGTCCGTACCTTTGAATTGATCACAGATCGGTCACTAGGGTCGGCCCGAACCTCCGTACGGCAGATCACTCTTTCGGGGTGGTGGCGGAGGCGCCGCCGCGGCGTCCGCCCCGGCGGTTCCCGGAAGAAGGAGACCGGCCCGTGGCGTCCCACCGTCGGCCCAAGCCGCCGCACCGCGCACGCGTGAGCGTCCTCACGGCCACCGCCGCCGCGGCCGTCGCCCTCTCCGCCCAGGGCGCCGCGGCCGCCCCGGCCGAGCCCGGCAAGGACGAGGTCAAGGCCGCGGTCGACGCGCTCTACGAGGAGGCCGAGCAGGCCACCGAGAAGCTCAACGGGGCCGAGGAGCGCCAGGCCGGGCTGGAGCGGGAGATCGGGCGGCTCCAGGACCAGGTCGCCCGCGGCCAGGGCGAGGTCAACGAGTTGCGCGGCGCGCTCGGGTCGATGGCGAGCGCCCAGTACCGCACCGGCTCCGTGGACCGCTCCCTCGCCCTCTTCCTCTCCGCCGACCCGGACGGCTACCTGGACGAGGCCGCCACGCTGGAGCGGTTGAGCGGCAGACAGGTCGACACGGTCCACCAGATCCAGACCAAGCAGCGCGGCCTCGCGCGCCAGCGCCAGGAGGCCGCCGGCAAGCTCGCCGACCTCGACGCCGTCCGCAAGGAGCTCGACGAGAAGAAGAAGACCTCGAAGGCCAAGCTCGCCGAGGCCCAGGCACTGCTCAACTCCCTGACCGCGCAGGAACGGACGCGGCTCAAGGAGGAGGAGACCCGCGCCGGGCAGAGCGCCGGGCAGCACGCCGGCCCCGGCGCCGTGAAGGCGTCCGGCCGCGCCGGGGCCGCCCTCGCCGCCGCCCGGACCAAGCTGGGCAACGCGTACGTCCCCGGCGGTGTGGGCCCCAGCTCCTTCGACTGCTCGGGGCTGACCCAGTGGGCGTACCGGCAGGCCGATGTCAGCATCACCCGCACCACCTTCACCCAGGCGGACGAGGGCACCCGGATCAGCCGGAGCCAGCTCCAACCCGGTGACCTGGTCTTCTTCTACGGGGACCTGCACCACGTCGGTCTGTACGCGGGCAACAACATGACGCTGCACGCCTCCAACCCGCGCGGCGGCGTCAGATACGAGTCGATGGACAACATGCCCTTCCAGTTCGGCGTCCGCGTCTGACCCGGAGCCCGTACCCGGGAACGCACCCGGGGGCGTTCCCGGCCCGGTTCCCCGGGGCCGCGCCGCCCCGCCGTCGCGCCCCTTCCGCGCCCCGCCGCGGGCCGTGCGCGCCCGGTCCGGCGGGCCCACGGACCGAAGACGCGCCGTACACCGCCCATCCGGGCGAATTACGGGGCGCCGCGCTGACCGTGCGCCCCGCCGTGACCTGCGTCTGAGGCGGGGCGTCGCTGTGCGTGCCCGTCGGCGGTCGTTGGCCGGTGCGTGGTCGCACGGCTACTGTCTGCCAGCGCGGAACCCGGCACACGGCCGCCCACGGGGGGCGGACCCGGGCCCCGCGCAGCGGAAGGGAGCGGCGTCACGTGGCGTCCCATCGCCGGCCCGGCCTCACCGGCCTCGACCGGAGCACGAAGGTCACCGTCCTCACCGCCGCCGCGGCCACCGCCGCGGTCGCCCTGGCGGGGGCACCCGCGGGCGCGTCCCCCGGCCTGCCCCACGAGCCCCCGGCCGGCTCCCGCGCCCAGGTCGACCGGCTCTTCGAAGAGGCCGAGCAGGCCACCGAACGCTTCAACGCGGCGGGCGAGAAGGCCGGCCGGCTCCGCTCCGAGATCGGCCGGACCCAGGACGCCCTGGCCCGGGGCCAGGACCGCGTCAACACCATGCGGGGCGTCCTCGGCACCTTCGCCGGAGCCCAGTACCGCGCCGGCTCCATCGACCCCACCGTCGGGCTGGTGCTCTCCGCCGACCCGGACGACTACCTGGAACGGGCCGCCGTCATGGAGCGGCTCACCGGCCGCCAGGCCCAGCACCTCGACGAGCTCCACGAGGAGCGGCGCAGGCTCGGCCAGCAGCGCCAGGAGGCCACCGGGAAGCTCGCCGAACTCGACGCCCTGCGCGCCGAGGTGTCCCGGCACAAGCGGTCCGTCACGGCCAAACTCGCCGCCGCCCGGCAGCTCCTCGACACCATGCCCGCCGGGGAGCGGGCCGCGTTCGACCGGGCCTCCCGGTCCGGCACCCGCGCCGGCGCGCTGCCCGCCTTCGCGGCGGGTCCCTCCTCGGGCCGCGCCGCGACCGCCGTGCTGGCCGCCCGCTCGGCCGTGGGCCGCCCGTACGTGTGGGGCTCCACCGGCCCCTCCGGCTTCGACTGCTCCGGCCTGATGGTGTGGTCCTACCGCCAGGCGGGGGTCTCGCTGCCGCGCACCTCCCAGGCCCAGCGCCACGCCGGCCGGAAGGTCCCGCTCTCGCAGGCCCGCCCCGGCGACCTGGTGACCTACCGCTCGGACGCCAGCCATGTCGGCATGTACGTCGGCAACGGCCAGGTGGTCCACGCCCCGTACCCGGGGGCCCGGGTGCGCTACGACCCCGTCGGGATGATGCCGGTCTCCTCGGTGACCCGCCCCTGAGCCGCGGGGACCCGCCCCCGGCGCGGTCGTGCGTACGATCGGCCGATGCTCCCGGGTCCCCGCGCCGTCCGTCTCCTGCCGCTGCTGCTCTGCCTCCTGCTGGCCGGGTGCGGGGCCCCGGCGACCGCGCCGGACCCGGCCGGGCGGGAGATCCGGCGGGCCGTGGCCGACTGGTCGCGGCAGCCGCCGGACGCGCTCGCCGCGCTCCCGCTCACGCGGTGGACGTACGAGGTCACCTCGGTCCGGCGGGACGGCCCCCGCGCCCTGGTCCGGGCCGACCTGAGCTACCGGCTGGCGGGGTACGACACCGACCCGGCCGGGTCCGGGCGCGAACTCGCCCTGGCGCGGGAGGACGGGGCGTGGCGGGTCCGCGCCGACCGGCCCGCGCCGGGCGCCCCCGCGCAACTGTGGGACCAGGGCGAGGTGACGGTGGTCCGGGGCGCGCACGGCCTGGTCCTGGGCGGCGGCGGGCAGCCCCCCCGAACCCTGGAGGCCGTCGCCGCCGGGACCGACCGGGCGGTGGGCGCCGCGAGCGCCGCCTGGCCGCGCCCCTGGGCGGGCCGGGTGGTGGTGCTGGTCCCCGCCTCGCTGGAGCGGATGGCGGAGCTGCTGGGCGGGGAACCCGACGCCTACCGGGGGCTGGGCGCCGTCACCACCGGCCGGGCGGGGGCCGGGCCGGGCCCCGCCGACCGGGTCGTGATCAACCCGCAGGGGTACGCGGAACTCTCCGAGCGGGGGCGGCAGATCGTCCTGACCCACGAGGTGACCCATGTCGCCACCCGGGCGGCGACCTCCGCGACCACCCCGCTGTGGCTCTCCGAGGGCTTCGCGGACTGGGCGGCGTACCGGGGGAGCGACATCACCCCGGAGCGGGCGGCTCCCGCGCTCGGCCGGGCCGTCCGGCGGGGCGAACTCCCCGGGAGCCTGCCGGACGAGGGGGCCTTCGCCTTCGGCACCGACCCCGAGGCGGCGGCGCGGGCGTACGAGGGCGCCTGGCTGGCCTGCCGGCTGATCGCCGCGCGGTGGGGCGAGGACGCGCTGGTGCGCCTCTACGAGGAGACCGGGCGCCGGCCGCTGCCGGACGCCCTCGGCCGGACCCTGTCCACCGACCCCGCCGCGCTGACGGCCGCCTGGCGGGAGGCCCTGCGCGAGGAGCTCCGCTGAGCGCCGCACGGTGTCCGGTACTGTCGGCAGGCGATGCACAAGACGCTGATCGTGACCAACGACTTCCCGCCGCGACCGGGTGGTATCCAGGCCTTCCTGCACAACATGGCACTGCGCCTGGACCCCGACCGGATCGTCGTCTACGCCTCCACCTGGAAGCACGGCGCCCAGGGCCGCGAGGCCACCGCCGCCTTCGACGCCGAGCAGCCCTTCCCCGTGGTGCGCGACCGCACGACGATGCTGCTGCCCACCCCGCGGGTGACGCGGCGGGCCGCCGCACTGCTGCGCGAACACGGCTGCGAGTCCGTCTGGTTCGGGGCGGCGGCCCCGCTCGGGCTGATGGCCCCGGCGCTGCGCCGGGCGGGCGCCCGGAACCTGGTCGCCACCACCCACGGGCACGAGGCGGGCTGGGCCCAGCTCCCGGCCGCCCGGCAGCTGCTGCGCCGGATCGGCGAGTCCACGGACACCCTGACCTACCTGGGCGAGTACACCCGCTCGCGGATCGCCTCGGCGGTCACGGACCGGGCGGCGGCCCGGATGGCCCAGCTCCCGCCGGGCGTGGACGAGAAGACCTTCCACCCCGGGTCGGGCGGCGCGGAGGTCCGCGCCCGGCTGGGCCTGAGCGAGCGCCCGGTGGTCGTCTGCGTCTCGCGCCTGGTCCCGCGCAAGGGACAGGACACCCTGATCGAGGCGATGCCGCGCATTCTGGCGGCGGTGCCCGACGCGGTGCTCTTGATCGTGGGCGGCGGACCGTACGAGGCGCGGTTGCGGGAGCTGGCCGTCACCACCGGGGTCGCGGGCTCGGTGGTCTTCACCGGGGCCGTCCCGTGGTCGGAGCTGCCCGCCCACTACGGCGCGGGCGACGTCTTCGCCATGCCGTGCCGGACCCGGCGGGGCGGACTGGACGTGGAAGGGCTCGGCATCGTCTACCTGGAGGCCTCGGCGACGGGCCTGCCGGTGGTGGCGGGCGACTCGGGCGGGGCCCCGGACGCCGTGCTGGACGGGGAGACGGGCTGGGTCGTCCAGGGCGGCTCCCCGGACCAGGCGGCGGAGCGGATCACCGCCCTCCTCCTCGACCCGGAGCTGCGCCGCCGGATGGGCGAGCGGGGCCGGGCCTGGGTGGAGGAGAAGTGGCGCTGGGACCTGCTGGCGGAGCGGCTGCGGTCCCTGCTGTAGCCCGGCGTCCCGCCCGGGCCGGGGCGCGGCGGGCGCGGGGTGCGCCATTATCGGCGATCTCCGCCGGGCGCGGGCGGAGTCCGGGTAATCCGGTGCCCGGCGCCGGGGCCCGCCTACGGTCCTGCCATGCCTGACTGCTACTCGAACACGCGACGACGACGGACCCGGCCGGAGGGGCGGACCCCGCGCGCGATGCGGCCGTGACGCCCCGCCCTATGCCCCGCCTGACGCGCCGCCGCCTCCTGGGCGCCGGCGCCTTCCAGGCCGCCGCCGCACTCGGCTTCACCCGGATCGGGCTCTCCGCCGCCGAGGCCGTGGAGCCCGCCGCCGCCCCCTACGCCCCCGCCGTCGTCGTCGGGTCCGGCTACGGCGCCGCCGTCGCGGCGCTGCGCCTCGGGCAGGCGGGCATCCGTACCGTGGTCCTCGAAATGGGCCGGCTCTGGGACACCCCCGGGCCCGACGGCAAGGTCTTCCCCGCCGCCACCGCGCCCGACCGGCGCTCCATGTGGCTGCGTACCCGCACCGAGGCGCCGCTCGCCCAGTTCCTCTGGCTGGACGTGGTCAACCGCGACATCAGCCCCTACCCCGGGGTCCTGGACCGGGTGAACTACGGCGACATGTCGGTGTACGTGGGCCGGGGCGTCGGGGGCGGCTCCCTCGTCAACGGCGGGATGGCGCCCACGCCCAGGCGCTCGTACTTCGCCGAGATGCTGCCCCAGGTCGACGCCGACGAGATGTACGGCACCTACTACCCGCGCGCCCGCGCCATGCTCGGCGTCAACGACATCGACCCGGCCTGGTTCGAGTCCACCCGGTGGTACCGCTTCGCCCGGGTCTCCCGCGAGCACGCCCGCCGCACCGGCCTGCGGACCGTCTTCGTGCCCAACGTCTACGACTTCGGGTACATGGAACGCGAGGCGGCGGGGACCGTCCCCCGGTCCGCGCTGGCCGGGGAGGTCATCTACGGCAACAACCACGGCAAGCGGAGCCTCGACAAGACCTACCTCGCCGCCGCCCTCGCCACCGGCAACGTCACCGTCGAGACCCTCCAGCACGTGAGCGCCGTGCGCGAGGACCCGGCGGGCGGCTACGTCCTCACCGTGCGGACCCTCGACCTCGCCGGCCGGGTCACCCGGGTGCGGGAACTCGGCTGCGCGCACCTCTTCCTCGGGGCGGGCAGCCTCGGCACCACCGAGATCCTGCTGCGGGCCCGCGAGACCGGGGCGCTGCCCGGGCTGAGCGAGCGGGTCGGGCACGGCTGGGGCCCCAACGGCAATGTCATGACGGCCCGCGCCAACCACCTCTGGGACCCGGTCGGCGCCCGCCAGGCCACCATGCCCGCGCTGGGCATCGACGACTGGGACAACCCCGTGCACCCGGTCTTCGCCGAGATCGCCCCGCTGCCCATGGGCGTCGAGCACTGGATCTCGCTGTACCTGGCCATCACCCGGAACCCGGAGCGGGGGCACTTCCGCTACGACGCGGCCACCGACTCGGCGCGGCTGCGCTGGACCCGGGACCAGAACACGCCCTCGGTCGAGGCGGCGCGGAGCCTCTTCGGCCGGATCAACCGGAAGATCGGCACCGTCCACCGGTACGACCTCTTCGGCGGGAACCGGGCCTTCGCCGACGACTTCACCTACCACCCGCTCGGCGGCTGCGTCCTGGGCGAGGCCACCGACGGCTACGGCCGGGCCAAGGGGTACCGGGGGCTCTACGTCGTGGACGGCTCCCTGGTCCCCGGCTCGCTCGGGGTGAACCCGTTCGTGACGATCACCGCGCTCGCCGAGCGGAACATGGCCCGGATCGTCACCGAGGACCTCCACGGGGTGCGCGGCTAGTGCGGTGACCGGAAAGGTTTGCCGGTGAGCCCGCGGCGTCCGGTGCGACTGCGTTCGCTGCGCTCACTTCGTCTCGGCTCTTGCCTTGATCCTTCCGACGCCGAGCGCATCGCAAGGCGGAGGGGCGACCGTAGTACTGGACGTACTCGGGCGCCCCGACAACATCGCGAGGTGCCGTGCCGGGCGTCGCGGGCCGGTGAACCTTTCCGGTCACAGCACTAGCCTGCCCGGCCCCGCCCGGGGAACCGCGCGGGGCTCAGTGGCTGATGGTCAGGTAGCCGGGTCCGTCGCTCTTGGTGACGGTCTGTTTGCTCACGCAGCTCAGGTAGTCGCTCAAGGCCATGCCGATGCGGAGTTCGGCGGTGGACCCGGCGAACGGGCCCGAGGCGATGGGGCCGGTGGCGGCGATGAAGGAGCCACCGGTGGGCGGGGTCTCGACGACGGAGGAGAGCGTGGCCGTGCTGACGGCGCCGGTGTTCCAGGTGATGGTGGCCTGGGCGGTGAAGCTCCCCGAGAAGCAGCCGACGCTGCCCTGACCGGAGAAGGTGAGGCCGGAGACGGCGGTGATCGTCGGGTCCACGCTGCCGCAGCTGTCGCCGCTGCCGGTGAAGGAGACCGTGTTCTCCCGGGCGGTCTGGGTGACGCCGGGTGAGTAGGTGACGGTGCCGGTCCCCAGCGGGCAGAGCGCGTCGACGACCGGTTCCGCAGGAGCGGCCGTGCGCGCCGGGGCGGAGGGGGCCGCCGCCGCGGGGGCCGCGGGGGCGAGGACCAGAGCGGCCGCGGCGAGGGAGGCGGCGGCCGCGGTGCGCAGGGCGGTGCGGGCCGTGCGGGCCCTTCGGGTGGAGGTGGTCCGGGCGATCGTCATGGGATGTCCCGTTTCTTTCGCAGGAAGTGACGCGCGGGAAGTGACGCGCGGGAGGTGGACCCCGGGAAGCGGGCCGCCCGGGAACGCGTACACGGCCCCGCCCGGCCGCAGGACGTACAGCCGTCCGGCGCGGGAGCGCGCCGGACGGAAGGGGGAGCGGAGAGCGGAGGAGGCGGGGTACCGGGTGGGGCCTCAGATCGTGGGCCGCCCCAGGATGCCCCCGCAACCGGGGACACCCGAAAGGGGGCCGGGTCAGCCGTGGTAGAGGGCCTCGATCTCGTCCGCGAAGTCCTTGGCCACCACATTGCGCTTCAGCTTCAGCGACGGGGTGATGTGCCCCGACTCCTCCGTGAACTGCGAGGGCAGGATGCGGAACTTCCGCACCGACTCCGCCTTGGAGACCGCCGCGTTGCCGTCGTCCACGGCCTGCTGGACGGCGGCGATCAGCTCCGCGTCCTCGCGCAGCTCCGCCGCCGTCACCCCGGCCGGCTTGCCGTTCTCCGCCGCCCACCGGCCGAGGAACTCCTCGTCGATGGTGACCAGCGCGGCCACGAACGGCCGTCCGTCGCCGACCACCATGCATTCCGAGACCAGTGCGTGGGCCCGGATGCGGTCCTCGATCACGGCGGGCGCGACGTTCTTGCCGCCCGCCGTGACGATGAGTTCCTTCTTGCGCCCGGTGATCGCGAGGTAGCCGTCCTCGTCGAGGGTGCCGATGTCGCCGGTGCGGAACCAGCCGTCCACCAGCGCTTCGGCGGTGGCCGCCTCGTTCTTCCAGTACTCCTTGAAGATGTGCTCGCCGTGCAGCAGCACCTCGCCGTCGTCCGCGATGCGCACCACGGAGCCCGGCAGCGGCTGGCCGACCGTGCCGATCTTCTGCTTGTCCCACGGGTTGAAGGCGGTCGCCGCGCAGGACTCGGTCAGGCCGTACCCCTCCAGGACCGTGAAACCGATGCCGCGGAAGAAGTGGCCGAGCCGCTCGCCCAGCGGGGCGCCGCCGGAGATCGCGTGCCGGCCGCGCCCGCCGAGGACCGCGTGCAGCTTGCTGTAGACGAGCTTGGCGAAGATCCGGTGCTTGAGTTTCAGCCCGAAGGAGGGGCCGCGCGGGGTGTCCATCGCCCGGCTGTACGCGATCGCCGTCTCGGCCGCCGCGTCGAAGATCTTGCCCTTGCCGTCCGCCTGCGCCTTGGCGCGGGCCGCGTTGTAGACCTTCTCGAAGACGCGCGGCACCCCGAGGATCAGCGTCGGCCGGAAGGAGGCCAGCTCCTCGGTCAGGTTCCTGATGTCCGGTACGCAGCCCAGCCGGATCGGCGCCAGCACGGCCGCCACCTCGACCAGCCGGCCGAAGACGTGCGCCGCCGGGAGGAAGAGGAGCACCGAGCACTCGCCGGTCTTGAAGAGCGGGCTGAGCCGCTCGACCGCGTTGCCGCACTCGGCGAAGAAGTTGCGGTGGGTCAGCACACAGCCCTTGGGGCGGCCGGTGGTGCCCGAGGTGTAGACGATGGTGGCCGGGTCGTCGGCGCACGCGAGGCCGCTGCGCTCGTCCACCTCGGCGTCGCCGACCTCGGCGCCCGCCTCCTTGAGCGCGTCCAGGGCGCCCCGCTCGATCTCCCAGACCTCGCGCAGCTCCGGCAGCCGGTCGCGCAGCCCCTCCACGGTGGCGGTGTGCGCGGGGCTCTCCACGACCACGGCCACCGCGCCGGAGTCGCCGAGGATCCACTGGATCTGCTCGGGGGAGCTGGTCTCGTACACGGGGACGGTGACGGCGCCCGCGCTCCAGATCGCGAAGTCGACCAGCACCCACTCGTAGCGGGTGCGCGAGATCAGGGCCACCCGGTCGCCGGGCCGGACACCGGCGGCCATCAGGCCCTTGGCGGTGGCCCGCACCTCGGCGAGGAACTCGGTCGCCGTGACGTCCACCCACCGGGCGCCGGACTTGCGGGCCATCACGGCGACGTCGGGATGCTGAGCGGCGTTGCGGCGGATGAGATCCGTCAGGTTCCCGTCCGACGGGACCTCGTACAGGGCCGGAAGGCTGAACTCGCGCAAGACTGCTGCTCCTCTGGGCGCCATCGCCACCGTGTGGACCGACCGGACGTTACCCACCGGTAGTGGGTTCCGATAGAGGGAACCGGCCAGATGTTCCGTGCGTCACATGACGCGGCCGTACCGTGCCGAGAGTAGTCGAACCCCTTTGCAACTCGGAAGTAACCGCAGGTCCGGCCCGCTGCGCGGACCCCCCGTCCACAGGCGCCGCACACCTCCCCCGGCGTGGCCGGGAAGGCCCGCCCGGACCGGTGCACCGGGCTGGCGGACCAGGCCCGTCACGGCATTAGGGTGACCGCATGAACGGTGGTCGCGGGCAGGGCGGACAGGGCCGCAAGAGCGGTACGAGGGTCCACGTCGTCAGTGACGTGCACGGCAACGCCGAGGCCCTCGCCCGGGCGGGGGACGGCGCCGACGCCCTGATCTGCCTCGGCGACCTCGTCCTCTTCCTCGACTACGCCGACCACTCGCGCGGCATCTTCCCCGACCTCTTCGGCGTCCGCAACGCCGACCGCGTCGTGGAGCTGCGCACCGCGCGCCGCTTCGAGGAGGCCCACGAGCTCGGCCGCCGGCTCTGGGCCGGACTGGACCGGGACCAGGTCGTCGAGGACGCCGTCCGCCGCCAGTACGCGCGGCTCTTCGCGGCCTTCCCCCGGCCCACCTACGCCACCTACGGCAACGTCGACATCCCGGCGCTGTGGCCGGAGTACGCCGGTGCGGGCGTCACCGTGCTCGACGGGCAGCGCGTGGAGATCGGCGGGCGCGTCTTCGGCTTCGTCGGCGGCGGCCTGCCCTCACCGGCACGGACCCCGTACGAGGTGGACGTGGAGGAGTACGCGGCCAAGGTGGAGGCGCTGGGCGCGGTGGACGTGCTCTGCTCGCACATCCCGCCGGAGGTGCCGGAACTCTGCTACGACACGGTCGCGCGCCGGTTCGAACGGGGCAGCGAGGCCCTGCTGGCGGCGATCCGGCGCACCCGCCCCCGGTACGCCCTCTTCGGCCACGTCCACCAGCCGCTGGCGCGGCGGATGCGGATCGGGGGCACGGAGTGCGTGAACGTCGGGCACTTCGCGGCGACCGGGCGGCCATGGGTCATGGAGTGGTGAACCGGGCCCGTGACCGGCCGGTGCCCGGCCCGTGAGGGCGCTGGAGTGGCCGGGGCCGCACGCGCGGTAGCCTTCACGCGGCGGCCGGAGGCCGCACATTTCCTCGAATGACTCTCCGGAGGAGCGACCGCGATGGCGGAACACACCAGCTCAAGCATCACGATCGAGGCGGCGCCGGCCGACGTGATGGCCGTGATCGCCGACTTCGCCCGCTACCCCGACTGGACCGGCGAGGTGAAGGAGGCGGAGGTGCTCGCCGCCGACGCCGCGGGCCGCGCCGAGAAGGTCCGGCTGCTGCTCGACGCGGGCGCGATCAAGGACGACCACACCCTGGCCTACACCTGGAAGGGCGCGGACGAGGTCAGCTGGACCCTGGACAAGTCCCAGATGCTGCGCCAGCTCGACGGCTCGTACCGGCTGGCCCCGGTGGACGGCGGCAAGCGGACCGAGGTCACCTACCAGCTGACCGTCGACGTCAAGATCCCGATGCTCGGCATGATCAAGCGCAAGGCCGAGAAGGTCATCATCGACCGGGCCCTGGCGGGTCTGAAGAAGCGCGTGGAATCCACGGTCTGACACCTGGAGCCCACGCTCCGAACGACCCGGCGGTCCGGGGTCCTGGGTCCGGGCGGGACCGGAGCCCCGGGCGCCCGGACCCGCCGCGGGCCCCGGACCGACCGGGCGCCCGAACCCGCCGCGGCCCCGAGCGCCCGCGGACCGGAACCACCCGCGGACCCGAGCCGGAGCCCACGCACCATGCACACCTTGTTCATCACCGGCCCCGGCGGCGCCGGGCGGACCACCGTCGCCGCGGCCACCGCCCTCGCCGCGGCCCGCACGGGGCGGCGCGTGCTGCTCCTCCTCGGCGACCAGGGCGCCCACCCCGGCCCCGGAAACGGCCCCGGCCCCGGAAACGGCCCCGGCCCCGGAAACGGACCGGGCAGCGGCCCGGAGAACGGCCGGGGCAGCGGCCCGGGGGACCTCTTCGGCCTCTTCGGCCCGCCGGACGGGGAGCCCGCCGAGGCCGCCCCGGGGCTGTGGGCCGTGCCCGTCGCCGGGATACGGGTGGCCCGGACCGACTCCGGCGAGGAGTTCCGGTCCGGGCTCGTCGCCCTCCAGGAACACGGCTCCGCCCTGCTCTCCCTGGCCGGGGCCCGGCCGCTCGGGGCCGAGGAACTCACCGAACTGCCCGGCGCCGAACAGTTCGCCCTGCTGCGCGCAGTGCGCCTGGCCGCCGCCGCGCCCGGGACGGACCTCCTCGTCGTCGACCTGCCCCCGCTCCACCAGGCCGTCACCACCCTCGCCCTCCCCGCCCAGCTGCGCCGTTACCTGGCCCGGCTGCTCCCCTCCGAACGCCGGGCCGCCCGCGCCCTGCGGCCCGTACTGGCCCAGCTCGCCGGGGTGCCCATGCCCGCCACCTGGCTCTACGAGGCCGCCGAGCGCTGGGACCGGGAGCTGGCCGCCGTCCAGGCCGTCGTCCAGTCGCCCACCACCGAGGTCCGGCTCGTCGCCGAGGCCGGCCCGGCCGCCGACGCGGCGCTGCGCACGGGCCGCCTCGGGCTCGCCCTCCACGAGCTGCCCGTCCGCGCGCTGATAGCCAACCGGACCGTCCCGCGCGGCTCGGCGGACCCCTGGCTCGCCGGGCTCGCCGCCCAGCAACAGCGCTGGACCGAGGTGTGGACCGAGGTGTGGGCCGGGGCCGGGGACGTGCCGGTGACCGGGCTGGCGCACCTCGGCCGGGACCCGCGCACCCCGGCGGACCTGGCCCTCCTCGCCGCCACGGACGGCCTGGCCCCGGCCGCCCCCGCGCCCCGGACGCCCTGGGCCGTCGAGGACCGGCGGGCCGAGGACGGGGTGCTCGTCTGGGCGATACCCCTGCCCGGCGCGGACAAGCGCGACCTGGACCTGGTCCGCCGAGGTGACGAACTCCTGCTCACGGCGGGCCCCTACCGCAGGGCCGTCCCGCTGCCCCCGGCGCTGCGCCGCTGCACCGTCTCCGGCGCCGCCCTCACCGAAGGGGTGCTCAGGGTGCGGTTCACCCCGGACCCGGGGCTGTGGCCCCGGACCCCCTGAACCCCGTACCGCCGTTCGGGGTACCGTCGGAGGTGTAGCCCCCGGGGCACGTCGCACGCCCCTTACCCGCCGTAGGAGACTCCGCCATGAGCGAGGCCACCGACCGCCCCACCGACGACGACGCCTGGGCAAAGGCGTGCGCCGAGGACCTCGCCGCCGAACGGGAGCGGCTGCGGCGGGAGCCGGGCGCCGAGGAGACCGGCACCGCCGCCCAGGAGCTGTTCCGGCTGCTGGACGCCGTCACGGACAAGGTCTCCGCCCTGAACAGCCCGTTCCTGGGAGCCGCCGCCCAGGGCGCGGTGCGGCACTTCGCCGACCAGGCCAAGGCCGTGGCCAAGCCCGTCGTCGAGCGCAACCCCGAGGTCTTCGACCACCTCGCGGCGGCCGGCTCCGAACTCCTCGCCGCCTACCGCTCCGCCGTCGGCGGCCACGAGAGCCGCTGGACCAGGGACCGGCCGCCGGCCGCGGGCCAGGAGCCCCCGTCCGGCCCGGGCCGGACGGCCCACGGCGAGGGACCCGGCGGGCAGCCCCACGAGGGACCCGACGAGGGACCCGACGGGGGACCGGCCGGGCGGATCGATCTCGACTGAACCTCCGCCACCCTCGGGTACGGTGGGCCGTTGGCGGGGTTCGACCGGAAACCGAGGGACTAATGGGACTCACGATCGGCGTCGACATCGGCGGCACGAAGATCGCGGCTGGTGTGGTCGACGAGGAGGGCACGATCCTTGAGATGTACAAGGTGCCCACCCCGCCGACCGGGGAGGGTGTGACGGAGGCGATCTGCGCGGCGGTCTCCGCCGTCAGCGGCGGTCACACCATCGACGCCGTGGGCATCGGCGCCGCCGGGTACGTGGACGACAAGCGCGCCACCGTGCTCTTCGCACCCAACATCAACTGGCGGCACGAGCCGGTGAAGGACAAGGTCGAGCAGCGCGTCGGCCTGCCGGTCGTCGTCGAGAACGACGCGAACTGCGCGGCCTGGGGCGAGTACCGCTTCGGCGCCGGCCAGGGCCACGAGGACGTCATCTGCATCACGCTCGGCACGGGCCTGGGCGGCGGCATCATCATCGGCAACAAGCTGCGGCGCGGGCGCTTCGGCGTCGCCGCCGAGTTCGGCCACATCCGGGTCGTCCCGGACGGCCTGCTCTGCGGCTGCGGCAGCCAGGGCTGCTGGGAGCAGTACGCCTCCGGGCGCGCCCTCGTCCGGTACGCCAAGCAGCGCGCCGCCGCCACGCCCGAGAACGCGGTGACCCTGCTCGCCCTCGGCGACGGCACCCCCGAGGGCATCGAGGGCAAGCACGTCAGCGAGGCCGCCCGGCAGGGCGACCCGGTGGCCGTGGACTCCTTCCGCGAGCTGGCCCGCTGGGCCGGCGCGGGCCTGGCCGACCTGGCCTCGCTCTTCGACCCGTCCGCCTTCATCGTCGGCGGCGGCGTCTCGGACGAGGGCGACCTGGTCCTCGACCCGATCCGCAAGTCCTTCCGGCGCTGGCTGATCGGCGGCGCCTGGCGCCCGCACGCGCAGGTCCTCGCCGCCGAGCTGGGCGGCAAGGCCGGCCTGGTCGGCGCGGCCGACCTGGCCCGCCAGGGCTGACACCGCCACCGCCGGGGACTGCCGCACCCCTGCGCGCGCCTCTGCTCCTGTGCACCTCTGCCCGCCGCGCCCTCCGGGGCGCGGCGGGCAGAGCGCTATCTTGCTCCGCATGGACGTGTCCGTGCTGCCGCCGCTGCCCCGCTCCGTCACCGAACCCGACGGCTCCGCCGTGATCCGGGTGCTCTCCTACAACGTCCGCTCGCTGCGCGACGACGAGGACGCGCTGGCCCGGGTGGTCCGTGCCTGCGCGCCGGACCTGGTCCTCGTCCAGGAGGCGCCACGGTTCTTCCGCTGGCGCAAGCACGCGGCGCGGCTCGCCGCCAAGTGCGACCTGGTGGTGCTGGGCGGCGGCGCGACGGCCGCCGGACCGCTCCTGCTCTGCTCGCTGCGGGCCTTCGTGGAGGAGACCCGGGACGTGCTGCTCCCGCTCACGCCCGGCCTGCACCGGCGGGGCTTCGCGACGGCGGTGGTCCGGTTCGGGGCGGCGCGGGTCGCCGTCCTCAGCGCGCACCTGTCGCTGGACGCGGCGGAACGCCACGCGCAGGCGGGGGCGCTCCTGGAGCGGCTCGCCGCCACCGGCGCCCCGTACGCGATCGCCGGGGGCGACCTCAACGAGCCGCCGGACGGCCCCGCCTTCCGGCGGCTGTCGGCCGCCCTCCAGGACTGCCGGACGGTGGCCCCGTGGGGCGGCGGCCCGACCTTCCCGCAGAGGGCGCCGGAGCGGCGGATCGACGCGGTCCTCGCGTCCCCCGGGGTGCGGGTGCTGGGCTGCGGTGTCCCGGTGGGGCTGGAGGGGGTGACGGAGGCCGACCTGCGGGCCGCCACGGACCACCTCCCGGTCCTGGCGGCCCTGCGCCTGCCGGCCCCGTGACGCCGGGCCGGGCCCGGGCCGTACCCGGCGCCGGGTAGCGCCGGGGCGGGGTCAGACCACCGCGCCGCGGCCCGGGTCGTCGTCCTCGTCGTCACCCTGGGTCATCCGGGCCACCAGGGTGGCGAAGCCGCCCAGGAAGCCACCGATGCCCAGGGTCGTGAGCCACCAGGTCATCTCCCACTGGAAGAGCACCGCCAGCAGCAGCAGCACCGGGCCGCCGAGCACCGCCAGCCAGGCGAACTTCGACGTCACGTCCGCCGGCGGGAGCTCGGGCTCCGGCGGGACGAAGTGGCCCTCCTCCGCCGGGGTCAGGTCGTCGTCCTTCGGCTCCGCCAGCGAGTGGTCCCGGGGACCGGCCATGCCGACGCCCGGGGCGAAGACCACCGAGCTGCCCAGCGCCACCGGCGGCTCCGTCCCGGCTCCGGGCTCCGGCTTCGGTTCGGTCGGCAACGGCTTGACGTCCTCCTCCGGCAGCAGCAGGTTCTCGATCGGTCTGAACGGCCGGGCCCCCGGCGGGTCCGGCGGCTCCTGCCCGTACCCGGCGACGATCGCCGCCCATGCCGCTTCCTCGTCCAGCGGCGGAACCCCGCCCGACTGCTCCTCGTGCTCAGCCACCCGTCTCCGCCCCCTCCCTGTCCGCGCCCTCCGCCAGTCGGCCGACGAACGCCCAGCTCTCCGCGAAGATCCGCTCCGCGTCATGGTCCAACGTCGCGACGTGGTAACTCTGTTCCAGCAGGGACTCGGTGACGTCCGTCGAGGAGATCCGGGCCAGGATGCGCGCCGAGTCGGCCGGCGGGACGACATGGTCCTGCGTGCTGTGCAGCAGCAGCACCGGCTGTGTCACCTGCGGCAGCTCGGCGTCGACGAGCTGGAGGAACGAGCGCAGCGAGTGCGCGGCCCGGGTCGGGATCCGCTCGTAGCCGACCTCCAGGGAGCCCGGCTTGGCGATGTCGCTGGCGATGCCCGGCATCGACCGGATCAGGTGCTTGGTCAGCGGCAGGGTCACCGCCAGCGGGTCGTGCACCTTGTTGGCCGGGTTGACGAGGACGATGCCGCGGACCGCGTCCCCGTGCTTCGCCGCCAGCCGCAGGGTGAGCGCCCCGCCCATCGACAGCCCGAAGACGAACACCTGCGCGCACCGCTCCAGCAGCTCCCGCAGCGCGCGGTCCACCTCGGCGTACCAGTCCTGCCAGCCCGTGAGCTGCATGTCCTGCCAGCGCGTCCCGTGCCCGGGGAGCAGCGGCAGCGACACCGACAGCCCCCGCCCGGCGAGATGTTCGGCCCAGGGGCGCAGCGACTGCGGGGAACCGGTGAAGCCGTGGCAGAGGAGGACGCCGACCTCACCGCCCTCGTGGCGGAACGGCTCGGCTCCAGGGAGGACGGGCACCAGAGTCTCCTTGATCATGACGGATGTCGGGCGGGGGAGGGCGCCCGCGGCTGTACGGGTGCGTCGCGCTGTGTGACTTCACCGTACGCGACAGGGGTGGGACCGACCAGGGTCGTCGGGGCCGCTCCAGGGGTGGCCACGGGTTAAGGTCTGTTCGACATACAAAGGAAGGCTTTCGAGTTGATCTACGGCGCAATGAAGTTCTCCATCGGCGGTTCACTGAAGCTCGCCTTCAGGCCGTGGGTGGAGGGCCTCGACAACATTCCCGCGGAGGGGCCGGCGATCCTCGCGAGCAACCACCTGTCCTTCTCCGACTCCTTCTTCCTCCCGGCGGTGCTGGACCGGAAGGTCACCTTCATCGCGAAGGCGGAGTACTTCACCTCCCCGGGGGTCAAGGGCAGACTGACGGCCGCCTTCTTCAAGGGCGTCGGCCAGCTCCCGGTGGACCGCTCCGGCGCGCGCGGTGCCGGTGAGGCCGCCATCAAGAGCGGCATCGAGGTCATCGAACGCGGGGAGCTGTTCGGTATCTACCCCGAGGGGACGCGTTCACCCGACGGCCGCCTCTACCGGGGCAAGCCGGGGGGCCTGGCCCGGGTGGCCCTGGCCACCGGCGCGCCCGTGATCCCGGTGGCGATGATCGACACCGAGAAGATCCAGCCGCCCGGCAAGGTGGTCCCCAAGCTGATGCGTCCGGGCATCCGCATCGGCAAGCCGCTGGACTTCAGCCGCTACCACGGCATGGAGGGCGACCGCTTCATCCTGCGTTCGGTGACCGACGAGGTCATGTACGAGATCATGAAGCTCTCCGGCCAGGAGTACGTCGACATCTACGCGACGGCGGCCAAGCGGCAGATCGCCGACGCCGAGAAGGCGGCCAAGGGCGAGAAGCCGGAGCCCGGCAAGCCGGAGTCCGGGAAGGGCGACCGGTAGGACGGCGTCCGCCGGACGACGCGGGCGGGGGCGCCCGCGGGGGGTGGGGGAGACGGCGGGGCGCGAGCGCGTCGTGCGGATGTCGCGGTGACCGGGATACTACTCACCCCGCTCGCCGACACCCACGTACGGATCACCTCCGGCGGTCCCACCCTCCCCAGCATCTGGACCGCGGGCCCGGTGCTGGCCTTCGCCCTCAAGGGCGGGTGGCGCTGGGCCTGTTCCGCCTCCGCCTTCGTCGCCGCAGCCAACGTCGCGCAGCGCGGCGCCCTCACCCGGGACACGCTCCACGACGTCCTGCTGGTCTGGGTCGCCTCCGTCGCCATCGGCTACGTCGTCGAGGTGGCGCGGGTCGGTGAGGCCACCCTCGCCCGCGCCCTGGAGATCGAGGCCGCCACCCGTGAGCGCGAACGCCTCGCCCGTGACATCCACGACGGGGTCCTCCAGGTCCTCGCCATGGTCCAGCGGCGCGGCGCCGAGGCGGGCGGCGAGGCCGCCGGGCTCGGGCGGCTGGCGGGGGAGCAGGGGACCGCGCTGCGCACCCTGGTCTCCGGCGGCCCGGCGTCCGTCCCCGGACCCGCCCGCGCCGGGTGGCCGGGCGCGGGCGGGGACCCGTACGGGGAGTCCGGCGCGGGCGGCTACCTGCTGAAGTCCGCGGGGGCCCGGGAGCTGGTCGACGCGGTCCGCCGCACCGCCGCCGGGGAGCCGGTCTTCACCCCGGGCCTGGCCGGTCTGGTCCTCGGCGAGTACCGCCGCCTGTCCACCGCCCCGGCACCGGCCGCCGCCGACGGGCCGCAGGCTCCCCGGCTGACCGGCCGGGAGACCGAGGTGCTCCGGCTGGTGGCCAAGGGACTGTCGTACAAGCAGATAGCGCAGCGGCTGGTCATCTCCCACCGCACGGTGCGGAACCACGTCCAGAACACCCTGGGCAAGCTCCGGCTGCACAACCGGGTGGAGCTGGTCCGGTATGTGATCGAGCGGGGCCTGGACGAGGAGTAGCGGGGCGCGTGGGGCGGGGTGCGGGCAGAGTGCGGATCGGGGCATAGATCGTACTTGCTGCTCCGTACGACTTATGTCCCCATATGAGTGAACAGGCGGACGCAACGCCCCGTGATTCCACCGGAATTGTCTCTTTCTCACCCCTTGCTGTGACCTGGGTCACCACTAGCGTGGCCGTCATGGCGAAGGGAGATTCCATGAAGGTCGGAGTGCTGACCGGTGGCGGCGACTGCCCCGGGCTCAACGCGGTGATCAGGGCGGTCGTCCGCAAGGGCGTGCAGGAGTACGGCTACGGGTTCGTCGGGTTCAAGGACGGCTGGCGAGGCCCGGTCGAGGGGGACACCGTCCCGCTCGGCATCGACGCCGTCCGCGGCATCCTCCCGCGCGGCGGGACCATCCTCGGCTCCTCGCGGACCAATCCGTTCCAGCGGGAGAACGGGGTCCGGCGGATCAAGGAGAACCTCACCAAGTACGAGGTCGACGCGCTCGTCGCGATCGGCGGCGAGGACACCCTCGGCGTGGCCGCCCGGCTGTACGAGGAGTACGGCATCCCGTGCGTCGGCGTGCCCAAGACCATCGACAACGACCTGTCGGCCACGGACTACACCTTCGGCTTCGACACCGCCGTCGGCATCGCGACCGAGGCCATCGACCGGCTCCACACCACCGCCGAGTCGCACATGCGGGTCCTGGTCGTCGAGGTGATGGGCCGGCACGCCGGCTGGATCGCCCTGCACTCCGGGCTCGCGGGCGGGGCCAACGTCATCCTCATCCCCGAGCAGCGCTTCGACGTCGACCAGGTCTGCGCCTGGGTCACCTCCCGGTTCAAGGCCAGTTACGCGCCGATCGTGGTGGTCGCCGAGGGGGCCGTGCCCAAGGACGGGGAGCTGGTCCTGAAGGACGCCACCACGGACTCCTTCGGCCATGTCCGGCTCTCGGGCGTGGGCGAGTGGCTGGCCAAGGAGATCGAGGCGCGGACGGGCAAGGAGGCCCGCACGACGGTGCTCGGGCACGTCCAGCGCGGCGGCACCCCGAGCGCCTTCGACCGCTGGCTGGCCACCCGGTTCGGCCTGCACGCGATCGACGCGGTCCGGGACGGTGCCTTCGGCACCATGGTCGCGCTCAAGGGGACGGACATCGTCCGCGTCCCCATCGCCGAGGCCACGGCCAGGCTGAAGACGGTGGACCCCGCGCTCTACCGGGAGGTCGGGGTCTTCTTCGGCTGACCGGCTGACCGGCTGACCGGCTGACCGGCTGACCGGCTGACCGGGTGCCGGGCACCCGCGGACCATGGGACGTAAGGTGACAGACGACCCATGGTCCGACCTACGGGAGCACATGTGGAGATCCTGGCCTTCGGGGTGACCGCGGACGAGAAGCCGCTCCTGGAGCGCGCCTTCGCCGGACAGCACGAGGTCCGCTGCCTCGACGTCTTCATGAGCGAGGACACCGCGCCCATCGCCGCCGGGTACGAGATCGTCTCCTCCAGCGTCAACGCCGACCTGAGCGGCCGGGTGCTGCGCACCCTGGCCGCGGGCGGGACGAAGATGATCGCCCAGCGCTCCACCGGCTTCAACAACATCGACCTGGAGGTCGCGCGGCGGCTCGGCCTGACCGTGAGCCGGGTCTCGTACTACTCCCCCTACTCGGTCGCCGAATTCGCCTGGACCCTGGCGATGGCCGTGAACCGCCGCATCGTCCGGGCCTCCAACCGGACCCGGGACTTCGACTTCCGGCTGAACGGGCTGATGGGCCGGGACATGCGGGGCCGCACGGTCGGTGTCCTCGGCACCGGCAAGATCGGGGAGGCGTTCACCCGGATCGCGCACGGCTTCGGGATGAACCTGCTGGGCTGGGACGTCGTACGGAACCCGGCCTGCGTGGAACTCGGCATGACGTACGTGGAGAAGGAGGAACTCTTCGCCTCCTCGGACCTGATCAGCCTGCACGTGCCGCTGCTGGAGTCCACGCACCACATCATCGGCGCGGACGCGCTGCGGGCGATGCGGGACGACGCGATCCTGGTCAACTCCAGCCGCGGCGGCCTGATCGACACGAACGCGCTGGTCACGGAGTTGCGCGCGGGCCGCTTCACCGGCGTGGGCCTGGACGTGTACGAGGCGGAGGCCGGGGTCTTCTTCCTCGACAAGTCGCTGGAGGCCGTCGAGGACGACACCCTGGCCCGGCTCGTCACCTTCCCCCACGTCCTGGTCACCTCCCACCAGGCGTACTACACGGCGGACGCGGTCGGCCAGATCATCGACACCACCGTCGCCAACGTCGCGGACTACCTGGCCGGCCGCCGCTCCGAGAACACCCTCACGCCCGCGAACTGAGCGCGTGGCCGCGCGCCGGGGCCGGGGCCGCGAACCGGGGCCGCGGCGCCGCGCGTTCACCTCGACTTCGCCTCCCGGTCGTCCCCGGCGGCCGGGCGGGGCCTACATTCGGCCGCGTGGACATACCCGTAGTGGCCCGCTGGGCCCTGTTCGCCCTCGCCGCCGTGCTCCTGCTGCTCACCGTCCGGTCGCTGCTCCTGGCCCGCCGCGCCGCCCCCGGCCACCGGACCGGGCCCCTTCTGGACGCCGCCGACCGGGGGCTGAGCGCGGTGATGGCGACCGGTCTCGCCCTGCCCGGGGTCCAGTGGGAACTCGCCTTCGGCGCGCTGGCCCTGCTGGGACCGGTGCTGGTCCGGAAGGCCGTGCACGACCACCGCGCGGGCCGCGCGGCGAAGGCCGCCGCCGCCCCGCAGGCCCCCGCGCCGGGCCCGGGGTCCCCGGGCCCGGCGTAGGCCCCCGCCACCGGGGCTAGTGCGGTGACCGGAAAGGTTCACCGGCCCGCGGCGTCCGGCACGGCCCCTCGCCGCGTTGTCGGGGCGCCCGAGTACGTCCAGTACACGGGCGCCCCTCCGCCTTGC
>NZ_JBITDK010000004.1:49862-397681 GCF_044454165.1 Streptomyces sp. NPDC051567 | reverse complement strand
GCCCCGCGCGCGGGCGCGGCGGCGGGGGGCGCCCCCCGCCCCCCGGCCCGCCCCCCCGCCCCCCCGCCGCCCCCCCGCCGCCCCCCCCCCCCCCCCCCCCCCCCCCCCCCGCCCCCCCCCCCCCCCCCCCACCCCCCCGCCCCGGGCCGCGGCCCCCCCGCCCCCCCCCCCCCCCCCCCCCCGGCCGCTCTCGCCGTTTCCGGGGCCGGGGCCCGGCGCTCGCAGGGTGACGCGCGTCTCCCCGGGCTCGGGGGAGGGGGCTGTCCTGACCGGCCCGATCACGAGATATCTTGATGTCGAGCAATGTTGCAGACGAGAGACACGCAGACTGTGGAGCGGAGCATCCGGTGACTGACTCGACCATCATCTACACGCACACCGACGAGGCCCCGGCCCTCGCGACGTATTCCTTCCTGCCCGTGGTCCAGGCATACGCGTCGACGGCCGGTGTGAGTGTCGAGACCCGTGACATCTCCCTGGCCGGTCGCATCATCGCCAGCTTCCCCGAGTACCTGGAAGAGGGCCAGCGCATCGCCGACGCCCTCGCCGAGCTGGGCGAGCTGGCCAGGACCCCGGGCGCGAACATCATCAAGCTGCCCAACATCTCGGCCTCGATCCCGCAGCTCAAGGCCGCGGTCACCGAGCTCCAGGGCCAGGGCTACGCGCTGCCGGACTACCCGGACGACCCGAAGACCGACGAGGAGCGCGAGACCCGCGCCCGCTACGACAAGGTCAAGGGCAGCGCCGTCAACCCGGTCCTGCGCGAGGGCAACTCCGACCGCCGCGCCCCCGCCTCGGTGAAGAACTACGCCAAGGCCCACCCGCACCGCATGGGCGCCTGGACCTCCGGGTCGAAGACGAACGTCGCCACCATGGGCGCCGACGACTTCCGCTCCACCGAGAAGTCCACCGTCATCGCCGAGGACGGCACGCTGCGCATCGAGCACGTCGCCGAGGACGGCACCACCACCGTGCTGCGCGCGTCCGTCCCGGTCCTCGCCGGTGAGGTCGTGGACGCCTCCGTCCTGCGCGTCGACGAGCTGCGCACCTTCCTCAACGACCAGATCGAGCGGGCCAAGGCCGAGGACGTGCTGTTCTCGGTGCACCTCAAGGCCACGATGATGAAGGTCTCCGACCCGATCGTCTTCGGCCACGTGGTCCGCGCCTTCTTCCCGAAGACCTTCGCCCGCTACGGCGAGGTCCTGGTCGCCGCCGGTCTCTCCCCGAACGACGGCCTCGGCACCATCCTGAACGGCCTGGACGGACTCCCGCACTTCGGCGAGGAGATCAAGGCGTCCTTCGCCGCCGAGCGGGCCGAGGGCCCGGCCCTCGCGATGGTCGACTCCGACAAGGGCATCACCAACCTGCACGTCCCGAGCGACGTCATCGTCGACGCCTCCATGCCGGCCATGATCCGCACCTCCGGCCACATGTGGGGCCCGGACGGCGCCGAGGCCGACACCCTGGCCGTCCTCCCGGACAGCAGCTACGCCGGTGTCTACCAGGCCGTCATCGACGACTGCCGCGCGCACGGCGCGTACGACCCGTCCACGATGGGCTCGGTGCCGAACGTCGGCCTCATGGCCCAGAAGGCCGAGGAGTACGGCAGCCACGACAAGACCTTCGAGATCGCCACGGCCGGCACCGTCCGCCTCGTGGACACCGCGGGCACCACGGTCCTGGAGCAGAAGGTCGCCGCGGGCGACATCTTCCGCGCCTGCCAGACCAAGGACCTGCCGATCCAGGACTGGGTCAAGCTCGCCGTCACCCGCGCCCGCGCCACCGGCGTCCCGGCCGTCTTCTGGCTGGACGAGGGCCGCGCGCACGACGCGCAGCTCATCGCCAAGGTGAACACCTACCTCGCCGACCACGACACCGAGGGTCTGACCATCAAGATCCTCTCCCCGGTCGAGGCCACCGCCTTCTCCCTGGAGCGCATCCGCCGCGGCGAGGACACCATCTCGGTGACCGGCAACGTGCTGCGCGACTACCTGACCGACCTCTTCCCGATCCTGGAGCTGGGCACCAGCGCCAAGATGCTGTCGGTCGTCCCGCTGATGAACGGCGGCGGTCTCTTCGAGACGGGCGCCGGCGGCTCCGCGCCCAAGCACGTCCAGCAGCTCGTCAAGGAGAACTACCTGCGCTGGGACAGCCTCGGCGAGTTCCTCGCGCTGGCCGTCTCCTTCGAGCACCTCGCGACCACCACCGGCAACGCCCGCGCCCAGGTGCTGGCCGACACCCTGGACCGCGCCACCGGCACCTTCCTGGGCGAGGACAAGTCCCCGAGCCGCAGGCTCGGCGGCATCGACAACCGCGGCAGCCACTTCTACCTCGCCCTGTACTGGGCGCAGGAGCTGGCGGGCCAGAGCGGCGACGCCGAGCTGGCGGCGGCCTTCGGGCCCCTGGCGGCGACGCTGGCCGAGCAGGAGCGGACCATCGTCGAGGAGCTGATCGCGGTCCAGGGCTCCCCGGCCGACATCGGCGGCTACTTCCAGCCCGACGCCGCCAAGGCCGAGGCGATCATGCGCCCGTCCGCGACGCTGAACAAGGCGCTCGCGATCCTGGGCTGACGCCCCCGGCAGCGACACGCACGACCACGCGTGGCCACGACGTCCCGCCCCGGTCGGCACCAGCCGACCGGGGCGGACCCGTGTCCGGGCCCGGCGGCGGAAACCCGGTTGCGGCCCGGCCGTCTCAGGGCCTGCAATGGCCCGATGATCGAAGGACGACTGGCCGGGCTGCGCGCCCGGCACGCACAGGACATCGCCGTGCTCCACGCCGAGCTGTACGAGGACGTGGCCACCCGCTCGCGCGCCGACTCCCGGCCCTGGCGGCCCCTCTCCGCGCCGGGCGGCCACTCCCCGTACGAGCCGGGACCGCCCTCCGACGCCGTCGCGGCCTTCTCCGTCGTGGAGCGGGCCACCGGCGCACTCGCGGGCGAGGCCCTGCTGTGGGGCATCGACGCGCACAACCGGACCGCGCACCTCGGGATGTCCCTGCTCCCCGGCAGCCGGGGCCGCGGGCTCGGCCGGGAGACGGTCACGCTGCTGTGCCGCTACGGGTTCACCGTGCGCGGGCTGCACCGGCTCCAGGTCGACACGCTCGCCGACAACACCGCGATGATCGCGGCGGCCCGGTCCTCGGGCTTCGCCCTGGAGGGCACCCTGAGGAGGGCGGCCTGGGTGTACGGGGAGTTCACCGACGAAGTGGTCCTGGGCCTGCTGGCCGAGGAGTGGTCCCCCGCGTAAACGCGGTCAGCGGTCGGCGGTGGTCGGCGGCGGGCACCGGTGGGGACCGGCGGGCGCCGGTTCAGCGGGCGTCGGCCGCCACCCGGAAACCGATGTTCCCGGCCGAGCTGTCCGGGGTGTTGCCGGTCCGCGCCGCGACCCGGTAGCGGTTGCAGTACGAGTCGTGGCACAGGTGGGAGCCGCCGCGCATGGCCCGCCGCGGACCGGTGGGGCCGAACCGGTCGGCGGACCACTCCCACACGTTGCCGACCATCTGGTAGAGCCCGTACCCGTTGGGCCGGAAGGTCCTCACGGGCGCGGTGCCCGCGTACCCGTCGGCCCGGGTGTTGCGGGTGGGGAAGTCGCCGTTCCAGATGTTGCACATGTGCCGTCCACCGGGCCGCAGTTCGTCGCCCCAGGGGTAGCGCCTCCGCTCCAGGCCCCCGCGCGCCGCGTACTCCCACTCGGTCTCCGTGGGCAGCCGGGTCCCGGACCAGGCGCAGTACGCGCGGGCGTCGTGCCAGGAGACGTGGACGACCGGATGGTTGTGCCGGTCGGCGAAGGAGGAACCGGGACCCTCCGGCCGGCGCCAGTGCGCGCCGGAGACCGCCCGCCACCATGGGGCGCCGTCCACCGAGGGCGACAGCGCGGCGAGCCGGGCCGTGAGGAACCCCGCGAAGACGAAGCTGAAACCGAAGGACTCCGCCTCCGTGACATGCCCGGTCGCCTTCACGAAGGAGGCGAACCGCGCGTTGGTGACGGTGGCCGGGGCGATGCGGAACGCCCCGGCCACCGCCTCCCGTACGGGGCCCTCCCCGTCGGCGGGGAACCCGTCCGGGTCCTCGGCGCCCATCAGGAACCGGCCGCCCGCGATGTAGGTCAGGTCACGGACGGCCCGCCGCGCGGCCGGGTCCGCCGGTGCCGCCGGGCGGCCCGGTGACAGGGCGACGGCGGCCGGCCCCCGGCCGGGGGCGCAGCAGGACTCGGGCGGCATGCGGCTCTCCTGGGGGACGGACACCCGGGTCCGGGCGTCCGGTCGGCGGGGCGTTCGGACGCCGGGCTACGGGTACGGCTGCGGGTTCCGGTGGCGTCCGTGCGCCGCCGGAACCCGCAGGTCAGACCCTAGAATCCAGTTCCCCGCCACTCAATGACGCGCGCATGGCAGTGCTGTGGCAGTGCTGTGGCAGTGATGTGTCACGTCGGACCGGGGCGGCTCACTGGCCCACCCTTCCGTCGACGCACTCGCGCAACAGGTCGGCGTGCCCGCAGTGACGGGCGTACTCCTCGATCCGGTGCACCATCAGCTCCCGCACCGAGATCCCGTCCTTCCCCAGACGCTCGCCGAGGTCCGGGTGCCCCGCCAGCGCGGCATCGGTCGCTCCCTGCTCGCGCGCCAGGGCGCAGTGCGCGGCCTCGACCTCGGCCTGTTCGGCGACGGCCCCGTCGAAGTCCGCGTCGCGCCCGCCGTACAGCTTCGGCAGCGGCTCGCCGTCGCCGATCCAGTTGCGCCAGTCCCGTTCCACCTCGGCGAGGTGGCGGACCAGGCCGAGCAGCGACATCGTCGACGGCGGTACCGACCGGCGGGCCAGCTGCTCCGCGTCCAGCCCCTCGCACTTCATCCGCAGGGTCAAACGGTAGTCCGTCAGGTAATCCCGCAGCGTCGCGAGTTCGCCCTCCGAACCGGCTCCTTCGTTGTTGCGGGGATCGTCGTCAGGGTCGGCCCACATGTCGGGGTAGACGGTCGCCCGGGTCCATCGTGCGGGTTGTTCACTCATGCGTTCATGTTCGTCCGCGAGGGCCCGAACCCGCCAGTCGGTTTCCCGGAGGCGGTCGCTTCCGGATTCCGTCGTTCCGTGATCCCCCGGGAATTCCCGCCGGAACTCCTCGTACCGTTTTCCGGGAAACATCCGGAGCGCCGGGAGCGCCGGGAGCGCCGGCCGGGACGAGGCGCGCGGCGTAGTTCCCGTGGTCCCTGTGACGTACGTACCGGTGCCCGGACCCGGGCAACGGTTGTCCGCAGGCCGGTAATCGGCTCTACTGCTGTTCGGCCCGACACCCGGGCCCGTTCCAGGGAGGGGCCAGGATGAGAGCGGACCGGGGAACCGGCCGACGGGCGGAGCGGCGGGCCGAGAAGCGGGCGCGGCCCCTGTCCCACCGGCGCCGACCGCGTCTGCCGGGCGGCAGACCACTGCTGGCCGTCCTGGTCTCGGGCTTCCTCATCGTCGGCGTCTGCGCCGCCACCGGCATAGCCTGGGACCCCTTCTCGCCCGGCTCCGGGGCGGGCCGCGCGGCCCCCGAGATCGGCGTGCCCTGGTCCACCGGACCCGACGGCGGCCCCGCGCCCGGCACCTCCGGCCCGGCCGCGCCGAAGCCGGGCCAGAGCCAGAGCCAGGGCGGCAGGACCCCGGAGGGCAAGGCCACCCCGCGCGGCGAACTGGATGTCGGGGCCCCCCGCCCCGCGGGCGCCCTGCCCTTCGACATGCCCCAGCCGGCCGCGCTCCGCTCGGGCGAAGCGGGCCGCAAGCTGGTCTTCGCCCACTACTTCACCCCGTACCCGCTCTCGCTCGACAACGAGGACCCGGGCAACGACTACTACAGCCGCAACTACCTGCAACCGGAGGGCGAGAGCGGCAAGCACGCGCGCTACGGCGGCCTGCTGCGCGACCGGCCGCTGCCCGTCCCGCCCAAGGGCGCCGACTGGGAGCGGGCCAACCTCCAGCAGGAGGTGCGCACGGCCCGCGCCGCGGGCATCGACGGGTTCACCCTCGACATGCTCTCCCTCTCCGGCAAGAACTGGGAGCGCTCCAACCTCCTGATGGAGGCGGCCCGTTCGGCCGACCCCACCTTCAAGATCATGCTGATGCCGGACATGACCTCGCTGAAGACCGACGACCCGGGCGTCCTCGCCGACGCCGTCGCCGCCCTCGGCAAACAGCCCGCCGCCCACCGGCTCCCGGACGGCCGGCTCGTCGTCTCCCCCTTCAAGGCGGAGGAGCAGGACGCGGCCTGGTGGAGCCGGTTCATCGACGCCCTGAAGTCCCGGCACGGCATCCGCACGGCCTTCGTCCCGCTCTTCCTCGACTTCGCCGCGCACCACGCCTCCTTCGCCTCCCTCAGCCACGGGTTCTCCGAGTGGGGCAACCGCAGCTACACCAACCAGGAGAGCACCACCCGTGACGTCCAGCGCGCGCACGGCATGGGCAAGATCTGGATGCAGCCCGTCTCGGTCCAGGACACCCGCCCCAACCAGGGCATCTACGACGAGGCGGGCAACACCGCCACCCTCCGCGCCACCTGGAACCGCGCCATCGAGGACGATGCCGACTGGGTGCAGCTCACCACCTGGAACGACTACTCGGAGGGCACCCAGTTCGCGCCCTCCCTGCACAACGGCCACGCCTACCTGGACCTGACCTCGTACTACCTGACCAAGTTCAAGACGGGCAGCTGGCCGAAGATCGTCCGGGACACGCTGTACCTCACCGCGCGCACCCAGTTCGCGGACGCCGACCCCACGGGCGGCCAGTCGCTGGTGATGTCCCTGCGCAAGGGCAGCGCCGCACCCCGGGACACGGTGGAGGTGCTCAGCTTCCTGACCCGGTCCGCGACCGTCCGTACGGCCGTCGGGACCGACAAGGACACGCACGAGGCCCCGGCCGGGGTCCACTCCGCGCTGCTGCCGCTGCGGACGGGGACCAGTTCGGCGGAGGTGGTGCGGGACGGGAAGGCCGTGACGGCGGTGCGGCTGCCGTCCACCGTGGCCCGCACGGTGGAGGTCCAGGACCTCCAGTACCACGCGGCGACCAGCGGGCGCAGACCGTAGGACCTCGGGCGGGGGGCGGGCCGCGGCCGTCCCCCGCCGGACCCGCCGGACCGGTCGGGTCTTCCGCGGCACGGCGCCCACCGGGCATGATCCGGACGTACACCCGTCCCGCCGACGCCGGAGGCACCCCGTGACCGAGCCGATACACCCTGCGGAATTCCCCGGAGGCCGCGCGCTGTTCCGGCTCGACCCCGCCGTCGCCCACCTCAACCACGGCTCCTTCGGCGCCGTCCCGGTGCCCGTGCAGGAGGCCCAGGCCCTCCTCCGGGAAGAGGCCCACGCCGATCCCGACGCCTTCTTCCTCGCCGTCCCGGACCGGCTCGCCGAAGCCCGCGCCCGGATCGCCGCACGGCTCGGCGCCGCACCCGGGAGCCTCGCCTTCGTCTCCAACGCCACCGAGGCCGCCAACCTCGCCCTCGACGCGATCCCCTTCGCCGACGGGGACGAGATCCTGGTCACCGACCACGGCTACGGCACCGTCACCGCCGCCGCGGCCCGCCGCGCACCCGTCACCACCGTCGCCCTGGACCCGTCCCTCCCCGACGAGGACGCCGTACGGGAGACCGTGCTGGCCGGGCTGACGCCCCGCACCACCGTGGCCGTGCTCGACCACATCAGCTCGCCCACCGCCCGCCTCCTCGCGGGCCCCCGCCTCCTCGCCGACCTGGCCGCCCGCGGGATCACCACCGTCGTCGACGGCGCCCACGCCCCCGGCATGCTCGCCGAACCCCTCGCGGGCGGCGCCGACTTCTGGTTCGGCAACCTCCACAAATGGGGGTACGCCCCCTCCGGCAGCGCGGTCCTCGCCGTCGCCCCGGACCACCGCCACCGGGTCCGCGCCCTGGTCCCCTCCTGGGAGGACGCCCACGGCTTCCCCCGCTCCGTCGAGAACCGCGCCACCGTCGACTACACCGGCTGGCTCGCCGCCCCCGAGGGCCTGGACCTCCTCGAACGTCTCGACGCGGCCAAGGTCCGGGCCCACAACAGCGCGCTGGCCGCCCACGGCGCGGCCCTGCTCGCCACGGTCCCCGGCCTCACCCCGCTCCCGCACACCGAGGGCCTCGCCCTCCGCGCCCTGCGCCTGCCGCCCGGCGTCGCGCGGACCCAGGAGAGCGCCGCCCGGCTCCGGGAGGAGATCGCCGCCCGGCTGCGCACCCGGGTCCTGGTCTGGCCCTGGCCGGGCGGCGGCGGCATCCGGGTCTCCGGACAGATCTACAACCGGCCCGAGGAGTACGAGTACCTCGCGCGTGCCCTGCCCGCACTGCTCAGCCGCGCCTGAGCAGATAGGTGTCCATGATCCAGCCCTTGCGGGCGCGGGCCTCGGTCCGCAGCTCCTCGATCCGGCCGGCGACCTCCGCCAGCCTCCCCGAGACCAGGATCTCGTCCGGGGTGCCCACGTAGGCCCCCCAGTAGATGTAAAGGTCCTGGTCCAGGTGGGCGGTGAAGGCGTGCCGCGCGTCCAGCATCACCACCACGTCGTCCACCCCCTGCGGCCAGCCCTCGGCGAGCCGCCGTCCGGTGGTGATCTGGACCGGCCGCCCGACCCGGTTCAGGTGGGTCCGGTGCCGGGCCAGCAGCGCCGACACGCTGCTGATCCCGGGCACGACCTCGTGGGTGAAGGCCACCCGGCCCCGCTCCAGCACCTCGTCCAGGATCGCGAGGGTGGAGTCGTACAGCGAGGGGTCGCCCCATACCAGGAACGCCCCGGTCTCGCCCTGCGCGAGGTCCTCGGCGATGAACCGCTCGAAGAGCGCGGCCCGCGCACTGCGCCAGCCGTCCACGGTCGGGGCGTAGTCGGCCGGGGTCCGGTCGCGGTCCGGGTCGCGGCCCTCCACCAGCCGGTGGCCGGGGCGGGCGTGCGCGTCGAGCATGGCCCGGCGCAGCCCCGTCAGGTCCGCCTTCTCCTCACCCTTCTCCAGGATGAGGAACGCGTCCGCCGCGCCGATCGCCCGGACCGCCTGGAGGGTCAGGTGGTCCGGGTCGCCCGCGCCTATGCCGATCACTGAGAACTTCTTCACCGGGTTCACCGGGCCATTCTGCCCGCCGCCTCCCGCCGCCCCGGTCCGGGGCCCGCGCCGTACGGTCCGGTGCGGTCGGCACAATGAGGGCCATGTCCGCACACCTCGCCCTCACCGCCCTCGTGGTCCACGACTACGACGAGGCCGTCGACTTCTACACCCGCGCCCTCGGCTTCGACCTCGCCGAGGACACCCCGCGCCCGGACGGCTCGCGCTGGGTCGTGGTCCGCCCGCCCGGCGCGAAGGAGGGCGCGCTGCTGCTGGCCCGCGCCAAGGACGACGCCCAGCGCTCCCGCGTCGGCGACCAGACCGGCGGCCGGGTCGGCTTCTTCCTGTACACCGACGACTTCGCCGGGGACCACGCCCGAATGACCGCCGAGGGCGTCCGCTTCCTGGAGGAGCCGCGCCACGAGACGTACGGCTCCGTCGCCGTCTTCGAGGACCTCTACGGCAACCGCTGGGACCTGCTCCAGCCCGCCCGGCCACAGGACTGACCGACACCGCCCGCAGGGCTGACCGCCCGGCCGGTCACCGGGACAGGCGGGGGGCCTCCCGGGCGGCGTCGACGGCCGGGCCGCCGCGCTCCACCCGGCCCGCCAGCTCCCGGGCCCACCCGACCAGGCCCGGCACGTCGATCCCGTACGCCTCGCCCTGCGCCTTCGCGCGCGGCGCACCCGCGGTGGACTCCGCCGCCCCGGCGGCAGCGGCGGCCTCGATCCCGGCCGCGCCGCGCCGGAGCAGCCGGGCCCCGCCGACCGCGTTCCCCCGCGCGGCGTGCGTCAGCCCCACGGCGAGCTGGGCGAGCCCCCGCCACAGCGGGGCGGCCTCCCGCGGCCCCGACTTCCACGCGTCCTCGAACACCTCGTGCGCGTGGAACGGCATCCCCGCGTCGAGCAGCCGCTGAGCCTCCCGCACGGTCGCGGCGGGCGAGCGCACCACCCCCTCGGGCTGGCGCGTCACCCCGCTCGCCCCGTAGGGCAACGGCCGCCCCAGCCCGTCCCTGGGCCGCGCGCTCCGCGCCCGCCCCGCACCGTCCCGGTCCCGTGTGTTCACCCCCTCATCCTCCCTCCCGGGCGCTCCCGCGCTCTCCCGTCCCCTCGTACGCACCGGTGCGTACCCACCCCCCGGCGTGGGGTAATGTTCTGCATGTGCCGCCGCGACGGGGGAAACCCCGGGTCGAAGGCACAACGGGACGTGGCGCAGCTTGGTAGCGCACTTGACTGGGGGTCAAGGGGTCGCAGGTTCAAATCCTGTCGTCCCGACTCGAAAGAGTCGCAGTTCAAGGGCTGTTTCAGAGAAATCTGAAGCAGCCCTTCGACCGTTCTTGGGGACCAGTTGAGGGGCCAGTCGGCCGCGCCGCGTCAGGCCGTGCCGGATCACGCCGACGAGCCGTGCCGACACCGGCCGGGCCGCCCGTGGAACACCGGGGCCGCCACGGGGCGCCGCCCCCGCCGTCACTCCCCGACCGGCCCGCAGTACCCCTTGGTCCTCCTCCACGCCGACCCCCGTGCGGCCGTACCCGTCGGTACGCACCGTCCGCCCGTCGCCGTCCGGCGGTCGTCCGTCCACCTCCGTGAGGGCCCCGCTCGGGCCGGTCCGGCGGGCCGCCGCGGGAAGTTCACTGCCGGCCGGTGAGCCCCATACCGTCTGACGCAGCCCGTGGTTGACAGAATCCTTCCGTAGGGCACTCGCCCGGTCGTCCACCGGGACTCCACCGCACCACGACGAAGGGACCCACCCGCCCCATGTACGACTCCGCACCGACGACCAGCACCTTCCTCGTCGACTCCGCCGTGTCCCCCTCCGCGCTCGACCTCGTCATAGAGAACCTCGACCAGCCCGGCGACCAGGGCGTGGCCCTGTTCACGGTCTGCCTGGTCACGGCTCCGGTCGCCGGGCGCCTCTCGCGATGACCTCCCCCGGGGGGCAGGAGGGCGACGCGGGCCCGGCCGGCGCCGAGCACATCGGTTTCAAGGCCCACCTGGCGGCCACGGTGGTCCCCGGCGAGGCCGCGTACCTGGTGTCCCACCGGGAGGTGCTCGCCCTGCGCGGCGAGCACGCCGAGGTGCTGACACCGCTCCTCGACGGCAGCCGCACCGTCGAGGACGTGGTCCTGGAGGCCGCGCCCCGGCTGCGGCCCGAGCAGACCCGGGCCGCCCTGTCCTCGCTCGCGGCGGCGGGGCTGGTCCGTACGGGGCCCGCGCGGGCCGGGGGCAGGGCGGCCGACTCCGAGGGGTACTGGGACCTGATCGGCCTGGACGGCGGCGCGGCCGTCCGTGACCTGGGCCGCGCCCGGGTCCGGGTGACGGCCCTGGGCGGCGTCGGCCCGGAGCGGGCGCGGGCGGCCTGCCGGGACGCGGGCATCGGGGTGGCGGAGCCGGGCCAGGAAGCCGACTTCGTCCTGGTGCTCTGCGACGACTTCCTCTCGCCCGCGCTGAAGGAGCTCGACAGCGTCCACCGCGGCCACGGGACGCCCTGGCTGCCGGTGCGGCCCACCGGGACCGCGCCGTGGATCGGGCCCGTCCTGCGCTCCGGCGACGGCCCCTGCTGGTCCTGCATGGCCACGCGGCTGCGCGCGCACCGCTGGTCGGAGCTGCCGCTCCAGCGCCACCTGGGCCTGGACGGACCGGTGCCCCGGCCGGCGTCCTCGCTGGCCGTGAGCGAGACGGCCGTGCTCCAGCTCGCCGTGCTGGAGACCGCCAAGTGGCTGGCGGGGGTGCGCACCGCCGCCCAGTCCTCGATCCGGATCCTCGACTCGCTGGAACTGGGCATCGCCTCCCACCCGGTGGAGCGGCTGCCGCAGTGCGCGGTCTGCGGTGACCCCGGGCTCGTGGCCCGGCGGGTGCGGTCGCCCTTCGTCCCGGTCTCCCGGGCCAAGGCGCCGTCGTCGGGCGGGGAACGCGCCCTGGGCCCCGAGCGGATGCTGGCCGACTACGGCCACCTGATCGGGCCGGTGACCGGCGTGGTGAAGGAGGTCCGGCGGGCCCCGCACAGCCCGGACTTCGCGCAGACCTTCCTCTCCGGCCCCAATCTCGCGCTGGCCCCGCGGTCGCTGGCCGGGCTGCACGCCGGGCTGCGCGCGCTCAGCGGGGGCAAGGGGCTGACCGAGGTACAGGCCCGCACCGGCGCCCTGTGCGAGGCGATCGAGCGCTACAGCGGCACCCGGCAGGGCGACGAGCCCGTGGTCAGGGACAGTTACCGGGCCCTGGGGGAGGCCGCGGTCCACCCGTACGCCTGTCAGCTCTACGACGAGCGGCAGTTGCGCGACCGGGACCGGTGGAACGCCGGGGGCTCGGCGCTCCAGTACGTTCCGGAGCCCTTCGACGAGCACCGGCCGACCGAGTGGACCCCGCTCTGGTCGCTCACCGGGGGCACCCACCGGCTGCTGCCCACCTCGCTCCTCTACTTCGGCGACGCCCCGGCCCCCGACGGGCTGTGCGCCGACTCGAACGGCAACGCGGCGGGCAGCAGCCCCGAGGACGCCCTGCTCCAGGGCTTCCTGGAACTCGTCGAGCGGGACGCGGTCGCCCAGTGGTGGTACAACCGCACCCGGCACCCCGGCATCGATCTCGACGCGGTCGACGAGCCGTACGTGGAGCGGCTGCGCGCGGGCTACCGCGGCCTGGGGCGGGAGGTCTGGGCGCTCGACCTCACCTCCGACTTCGGGATTCCGGTGGTGGCGGCGCTGTCACGGCGCACGCAGGGCCCGGCGGAGGAAGTGATCTTCGGGTTCGGGGCGCACTTCGACCCGCGGACCGCCGTGCGCCGGGCGCTGACCGAGATGGGCCAGCTGCTGCCCGCGGTGACGGGCGGCGGGCCCGGCGGGGGGTACCGGGTGACGGACCCCCGGGCGGTCCGGTGGTGGCGCGAGGCCACGGTCGCCGGCCAGCGGTACCTGACGCCGGACCCGGCCGTCCCGGCGCGCGCGCCGCAGGAGTTCGGGTACCGGCCGCGGGCGGATCTGCTGGAGGACGTGCACGCGGTGACGGAGCTGGTCCGGACGCGGGGAATGGAGTTGTTGGTACTCGATCAAACCCGGCCGGATCTGCGACTTCCCGTAGTGAAGGTGGTCATTCCCGGAATGCGCCATTTCTGGCCACGATTCGCTCCCGGGCGGCTTTACGACATACCGGTCGCGCTGGGGAGGTGTGCGGAGCCGACGCCCTTTGAGGCGCTGAATCCGGTGAGCATGTTCGTATAATCGGCCAACTTTGGCCCAAAATTAACGTAGCGTCACCTATGATCATCTTCGAGGATTCGAGAAGGTGCAATCAGGAGAGGCCGCGACGACGATGTCACTCCATCAGCAGCCCGACGGGCCGGACGGGCTCGCCGCGCGGCTCCAGGCGAAGAGCGGGGAGTCCGGGGGGAGGACGGAGTCCGGGAGGGCCGAGCCCAGCAGGGCGGAGTCCGGGGGCGCCGGCTTCGTCGAGGACCGCGACGACCTGCCCGCTCCCCGGCTGGCCCGGGTGATCCTGACGGCGGCCCTGCTGTGCTACCTGCTCATCACGGTGCTCAACATCTGGAGCGCCCGCCTCGAACCGCCGCTGTTCGCCACCGCGCTGTCCTGCCTCACCGCGATCTTCCTGATCCAGCTGAGGCACTCCCGGCCCGGCCCCTGCCACCGCCCCCGGTGGGAGACCACCCTCACGCTGAGCGCGCAGGCCCTGCTCACCTATCTCCCGCTCGTCCTCTTCGACGCCGTGTGGGGGGCGATGGCGGGCTTCTTCGCGGGGTCGCTGCTGCTCCTCCTCCCGTCCAACGTGGCCTGGTTCCTGTACGCGGGGGTGGGCCTGAGCATGCTCGTCCCGCCGCTGCTGGAGGGACGTCCGGTCCTGGACAGCGTCTACCTGTGCCAGTCCACCCTGCTCACCGGGCTGGTGGTCTTCGGGCTGACCCGGCTCGCGGACCTGGTCAACGTCCTGCACGAGACCCGGGGCCGGCTCGCCCGGATGGCCGTCACCAAGGAACGGCTGCGCTTCGCCCGGGACCTGCACGACCTGCTGGGCTACAGCCTCTCGGCGATCACGCTCAAGAGCGAACTGGCCCGGCGCGTCATGCCCACCCATCCCGAGCGGGCGATGGAGGAGATCCACGAGGTGCTGGAGATCTCCCGCCAGTCCCTGTCCGACATCCGGATGGTGGCCAGCCGACTGCGTGACATGTCACTGGCGGAGGAGGCCGCATCGGCCGAATCCCTGCTGGTCTCCGCCGGGGTGTCCGTGCAGATGCGGATGGAGCCGGGCGTGATGAGCCGACGGACGGACACCGTGCTCGCGGCGGTGCTGCGCGAGGCCGTCACCAATCTCATCCGGCACTCCGAGGCCACCCGCTGCGAGATCCGGGCGACCCGCTCGGGCGAGCGGGTCCGGCTCTCGGTCCTCAACGACGGGGTCGACCACGCCCATCGGGACCCTTCCCCGTACGGCGGTACCGGGCTGGACAGCCTGGCCGCCCGGCTGGGCGAGGTGGGTGGAACCATGTCCACCACCCGGGCCGGCGAAGGAACGTTACTGCTGGTTGCCGAAGCGGATGCCTTCCCAGCCGATCCACAGAAGAGAGAACGACGGTGACGATCCGACTGCTGCTCGCCGAGGACATGAACATGGTGCGGGGGGCGCTCGTCGCGCTCCTCAACCTGGAGGGCGACATGGAGGTCGTCTGCGAACTGGAGCGCGGCGACGCCATCGTGGACGCCGCCATGGAACACCGGCCCGATGTCGCCATCATCGACATCGACCTGCCCGGCCTGGACGGGCTGACGGCCGCCGCCCGGCTCCACGAGAGGCTCCCCGGGTGCCGCACCCTGATCCTCACCAGCCTCGGCCGCCAGGGCACCCTGCGCCGGGCCCTGAACGCCCAGGTCACCGGCTACCTGCTGAAGGACGCCCCGCCGCACGAACTCGCCGACGCCGTACGGCGGGTGGCCGCAGGCCGCCGGGTCGTCGACCCCCAGCTGGCGCTCGCCGCCTGGGGCGGCACCGACACCCCGCTGACCGGCCGGGAGACCGAGGTGCTCCAGCTCGCGGCCGAGGGGTCGGAGGCCGACGAGATCGCCGCGCGGCTGCACCTGGCGCCGGGCACCGTACGGAACTACCTGACCACCGTGGTGTCCAAGCTCAACGCGCGCAACCGCGTGGACGCCATCCGAATTGCCCGGGAAGCAGGGTGGCTGCTCTGACGCCCGGCCGGCGGTCGATGCGACGGGGTGCGAGAACCTCGCTGTCCTCCACCCGGGCCGCGATGCCCGCCGCCACCAGGTAGTCCAGGATGCCCGCGACCATCCCCGCCGGCATCGGGAGCGAGTCCGACGCGTCCCGCGGCGTGACCGGCCAGGCCAGCATCCCCACCACCCAGGCCACCTCGGGACGGTGGACCAGGACCCGGTAGCGGGCCCCCGCCGCCTCCAGCGCCATGCCCTGCGCCCTGCGGGAGAGGCAGACATCGGCGGCCAGCCACACGGGCCGGCCGTCCGGCAGCGGCTCCAGCCCGAAGCGCGCGCGCCGGGAGACCGGCGCCGCCGACAGCAGCGGGCCGCCCAGGTCGTCGACGCCCAGGGTGCGCACGATCAGGTGGGAGAGCCGCTCCAGCTCCGGCATCAGCACCAGGCAGGAACGGGCCGGCGCGTCCGGGTCCAGTGCGGTGGGCCCCAGATTGGCCGGCCACATCGGGCCCAGCTCCATGCGTCGCAGCGCCTCGGCGACCACCGGACCGGCGCCGGCGAGCCGTTCCTCGCCCCACCGCCCGCTCAGGACGAACTCGCCCGTGCCGGGGCCGTTGTCCACGACGACGTCCTCGGAGAGCGACCAGAGGTGGACCGTGCGGTTCGGCTCGGCATTCGGCTCGGTGTTCGGCTCGGCGTGCAACATGGGGACGGTGTTTCCTTCCGGGCTGGTCCCGTCGAGTCTGCGGCCCTCCCCGGCGCTCTGCCCAGCGACCCCGTCACGGACCGTGCATGAATTCCTCATACCCGCAAGAGGGCTCCCGGTGACCGGCGCCGGACCTTTCGAGGCGTGCGCGGCGCGTCCGGTCACGACGTCGTACGGGGATCACGGCCACCTCCCCGTGAGGCGGAGCACCGGCACGGGCTGAGCGGACGGGCGGGGTCAGGCCCGGTGGGTCCAGCGGAACTCGATCTCCGGGTACCGGGGCGACGGGCCGTCGAGCAGGGGCCGTTCGCGGCCGAGGAGGAAGCGGTCGAAGAAGGCCGTGGTGACGGCGCGGGTGACGGTCGCGGCCCGGTCCGGGGCGAGGGTGCCCAGGTGTTCGCGCAGCAGCGCCTCGGGCCACAGCTCCCGCAGCCGCGCCGCCCCGGCGAGGGCGGGCACGTCGGTCGCGCTGAGGTGACCGCCGCCCGTCAGGTGCAGATGGCGTCCCCAGTGCCGGTGGTTCGCGCGCCAGCGGGCCCAGGTGTCGTGGTCGGGGGACGAGGTGAGGAGCAGGAAGGGCCGGTCCAGGCCGGTGTCGGCCGCCGTCGTGCCGAAGAGGCCGCCGTCGAGGTCGAGTCCGGCGGCGAAGCGCCGGTCGAGACGTATCGCCTCGGCCGCCGCCGCCCCGCCCATGGAGTGCCCCAGCAGGCCGATCCGGGTGACGGCGACCCCGGCCGCCGGGCGGTGCCGGCGGGTCAGCGCGTCGGCGAGGGTGCGCAGGTCGGCGGCGCGGACGGCGGTCTCCAGCCGGTCCTGGGCGTCCCAGTCGTCCGGCGCCGGGGGCAGGGCGCCGAGCAGCAGCCGCCCGTCGGGGAAGCGCACGGCGGACGCGTCGTAGGTGTGGTCGACGGCGGCGACGAGGTGCCCGTGCGAGGCGAGTTCCTCCGCCAGACCGCTGGTCAGGACGCGCGAGGAGCCCCGCCCGTGGCTGAGGAGGACGGCCGTCCGCGTCCCGGCGGCGGGCGGGCCGCCCCGGCGGGCGTGGGCGCGGACGGTGGCGAGCACCCCGGGGGCGAAACCCGAGGCGCTCTCGACGGCGGCGCCGGTCTCCGCGTCGGTGTACGGCGCGGTGCGCGTCCCGTACGGGTCGGGGCCCAGCGGGTACCAGAGCTGGACCATGAGTTCGCGGGGGCCGGGGTGCGGGGCGAACGGGTCGGTGCGGGAGGCGTCGGTCAGCGGGAAGGAGCGCGTGCCGACGGGGTGCCGGCCGGTGGGGCGCGGCAGGGCGGGACCGGCCGCCCCGCCGGATTCCGCCGTGGCGCCGGGCCGGGCGGTGGCGGCAGTGGTGGCGGCAGCGGCGGTGGTGGTCGGGAAGGTGTGCAGGCCGAGGCCGGCGGCCGTGATGGTGAGCGCTGAGCGGCGGGTGATCACCGGTGTCTCCCGGGGTAGGCGGTCGCACTCCGGCGGCGGACCAGGGCCACCCTATTTGGTCTGGACCAATTGCGGCAGGGGCAATGCGCCCATGCCTGCGGGGAGTTGGCGCGGTCCGGTGGGCGCGGATGCTCCGGCCGGCGCCGCGACGGGCCCCGTCCGGGCCTTTGTTGCCCGTGTGTTGCGGTCGTGTGGCAGGGCGGAGTGGAACGTTCCGGTGCCGGTCCGGTCTCACTACGTTGGCCACATCGCCGAGTGAAAGGGAGGCGGCATGTCCGTCACCGACCAGTACCTCGCCAACAACAAGGTCTACGCGGCCTCCTTCACCGGGCCGCTGCCCCTTCCCCCCTCCTCCCACGTCGCCGTCGTCGCGTGCATGGACGCCCGCCTCGACGTCTACGGGGCCCTCGGCCTCAAGGAGGGCGAGGCGCACGTCATCCGCAACGCCGGCGGGGTCGTCACCGAGGACGAGATCCGGTCGCTCGCCATCAGCCAACGCCTCCTCGGGACCCGGGAGATCATCCTCATCCACCACACCGACTGCGGGATGCTCACCTTCACCGACGACGCCTTCAAGCGTCAGATCGAGGAGGAGACGGGCCTGCGGCCGGCCTGGTCGGCCGAGGCGTTCTCCGACGCGTACGAGGACGTGCGCCAGTCGATCCGGCGCATCACCAGCAGCCCCTTCCCGCCCCACACCGACTCCGTGCGCGGCTTCGTCTTCGACGTCGCCACCGGTCTGCTCGACGAGGTGGTCTAGTGCGGTGACCGGAAGGGTTCACCGGCCCGCGACGCCCGGCACGGCACCTCGCGGTGTTGTCGGAGCGCCCGAGTACGTCCAGTACGACGGGCGCCCCTCCGCCTTGCGAGGCGCCGCACCGGACGCCGCGGGCTTATCGGCAAACCTTTCCGGTCACCGCACCAGAGGGGACGACCGGGCGGTGAGAACCGCCCCGGGAGCCGCGGCTCCCCGCGCGGCGGAAGCCGGCCGGCCCGGCCCATCAGCCGCTTCGCCGGGCCGGCCGGCTTCCTCCGCCACCTCTCCCCGCCTCCGCCCCCGGGCCCCGGACCGAACCCGCGCCCGCTCACGGGGACACGCCACCGCCGTTCCCGTCGCCCCGGCTCCCGCCGAAGAACCGGTCCAGCTCCCACGCGTCCGCGATGACCGCCGCGGGATCGGTCTGCACGCCGACCCGCAGCACGGCCACCGCGGGCAGCGCGGCGCCCACCTCCGCGCACACGTACGGGTTGTCCTCGACCAGGACGAAGGAGTCCGGGCCGAGCCGCAGCTCGGCGGCGAGCGAGAGGAGGCTCTCGGACTTCGGCCCCCAGTTCACCCGGGACGCGGCGAAGTGGCCCCGCGACAGCGGCATGTCCCGGGCCCGCTCCGCGAACACCCGCTCCACGTCGGCCTCGTCGTTCTGACTGCACAGCACGAGGGTGAAGCCCTCCTCGCGCTTGCGCCGCAGCACCCGCTGCACCGCCAGATGGCGCGCGCCCAGCTCCAGCGCGGCGGGCGGCCGTTTGCCGCAGGCGCCGCCCCACAGCGTGCGGTCGCACTCGACCGCGATCACCCGGCGCGGGGGAGCCAGGGTGGAACGGACGATCCGGGCGATCCCGGCGGCCAGGGAGCCACGGGCGGTGTCGGGGGAGAGGCCCGCCGCTTCCGGCCCGGCCGCACCGCCGGTCCCGGCGCCGGACGGCCCCCACCAGCTCGCGGCGTCGAACAGGGCCAGCCCCGGAACCTGGGCCCGCGCACCGTCCCCACCGGGCGCGAGCGGCCCCGTACCCGTACCCGTAGCTGGCCCCGGGCCGTCCGGAACCGCGCCCTCCGGGCAGCGGACGAGCACCGTGGGCGTCCCGTGCGCGACGGTGAACTCCCGCGCCTGACGCAGGAGTTCGGCGGACCAGTCGGCGGCCCGGACCAGACCGATGCCGAGGGCGCCCGTGCGCGGGAGGGTGAAGAGCCGGCCGTACGGGACGGACTCCACCCGGTGCGGCGCCCCGACCGACGCCAGAGCGTCACGCACCAGCGGCAGGAGCGGTTCGGCGGCGAAGGTCGCGGCCAGCGTGAGCGTGGGACGCGGGCTCGGCGAGGTGGCGACGGGCAGTGCGGGCAGTGCGGACAACGGAGCGTCCTCCCGGAGGGCTCATAGCGGACGGAAGAGTCTCCCACCCGGTTCGTACCCATTCCGGCACGCACGCCGTGATCCGGTGGCTTCTGTGTCAGGTCCCCCGCCCACCGGACCGGGGGCCCCGGCCCGGTTCTGTACAACTGGCCTGTCGGGGAGCACAGTTGACCGGGTCCCGTCCGGACGGTCAGGAGAGTCGGTTGACACCCCGCAGCCCGCACCCCCACAGCCCGCACCCCCACCGCATCGACCCGGCCGGCGGCTGCCCGCACGCCCTCAACGCCCGGCTGCTCGCCCAGGGGCCCGTGGCCCGGGTGACGCTCCCCGGCGGGGTGCCCGGCGCCGTCGTCCTGGGCCACGAGGCGCTCCGGGACTTCCTCGGCCACCCCGACGCGGCCAAGGACGCCCGGCACTTCACGGCCCTGCACGACGGCACCGTCGCCCCCGACTGGCCCCTGCGGGCCTTCTCCGACGGCCGGGGCATGCACACCGCCGACGGCGCCGACCACCGCCGGCTCCGCGCCCTGGTCACCAAGGCGTTCACCGCCCGCCAGGTGGAACGACTGCGCCCGCGCGTCGAGGAGCTGACCGCCGCACTCCTGGACGATCTCGCCAGGGCCGCCGCCGAGGCCCCGGACGGGGTCGCCGACCTGCGGACCCACTTCGCGCTGCCGCTCCCGATGGGCGTCATCTGCGAACTGCTCGGCGTCGCCCCCGAGCACCGCTCCCGGCTCCACCACCTCTCCGACACGGTGATCGTCACGACCGACACCGACCCGGCCGAGGCGATGGCCGCCGCCCGGGAACTCGTCGCGCTCATGGGCACGATCGCCGCCGACCACCGCGCGGCGGCGGCCCTCGGCGCGGCGGGCGAGGACCTCACCGGCGCCCTGATCGCCGCCCGCGACGGCGACGGCGACCGGCTCGGCGAGGCCGAACTGATCGGCACCCTGCGGCTGATGCTCGTCGCGGGCCACGAGACCGTGCTCAACCTCCTCACCAACGCCGTCCGCGCCCTGTGCGCCCACCCCGGCCAGCTCGCCCTGGTCCGCGAAGGACGGGCCACCTGGTCGGACGTGGTGGACGAGACCCTGCGCTGGGACGCGCCCGTCAGCTGGTTCCCGTTCCGCTACCCCACCCGCGACCTGACCGTCGACGGCGCCGTCGTCCCCCGCTCCACCCCGGTGCTCGCCGGTTACAGCGCCGCGGGCCGCGACCCGGCCGTCCACGGCCCGGACGCCGACCGCTTCGACGTCACCCGCCCCACCACCGGCCGCCACCTCTCCTTCGGCCACGGCGCCCACTACTGCGTCGGCGCCCCGCTCGCCCGGCTGGAGGCCACGGTCGCCCTGGAGCGGCTCTTCACCCGCTTCCCGGACCTCGCCCTCGCGGTCCCCGACGCCGAACTCCCCCACCAGCGGAGCTTCATCGGCAACAGCGTCACGGCGCTCCCGGTCCGCCCCGTACCCGTCCCCGTACCCACGTAGCCCGGTCCGTCCCGTCCGGTGACCGGTGCGGTCACGGGACGGGGCCCGGCGGGGAGATCTCCGCGCTGAGCCAGCCCAGCGCGTCCGGGTACATCCCGGTCCAGGTCTGGAAGTTGTGGCCGCCCGCCGGACGGACCAGGGTCCTGACCCGGACCCCGCTGCCCGCCGCCGCCCGGACGAACTCCGCGAGCTGCCCCGGCGGACTGTCCCGGTCCTGCGCGGAGGTGGCCAGGAAGATCCCGAGGTCCGCCTTGCGGGTGTGCTCGACCAGCCACACCGGGCTGTTGCGCTCCCGCAGCGCCGGATCGGGCAGCACCTGCGGGTCGCCCGTCAGCGGATCGGGGTCCAGGGCGGCGCCCGCGCGGAACGCCTTCGGGTACTGCAGGGGCAGCTTGGCCGCGCAGAGTCCACCGGTCGAGACCCCCATCAGCCCCCAGCCCCGGGGCGGGGGCAGGGTGCGGAAGTTCCGCGCGACCAGGTCCGGGACGTCCCGCGCCAGCCAGGAGGCCACCTTGGCCTGCGGGGTGTCGGAGCAGTCGGTGTCGATCCCGCCCGGGGCGATCTCGGGCATGACCACGATGAAGGGGTGCGCCGCCCCGAGCCGCACCAGCTCCTTGAGGGCACCGGGCATGGAGCCGAGGTCGATCCAGGTCCGGGGCGAGCCCGGGTAGCCGTGCAGCAGCATCAGCACCGGGAACCGGGACTTCGCCGCCCCCGGCGCGTCGTACTCCGGCGGTGTCCACACGATCACCTGCCCGGCGAGTTTCGAGTGCGAGCCGCGGAAGTAGGCCGACAGGGTGCCGTCCCCGCCCTGGACGAACCGGGCCCGGCCGACCGGAGGCCCGGTCATCGCGTCGGCGCTGCGGCCCGCGCCGGTGCCCAGCAGGTCGTCCCAGGAGGCGTAGAGCCCGTAACTGCCGTTGATCCAGGTGGCCACCCCGCAGATGGCCGTGAACTGGCAGAGCGCGATCATCAGCACCCGCACCGGCCACCGCACCCACCGGGGCCCCGGGACCCGGTTCCACAGCACCAGCGCGACGACCATCGCGAGCGCGGTGACGACGATCAGTGTGACGAGGAACGAGGTACTGGTCAGCTCCACGGCGCCGCTCCAGCGGTACGGGACGACAGGCGGGCGAGGTCCGGCTCTGCGGACAATGTACGGCGGGCCCCGGCCCGCGAGGGGCCGGAGCGCGCCGTGTCACCCGGCCGGTGGGGAGGGGGCGGCCCGGATCAGGCGCGGGGGCGGTCGGCCTTCTCGGCGGCCCGGCGGGCCAGGGTCTGCGGGTACTCCTCGTCCCCGGGCGTCCGGCCGGCGCCGGGCCGGGCGCGTTTGCGCAGCTCCACCACCCCGTCCGCCACATCGGTGCGCCGGGCCGGGCCCGGCGGCTTCGGGGTCCGCGCGGCCGTCGCCGCGGTTTCCGTGGGGTCGGCGGGCTCCACGGCCTGTGCGGCCTGTGCGGTCTCGGGCCGCTCCTGTTCGGTCTCGGACATGGAGCTGATCCTTTCCGGACCCGTCCCGTGTCGTGGACCCCCGGACGCGCTGCCCCTCGTACGGGTGATGGATTTCCGTCGAAAGGGTGACGGGTGTGGTGTGGCATGGCCGCCACCCTGTTCGCTGGTGTAGATCAGCCCCCGCTCCGGGCAGCCGACCGCAGGTACGTCGCGATCGAGGAGGCCAGGGCGTACGGGTCCCCGACCGGCTCGGTCCGGTGCCGGGTGGTCCGCCGCGCCCACTCCTCCTCGAAGGCGTGCCAGTCGATCTTCCGTGGCGCGGCCCGCCGTACCAGCGCCTCGTCCAGGGAGGCGAAGTAGGCCGTCCACCGCCGGGCGTACAGCTCCGCCACCAGGCCGCCCCACTCGCGGTTCGCGTAGTCGTGCAGGAAGCCGCCCTCGCTGGTGCCGCGGCGCCCCCACACGCTCAGGATCGAGCGCGCGTCGTACTCGTACCGGTCCTGCTCCGCCCGGTCGGCGCCCTGGGAGCGGGCCGCCGACAGCCAGGGGCCCAGGAGGAAGTTCGGGTCCGAGCTGGTGAGCGCGTCCAGTTTCTTCTCCCCGTCCGCCCACGCGGCCGTCAGCGCGCGGAACCGCTTCAGGTCCTTGGCCTCGTACGCCGCCCTGATCTTCGGCAGCAGCACCCGCGAGTGGTTGGCGAGCGCCTGCCGGGCGGTGTCCACCAGGTCGAAGCGGTAGGCGCTGGAGGAGCGCAGCCCCGGGCCGACCCGGAGCAGGTGGTCCAGGGCGCGGCGCACCGCGTCGGCCGGGTACCGCATCGACTTGGGGCTCCAGTACGCCGCCCCCGTCGCCGTCAGGCCCGGCCGGGCGGTGAAGAGACTGTCCTGCGACTCCGACCACAGCCCCGAGGAGGTGCTGTACGGGCCCTTGCGCAGCTCCTCCCAGGCGGCGCCGGCCTCGGTGTCCGGCCGCCCGTACCGGCGCGCGGCGAACCCGGCGAACCAGGCGCGCTGGTCGACCGGGCCGGGCTCCCAGGCCAGATCGGTGAAGAGGTCGAAGGCGGCCGGGTTGGTGCCGGTGGCCTCCGGCAGGTAGGCGATGCCGCTGAGCGCGGAGCGGCCCTTGCCGCGCCAGGCGGTGAACCGGTCGATCCACACCGAGGTGTTCGCGCCGATCGTGGTGTGCCCGCCGAAGTTGTAGATGGTGCCCATCGCGTACGGGACGCCGCCCCAGCGGGCCTCGCGGTCCAGGCGGTTGTACCGGTCGGACAGGCCGTCCAGGATCAGCAGCTTCGAGGTGTCCACCCCCGCCAGCAGCTCCTTCGTCGGGTCGTCCTGCCAGCCCAGCACCGCCCACAGCGCACCCGGGTGGGCGGCGTGCAGCGCGCGCTGGACGGCCCCGGCGGCGGAGGCGACGTCGACGGACCCGGTCCGCCCGCCCTCGTGCAGCGGGCTCATCCGGTACATCGCGCTGTCCCCGAACACCGCGCGCTGCTCGGCGTAGTACGCGGCGGCCAGCCGCTCGAACACGGGCGAGGCCGGGTCCAGCCAGTCCGGCCGGTCGAAGCCCGCCCAGTCGCCCTGCGCGACCGTCGTCGAGCCCGGGTTGCGCGCGGCGAACCCCGGCGGGACGGTCCCGAAGTAGCCGGGCAGCACCGGGGTCATGCCGAGCCCGCGCAACTGGTCGGCGATCCGCCCGCCCAGCTCGGCGCGCTCGCGCAGCAGCCGTTCGGAGACCGGGCCGCCGAACCCGCTCAGGTTCTGCAGCAGCCACCAGCTCTGGTGGCCGGGCCCGGGAATCCACTCCCGCAGCTCCCCGGCGGAGTAGCCGAACCCCTGGAGCGCCCGGTAGTACGCGTACTCGGCCCCGGCCTGCACGAACACCTCGTTGATGCCGTGCAGGGCGAGCAGGTCGATCTGGTGCCGGTACTCCTCGAAGGTGCGGTACGGGCCGGAGTACCCGTCGTCGGTGTCGTTGAGCGCGTACCGGTGCGGGACCTGCGCGCGGCGGGTGACCGGGGACGGTACCGCCGGGAGCCGTTCGGGCAGCATCCCGATGCTGTCGCCGGGCCAGCCGATGTCGGCCCCGGCGACGTGCTGGAGGTACCAGCCGACCCCGGTGAGCAGGGTCGCCCCGGTGCTCGCCCGGACGGTGACCGCGCCGGGCCTCCCGGACACGGTGAAGGTGTCGGCGCCCGCCGCCGCGTCGGCCACCAGCGTGAACTGCCCGGCGTGGCGCGGCAGCAGCCGCTCCAGCGACTCCCGCGCGGGGCCGGTGTCGAAGTCCCGCACCCCGGGCGCGGCCGGTACCGCCGCCCGCGCCGGTGCCCGTACGGCGGAGCGGGCGGGGGTCTCCCGGTCCGGGGCGCCGGAGGCGGGGGCCGCCGCCGTGCAGAGCAGGGTCAGCAGGGCGGTGGGAAGGGCCGCGAGGGCGGCCGGGCGGCGGAGCCGCGGGCGTCCGCCCCGGGCCGTCCGGTCCTCGTCCCCCTTCGCTGTCATGGCCCTCGTCGTCTTAGCCGCCTTCGTCGCCTTCGTCGCCTTCGTCGCCTTCGTGGTCTTCGTCGTCTTCTTCTTCGGCATCGTCATCGTCGTCGTCCGTCCCCTCAGACCGGCAGTGCCCAGAGCTGGTCGGCCCGGTGGTCGCCGCAGGGCGCCAGCTCCAGCCGTCCGGCCGGTACTTCGGCGGTCGCGGGCGCCGTCAGGCAGCGCCCGTCCGCCTCCGAGACCAGGGCCCCGTCACGGCGGTGCGTCCAGAGCTGTTCCGGCCGCCGCTGCCCCGGGGCGCAGCCGGCCAGGACGGCCGACCCGCCCGCGCCCGCCGCCAGGCAGGCGCCGTCCAGCCGCAGGCTCCCGTCGTCGCCCACCGTCCAGCGCTGGGCGGGGGCCCCGGTGCAGGTCGCCAGGGCGAGCGCGCCGCTCTCCCCGGGGCCGGACCCGGCCGCGCACCGGGCGCCGGAGCCGGTGATCTGCCCGGTGGGCACGGCCTCGGCGCAGCCGCGCGGGGTGAGCCGCCACACGGCGGTGTCGTGCGCGGCCAGGCTTCCGGTCAGCGCGCCCGCGACCCGGCGGCGTTCCCCGCTCCACAGGTCCTTCGCGTCGACGGCGCAGGAGCGCAGCCCGATCTCGTCGAGCGGTACGGAGATGTCCCGGGTGGCGCCCGAGCGGTTGAGCACGGCCACCGCGCGGTCGCCGTCGGCGAGCGGACGGACCAGGATGTCGAAGGTGGCGTTGGAGGAGACCACCGCGCCCTGACGGCCCATCGGGTCCTGGTCCAGGGCGATCAGATCGCTGTCGCCGAGCGCGGCGAGCCCGGCGGGGGTGAGGCCGGCGACGTTCGAGGAGAGGATGAAGGGGGCCGCCATCATCGCCCACAGCGCGACCTGGCTGCGGCTCTCGGCCGCGGTGAGCCCGGGGGCGCCCGCGATCAGGAAGTCCGGGTCGTTCCAGTTCCCGGGGCCCGCGTACCGGCCGAGCCAGCGGTTGTAGCCGTAGTTGCCCAGCACCGAACCCCACCGCGAGGCGTCGGGCGCGGCAGGCCGGTGCACCGCGATGTCCCGGCCCTCGCGCCAGAGCTGGCCGGTCTCGCCGACCCAGCCGAGCACCTTGTGCCAGTCGGAGCCGCCCCACTCGCCCTGCTGGAAGTAGGCGGGCGCGGAGGCCGACAGGACCATGTCCCGGCCGCTGTCGCGCAGCGCCCTGGCGACGGCCCCGTACGCCTCCCGGTACGCCTGCTCCTTCGTCCTCCCCGGCGGCACCCACAGGTTGCAGCCGTCCATCTTGACGTAGTCGACGTCCCAGGAGGCGAACTGCCGGGCGTCCTGCGCGTAATGGTCCGGGCCGCCGCCCTCCGGGGAGCCGCTGCCGGGGTAGCGCTCGCAGGTCAGGTGGCCGGCGTCCTGGTAGATGCCGAACTTCAGCCCCTTGGCGTGCAGGTGGTCGCCGAGCCAGGCCATGCCGTGCGGGAACTTCGCGGTGTCGACGACGAGCGCGCCCCGGGCGTCGCGGCTCCTGGTCATCCAGCAGTCGTCCACGGTCACGGTGTCGTAGCCCTTGGCGGCGAGCCCGGTGGCCACGAGCGCGTCGGCGTTGGCGACGACGGTGGCCTCGTCGATGTCGCACATGTAGTGCGCCCAGTTGTTCCAGCCCATGGGCGGGGTGAGGGCGAGCGGGGTGTCCGAGGTCGCGGTGGGCTCGGCCTGCGCCGGGGCGGGGGCGGGCGAGAGGGCGAGCAGGACGGCCGCGGTCAGGCAGGGGAGCGTCGCACGCAGGCGAGGCGGCACGGAGACTCCTTGACGTGGGGGCGGGCGGACCGACGGCCGGACCGTCGTGCCCCAGTGCAGCGGCGCGACCACCCACTGTCAACGCGTGTCGGCGGTGTCACGCGAGGAAGAGCAATATGGCCGCAGCCGGGGCCGCGCAGACCGGTGATACGTCGTATGTTCCAGCGTCTGATACGTTGTATCTCATGCCGAGGAGATCAGTAGCCCTGGACCGCGCCACCCCCGGCGTCATCGCCGCCGCCGCCCTGCGGATCGTGGACGAGGACGGACCGGGCGCGCTGAGCTTCCGCGCCCTCGCCGACCGGCTCGGCGTCTCCCACGCCACCGTCCAGCGCCGCTGCAACGACCTCGCCGGACTGCTGGACCTGTGCACCGAGCACCTGGCCGCGCAGCTCCCCGAGATCCCGGCCGGCACGGGCTGGGCGGACGCCACCGAGCAGCGGTTCGGCGCGCTGTACCGGCTGCTGACCGCCCACCCCGGACTGCTGGTGCTGCGCGGCGGCAGGCCCTGGCTCGGGCGCCAGCTCCTGGCCCGCCTCGTCGAGCCCGCGCTCGCCGACAGCGTCGCCGCCGGGATGACCGCCGCCGAGGCGATGACCGTCTACCGCCGCATGTACCTGCTCACCCTCGGCTCCGCCGCCTTCGTCGACCACCGCGACCCGGCCGGGGCCACCGCCGCCTCGCGGGCGGCCCTGGCCGCGCTGGAGCCCGGGGAGTTCCCCGTCCTGTGCGCCGGGCTGGCCGAGGTGCTGCCTCCCCTGACCGACCACGAGGTGTACTACGGCGCCCTGCGCCAGCTGATCGAGGCCGCGCGGCCCCACCGGCCCTCGCCGCCCACCGTCTGAGAAGCCCACCGCCCGAGAAGTCCACCGCCTGAGAAGTCCACCGCCGAGAAGGGGACGTACGTCCATGGAACAGCAGCTCGACTACGCCGCCGTGCGCGCCGCCGCCGACCGGATCGCCGGCGCGGTACGGCCCGCCGCCGTGGTCCCCGCGGCCGAGGGCCTCTGGTACGCGCTGGAGCACCTCCAGCACACCGGCTCCTTCAAGGCGCGCGGTGCCCACAACTTCCTCGCCGCCCACCACCGGGCGGGCACCCTCCCGGACGCGGGCGTCACCATCGCCTCCGGCGGCAACGCCGGGCTCGCCTGCGCCTGGGCGGCCCGCGCGCACGCCGTGCCCGCGACCGTCTTCCTGCCCGTCAACGCCCCGCGCGTCAAGGTGGATCGGCTGCGCGGCTACGGCGCCGAGGTCCGCCTCGTGGGCGACCGGTACGCCGGGGCACTGGCCGCCTGCGAGGAGTTCGCCGCCGGGAGCGGCGCCCTGAGCAGCCACGCCTACGACCACCCGCTGATCGCGGCGGGCGCGGGCACCCTGCTGGACGAGATCCGCGCCGGGCTGCCCGGCCTGGACACCGTGGTCGTCGCGGTCGGCGGCGGCGGGCTGTTCGCCGGGATCGCCACCGCCGCCCGGGAACACGGCGTCCGGGTCGTCGCCGTCGAGCCCGAGAACTGCCGGGCCCTGAACGCCGCCCTGGCGGCGGACCGGCCCGTGGACGTCACCGTCGACTCGGTGGCCGCCGACTCCCTCGGGGCCACCCGGGTCTCGGTGGACGCCCTGGCCGCCGCCCGCCACGAAGGCGTGCGGTCGGTCCTCGTCCCCGACCACGCGATCACCGCCGCCCGGCGCGCCCTCTGGGACGAGCACCGGCTCGTGGTCGAGGCCGCCGCGGCCACCGCCCTCGCCGCGGTGCGCACCGCCGGGCAGCCCCTGGGCGCGAAGGTCGCCGTCGTCCTGTGCGGGGCCAACACCGACCCCGGCGACCTGGCGACGGCCCCCGCCCCGCACTGAGCCCCGCCGGAGGGGACCCACCGCAGGGGGCCCACCGCAGGGGGCCCGCGCAGGTGGGGGCCGCCTCCGGACGACGATCGTCGCGACGGCCCACGACTTTGGAGGACAGTCCGGGGCGGGCGCCGGCTGCGAGGGTCGGTGGTGTCCGGGCGACCGTGCCCGGACGGTGCCCGTCCGGGCACGGGAGGGTACGGAGGAACGGCGTGGCTCAGCACAAGGGTTGTCTGATCGGCTGTGCGGTGGCGCTGGTGGTGGGCCTGGGCGTCCTCGCCGCGCTGACCTTCGGCGCGGTGAAGCTGGTCGACATGGCGGACAAGGTCCTGCTGGACCCGAAGGTCTACCAAGAGATCGAGGCCGGTGACACGGAGAGCCAGGTCCGAGGCCGGCTGCCGTCGGGGGAGACCGTCCTGAAGACCGGCCTCAAGGAGGGCGGCCCGGCCGAACCCCAGGGCAGCGTGTGCTCCTGGTACCTCTCCAGCGCCGACGCCAAGGGCGGCGAGGAGACGGTGTTCCGCTTCTGCTTCAAGGACGGCAGGCTCGCGGGGAAGGCCGAGTACCACCTGAAGTAGACGCGCGGGGCGTGCCGTACGGGGTGCGCGGGGCGTGCCGTGCGGGCCGGGGCCGGGCCGGTTTCCGGTGCGGTCCGCGCACCCGGCCCGCGCGTGAACTGCGCCACAGCCCCGGGGCCGCCGGACGCCCGGTACCCGGGAATCAGCGGGAGGGAAGGGGCGGGAAGGGGTGGGAAGCCCCTCACCTGGTTTTGCACCTAGTTGCAAAACTGTCCGCGCCTCGCTAGAACAGGTCCGACGACCCGCGCGAGGAGGCACCCCCGATGGACCCGCAGAGTTCCCAGAGCCGGTACCCGCACCTGCTGAGCCCCCTGGACCTCGGGTTCACCACCCTGCCCAACCGCGTGATCATGGGCTCGATGCACACCGGCCTCGAAGAGCACGAGCGCGGCTTCGAACGCCTCGCCGCCTTCTACGCCGAGCGCGCCCGCGGCGGTGCCGCGCTGATCGTCACCGGCGGCATCGCCCCCAACGACGAGGGCCGCCCCTTCGAGGGCGGCGCCCGCCTCACCACCGAGGCGGAGACCGCCGGACACCGGCTGGTCACCGAGGCCGTCCACGCCGAGGGCGGGAAGATCGCGATGCAGATCCTCCACTTCGGCCGCTACGCCTACCACAAGGACCTGGTCGCCCCCAGCGCCCTCCAGGCCCCCATCAGCCCCTTCGTCCCGCACGCGCTCACCGACGCGGAGGTCGAGCGGACCGTCGAGGACTTCGTCCGCACCGCCCGGCTCGCCCGGAGCGCCGGATACGACGGCGTCGAGATCATGGGCTCCGAGGGCTACCTGATCAACGAGTTCACCGCCGCCGCGACCAACCGCCGCACCGACCGCTGGGGCGGCTCGTACGCGAACCGCGTCCGCTTCCCGCTGGAGATCGTCCGCCGCACCCGGGAGGCCGTCGGCGAGGACTTCATCATCGTCTACCGCCTCTCCATGCTCGACCTGGTCCCCGGCGGCTCCACCCTCGACGAGGTCGTCCACCTCGCCCGGGAGATCGAGGCGGCCGGCGCCACCATCATCAACACCGGCATCGGCTGGCACGAGGCCCGCATCCCCACCATCGCCACCTCCGTCCCGCGCGGCGCCTACACCTGGGTCACCCGGCGGCTGATGGGCGCGGTCTCCGTCCCCCTCGTCACCGGGAACCGGGTCAACACCCCCGAGACCGCCGAGGAGATCCTCGCCGACGGCCGCGCCGACCTGGTCTCGCTCGCCCGCCCCTTCCTCGCCGACGCCGCGTTCGTCGCCAAGGCGCGCGCGGGCGCCCCGGACTCCATCAACACCTGCATCGGCTGCAACCAGGCGTGCCTGGACCACACCTTCAGCGGCCGGATCACCAGCTGCCTGGTCAACCCGCGCGCCTGCCACGAGACCGAACTCGTCCTGTCACCGACCCGGCGCAGGAAGCGCGTCGCCGTCGTCGGCGCCGGACCGGCCGGACTCTCCTGCGCCGTCACCGCCGCCGGACGCGGCCACGCCGTGACCCTCTTCGAGTCCTCCGCCCACATCGGCGGCCAGCTCGACATCGCCCGCCGCGTCCCCGGCAAGGAGGAGTTCGCGGAGACCATCCGCTACTACGGCAACCAACTCGCGCAGACCGGCGTCGAGGTCCGGCTGAACACCCGCGCCGACGTCCCGGCCCTCACGGGCTACGACGAGGTCGTCATCGCCACCGGAGTCACCCCCCGCGTCCCCGCCATCGACGGCGTGGACCACCCGAACGCCGTCAGCTACCTCGACGTGCTGCGCGACGGCGCCCCCGTCGGCGGGCGCGTCGCCGTCGTCGGCGCCGGCGGGATCGGCTTCGACGTCGCCGCGTTCCTCACCGACAGCGGCGAGGGCGCCTCCCAGGACCCCGCCGTCTACTTCCGCCACTGGGGCGTCGACACGCGGTACACCGGACCCGGCGGGCTCACCACCCCCGAGCGGCCCGCCCCGCCGCGCCAGGTCCACCTGCTCCAGCGCCGGACGACCAAGGTCGGCGCCGGTCTCGGCACCACCACCGGCTGGATTCACCGTACGGAGCTCAGGCACCGGGGCGTCGTCACCGTCGCAGGGGCCACCTACGAGCGCATCGACGACGAGGGCCTGCACATCACCGTCGACGGCGAGCCGCAGCTCGTACCCGCCGACACCGTCGTCCTGTGCACCGGCCAGGAACCCCGCCGCGACCTGTACGAGGAACTGCGCGCGGCCGGGATCGAGGCGCACCTGATCGGCGGCGCCGACGTGGCCGCCGAGCTGGACGCCAAGCGGGCCGTCCGCCAGGGCACGGAGCTGGCCGCGTCCCTCTGACCCCAGCCGCGTCCCTCTGACCCCGGCCGGGGCCCTCTGTCCCCAGCCGTGTCCTTCAGCCGTGCCCCCCGTCGACGGCCCGTCCGCGCATCCGTACCGACGGGACGGGCCAAGGGTGTTGTGCGGCCCGGTCCGGGCCGTCAGAATCGCCCGGTGACGCTCACACCGGCAGACGCAGACAAGATCCTCGCGGACCACTTCGCCCCCTGGGTGCTCGGCCTCGGCCTGACCGTCGAGGAGACGGGCGAACGGCACGCCGTGCTGCGGCTGCCCTGGTCCGAGGCGCTGGCCCGGGACGGCGGCGGCCTCTGCGGGCAGGCCCTGATGGCGGCGGCCGACACCGCCACCGTCATCGCGGTCTGCGCCGCGCGCGGCGGGTACGGGCCGATGACCACCGTCCAGCAGTCGACCAGTTTCCAGCGGCCGGTGGTGGGCGCGGACGTCCTGATCCGCGTCCGGGTCACCAAGCTCGGCAAGCGGATGGCCTTCGCCGACACCACCTTGACCCCCGAGGGCGCGGCGGAACCCGCCGCGACGGCCTCGACCGTCCACGCCCTGCTGGGATAGTCCCCTCCGGCGCCAGGCGCCAGGTGCCGTCCGCCCCGCACGCGACGGCGGCCGGGCACCGCCCACGAGGACATGGACGGTGCCCGGCGACGGCAACGGCAACGGCCACGGTCACGGCCGCAGCAACGGTTCACACCGTGCGGCTGCCGTGCGGCTGCCGTGCGGCTACCGTGCGGTCAGAAGCGGCCGGGGCCGGCCGGGAACGGGAGCGGCCTCAGCGGGTTCGGGGACGCCTGACGCTCCGCCAGGGCCGGCGGGTTCTTGCAGGTGAGGTCCTTGGCGGGCAGCTTGCCCGTGGTCAGGTACGCGTCCACCAGGGCGTTGGCACAGGTGGGCCCGGCCGCGTACACGCCGTGGCCCTCGCCGCCCTCCACCAGGATCTCCCGCGAGCCCTTGAGCGCGTGGTGCAGGCCCCGGCCGCTGGAGAGCGGGGTCTGCGAGTCCCACTCGTTCTGCACGGTCAGGACATTGGCCCGGGTCTTCATCGGGGTGGCCTTCTCCACGGGCCGCTGCCAGAAGGCGCAGGGCTTGATGTTGGAGGCGAAGTCCCCGTACAGCGGGTAGGCGGCCTTGTCCTCGATCGCGTCGCGCCGGTACTGCTCCGGGTCGCGCGGCCAGGCGTCGGTGTCCCCGCAGAGCACGCTCCAGAAGACCGCGACGGCGTTGTCCGGGGCCGGGACCGGCGCGGTGGCCGGCGCGGTGGCCGGCGCGGCCGGGGCGCCGGACGGCCGGACGGCCTGCGCCGGGCCCCGGGCCTCGGCCAGCATCCGCTTCAGCTCCGCCGCCGAGGTACCCGCGGGCAGCGGCCTGCCCTCGGCCGCCGCCTTGAGGGCCACGATGATCGGGGTGGCCTGGGCGGGGTAGAAGAACAGCGCCCGCCCGGCCCGTATGCCGTCGCCGTTCAGCTTCTGCCCGTCGAGCACGATCGGGTCCCGGTCGGCGCGCGCCACCAGCGCCCAGAACGTCGCGGACACGGCTTCCGGTGTGTCGCCGAGCTGGTACTGCGCCGAGCGTTCCGCCGCCCACCGGGTCCACCGGTCGTAGGCGGGCTCCGCCTCCGACGCCCACACCTGGATCATGCCGCGCCAGATCAGCTGGGGGTCCACACCGCTGTCGAGGACGACGCGGTCGGCCCGCTGGGGGAACATCTGCGTGTACACCGCGCCGAGGTAGGTGCCGTACGAGTAGCCCAGGTAGGAGATCTTCCGCTCGCCCAGGACCGCACGGATCGTGTCCATGTCCCGGGCCGTGTTGCGCGTGGTGATGTGCGGCAGCACCGAACCGGCCTTCTCCCGGCACTTCTCCGCGACCGTGCGCGCCCACGCCACGTCCGAGGAGAAGGTCTCGGGCCGGTACGCCCGGTCGAACTGCTGCTCGGCATCGGTCAGCCCGCAGGAGACCGGGCTGCTGGACCCGACCCCGCGCGGGTCGAAACCGATCAGGTCGTACCGGTCCCGGACGTCCTTGGCCATCGCGTCGTTCATCAGCACCGGGTCGTAGAGCCCGGAGCCGCCCGGACCGCCCGGGTTGAGGAGCAGGGCCCCGTGCCGGGCCCCCGGGTTCTCGCTCTTCATCCGCGATATCGCGAGGTCGATCATCCGGCCCTCGGGACGCCGGTAGTCGAGCGGGACCTTGATGGTCGCGCACTCGTACGCGGCCGGCGCGTCGGGAGCGCAGCGCTGCCACGCGGGCTTCTGCTTGAGGTACGACGCGGTGGGCGCGGCGGACGCCTGGGTCGCGGAGAGCAGGGGCGCGGTGGTGGCGACGAGTCCGGCGGCGACAAGCAGGGGTGCGAAGCGTTGTGTGCGCACGAAGAGCCGTTCCTTTCGAAGAAGTCGGTTCTCCGCCCACTCTGTTGCATGCCGACGCCGGGCGAATCATCCCGGAGACCCGTTCCTCTACTCCCCACGATGGAGCAAAGAACCGGTCAACTGGCCGGAAAGGAAAGGGGGGTGGAGCAGGAACGGAGGCGAGCGGGGCGCCGTCGGCGAGTCGCGCACCTCCCCGGGCTGCCGCGGTCCGGTCAGGGCCACGACCGGTAACGGCTGGGACAGGACCCGGACGAGGGCGAACCCCGTCGGGGAGACGTGACCTTCCCGTCCCACCGCTTGACCGACACCCTCCGTGCCGAACGGAACACCCTCTTCACCCCGTGAGGACACCCGGCAGCACCTCGCCCCGCCGACCCGAGGGACCGGGGCCCGGAGCGGCAGACGGCGTAGAGGTTCACACCGGGCCGTTCGGGGCCGGTCTCAGTCCCAGAAGAACGGCCAGATCCCGGTCCGGGTCTGGCCGCGCTGTCAGAGCCGCGCATCATCCGGCCGTCCGGCCCGTGCTCCCAGCGGAGTGCGTTCGGGTACCCGGGCAGCAGACCGGGCGCGGACCAGCCGGCGTGTTCCGCCGGCCTTTCGTCACGCTCCGGGAGATGGACCGTTGCGGTGCCGACGCCTGCCGATCACCTTTCCCGGCTGGTGGGCCGCCCCGGCCCGGTCGGGGACGAGTCCTGAAAGGCAAGGGGAAACCGCTACCGGGCGCGTGAGCCGTTGTAGGCTGTGGAGGACGCCCTTGACCTGCAAGAACGCAGGCAGGGAGCAGACGATTCGGGAGCAACTCCATGCTGCGCACCATGTTCAAGTCCAAGATTCACCGGGCCACGGTCACCCAGGCCGATCTGCACTACGTCGGCTCGGTGACCGTCGACGCCGATCTGCTGGACGCGGCGGACCTGCTGCCCGGGGAGCTTGTCCACATCGTGGACATCACCAACGGGGCGCGGCTGGAGACCTACGTCATCGAGGGCGAGCGGGGCAGCGGGGTCATCGGGATCAACGGGGCCGCCGCACACCTGGTGCACCCCGGTGACCTGGTCATCCTCATCAGCTACGCCCAGGTCGAGGACGCGCTGGCACGGGTGATGAAGCCCCGCGTCGTGCACGTCGACGGCGAGAACCGGATCATCGGACTGGGCGCGGACGCGTCCGTGCCGGTACCGGGAACGGACCAGGAGCGCAGCCCCCACGCGGTGGCTGCCGTCTGAGGGGAGTCGGGCCATGTCACAGACCCAGCCGATCACGTTCGAGGACGAGCGGAAGGCCGGACGGCTGCTGGCCGTCGAGGGCGGGACCGCGGTCGGGTTCATCGCGTACTTCGTGCTGGCCGAGGCCCCGCACGCCCTGGTGGCCGTGCACACGGTCGTGGAACCGGGGCACGAGGGCCGGGGGATCGCCGGGGAGCTGGTGAGCACCTTCTACGGGATCGCCGCCGCCGAAGGCGTGCCGGTGGTCCCGCTGTGCCCCTACGCGGCGAGCTGGGCCGCCCGCCACCCCGACCGGGCGCCCGAGGCCCCGGCCGGGGTCGTGGCGGCGGCGAAGGCACAGCTGGAGACGGATTCGGCCCTGTGGTGACGTGATGACGACGGCGCCGACGGCCCTGTGGTGACGGGCCTGACCCTGTCGCACACCTGGGTCGTGTCTTCAACGTTCCGTCTGGCCGGCGGGGTCTGGCACGCGCGCCTGCCGCGTTGTCGTCGGTCGCCGATGCTCCGCATCGACTCCCTCCTCCGCCTTGCAGTCGCACCCACCGACCCCGCCGGTCACCGCCCCGGCAGGCGTACGCGCCGGGGCCGGGGCAAGGTGGGACCCATGGTGCGAAACATGGCGGTGGCACGGAACGCGGCACGGAGTACGGCAGGGAACGGGGCACGCAACGCGGCGGTGGACGTCCACCGGGCGGTCGCCCCCGCGCGGGAGGCCGTGGGCGGGGGCGTGGAGCGGACCCGGCCTCCGGAGCCCGACCCGCAGCCGCCCCTGCCCGGCCCCGGTCCGCTGCCGGACCCCGAGCCCATCCCGCGGCCCACGCCACGGCCCGCGCCGCCCGTGCCCCGGCCCGTCCCCGAGCCGGACCCGGTACCCGCCCCGCCGGGGCCCGCGCCCCTTCCGCAGCCCGGACCCCTGAGCTGAGGGCCCCGGGGCCCCGGGGCGCGCGTCAGTCCGTGCGTCAGTCCGTGCGGACCTCGGAGCGGTCGCCGCTCCAGAGGGTGTGGAACGAGCCCTCGCGGTCGGTGCGCCGGTAGGTGTGCGCCCCGAAGAAGTCGCGCTGCCCCTGGGTGAGGGCGGCCGGGAGCCGCTCGGTGCGCAGGGCGTCGTAGTACGCGAGCGAGGCCGCGAAGGCAGGGACCGGGATGCCCTGCCCCACCGCCGCCACCACTGCCGCCCGCCAGCCCTCCTGGGCCGCGCCGATCTCCTCGGCGAAGTGCGCGTCCGCCAGCAGGCCCGGCAGGCCCGGCCGGGCGTCGTACGCGGCCCGGATGCGGTCGAGGAAGGCGGCCCGGATGATGCAGCCACCGCGCCACAGCGAGGCCACCGCGCCCAGGTCCACGCCCCAGCCGTACTCCTCGCTGCCCGCCTGGATCTGGTGGAAGCCCTGGGTGTACGAGACGATCTTCGAGGCGTACAGCGCCTGCTCGACCTGGGCGGCGAAGGCGTCCGCCGCCTCCCCCGAGAGGGCGGTCGCCGACGGGCCCGCGAGCTCGCGGGAGGCCGCGCGCAGCTCGCCGTGGCCGGAGACCGCGCGGGCGAAGACGGCCTCGGCGATCCCCGACACCGGCACGCCCAGGTCCAGGGCGATCTGCACGGTCCAGCGGCCGGTGCCCTTCTGCTCGGCCGCGTCGGCCACGACGTCGACGAACGGGCGGCCCGTCGCGGCGTCCGTGTGCGCGAGCACCTCCGCCGTGATCTCGATCAGGTACGAGTCCAGGCGGCCCTCGTTCCAGGTCCGGAAGGTCTCCGCGATCTTCGCGGGGGAGTAGCCCGCGACCTCGCGCAGCAGGTGGTACGCCTCGGCGATGAGCTGCATGTCGGCGTACTCGATGCCGTTGTGCACCATCTTGACGAAGTGCCCGGCCCCGTCGGGACCCATGTGCGAGGTGCACGGCGTGCCGTCGGCGGCCTTGGCGGAGATCTTCTCCAGCAGCGGGCCGAGCGACTCGTACGACTCCCGCGAGCCGCCGGGCATGATGCTCGGGCCGAGGAGGGCGCCCTCCTCACCGCCCGAGATGCCGACGCCCACGAAGTGGATGCCCCGCTCGCGCAGCTCCCGCTCCCGCCGGCGGGTGTCCTCGAAGTGCGCGTTGCCGCCGTCGATGATGACGTCGCCCTCCTCCAGGAGCGGGGCGAACTCGCGGATCACGGCGTCGGTGGGGTCACCGGCCTTCACCATGATGATGAGGCGGCGGGGGCGCTCCAGCGCGTCGACGAACTCCTTGGCGGAACCGGCCGCGACGAAGGAGCCCTCGTGCCCGAACTCCTCCACCAGCGCCGTCGTCTTCGCGGCCGTACGGTTGTGGACGGCGACGGTGAAGCCGTTGCGGGCGAAGTTCCGGGCCAGGTTGCTGCCCATCACCGCGAGCCCGGTGACGCCGATCTGGGCTGTGCTGGTGCTCATGCGTGCGCTCCTGCGTGCTTCGGTGTGCGGGGAACACCGACGCTACCGCGCTGCCCCGGGCCGCAGATCTTCCGGCGGTCGAGAGAATGTCAACTTCCGCTGGAGTGCGCCCGGTTGCGCCCCTTGTCAGGTCCTGGGCGCGCCGTTAGGTTGTGGCGTTCCTGATGTCTTCACTGGGGGCTCCCATGGGTGTACGGGGCCGGCATCGCCGGTATCGGCCGAGCAGCGTCAACCGGGCCTCGCTCGCCGTCACCGCCGGTGGCGCCGGGCTCGCGCTCCCGCTCATCGGCGCCGGAGCCGCCCACGCCGCCTCGGTGGACACCTGGAACAAGGTCGCCACCTGCGAGGCCGCCGGCAACTGGCAGATCAACACCGACAACGGGTACTACGGCGGGCTCCAGTTCAGCCAGAACACCTGGCGCGCCTTCGGCGGGACCGTGTACGCCGCCCGCGCCGACCTGGCCACCAAGGACCAGCAGATCGCGGTCGCGGAGAAGGTCCTCAAGGGGCAGGGCCCGAACGCCTGGCCGAACTGCGGGAAGCGGGCCGGTCTGACGCGCAGCGGCCCGGCACCCGAAGGGATGAAAAACCGTACACGGCCGCCGGAGGCCACCGCGACCACCGGGGCCGTCGGGGCGGTCGTCCCGGTGTCGGTCAAGGCGACCGGAGGCGACGGGGCCCCGGCCCAGGGCGCCGCGCCCCGCCCGACCGGGACGTCGGTCCTGCCCAACCCGTACGTCGTCGCGCCCGGCGACTCGCTCTCGGCGATCGCCACCGACCAGCGGGTCGAGGGCGGCTGGCAGGCGCTGTACGAGACCAACCGGGTCGCCGTGGGCGGCAACCCGAACCTGATCTTCCCCGGGCAGCGCCTCACCCTGCGGATCACCGCCGCCCCGGCCCCGCCGCCCGTCCAGAACCCCGAGAAGCCGCCGCGGACGGCCGAACCCGTGAAGCCGGTGGAGCCCCAGGCGGCGAAGCCCGCCACGAAGCCGGTGGAGAAGCCGGTCGGGACGCCCGCCGGGAAGACGGCGGAGAAACCGGCCCCGCAGCCCGCCTCAGCGGAGCGGGAACCGGCCGCGGCCGGGTTCTTCGCCCCCGTGGACGCGGACCTCGGCATGTCCTACCGCGTCGCCGGTTCCTCCTGGTCCAGCGGCTACCACACCGGCATCGACTTCCCCGTCCCGACCGGCACCGCGGTCAAGTCCGTCGGCCCCGGCCAGGTGCTCGTCGCGGGCTGGGCCGGGTCGTACGGCTACCAGGTCGTCATCCGGCACGCCGACGGCCGCTACTCCCAGTACGCGCACCTGTCCGCCCTCGGGGTCAAGGCCGGCCAGCAGGTCTCCGGCGGCCAGCGGATCGGCCGCTCCGGTTCGACCGGCAACTCCAGCGGCCCGCACCTGCACTTCGAGATGCGCACGGGACCCGGCTACGGCACCGACATCGACCCGCTGACATACCTCCGGGGCCACGGCGTCCGCCTCTGACCCCCGCTCTGACCCCCGCACGCGCGACGGCACGGCCGTGAGCAGGACCAGGCCGGCCGTCGCCAGCGCGGCGCTCGCCAGGGCCGCCGCCGTGCCCGCGCTCCCGTACCGGAACCCCTCGCCGAAGAGGCAGACGCCGACCGCCGCCGCGACCACCGGGTCGACCACGGTCATCGTGGCCAGCGGCGCGGCCAGCCCGGCGCCCCGGTACGCCGCCTGGGAGAGCAGCAGCCCGCCGGCCGCCAGCACGGCGACCGCCGCCAGGTCGGCCCAGAGCGTGCCCGGCGCGCCGTGCGGGCCCGGCGCTCCCGGGGCGAAGCCCCCGGCCGCCGACTTGGCGAAGACCGAGGCCATGCCGAAGGCCGTGCCCGCCGCCGAGGCCAGCAGGACCCCGCGCGCCGCCGCCCGGCGGGCCCGGCGCGCCGCCAGGACGAGGACGGCCGCCAGGACCCCGGTCAGGCTCAGCAGCAGCCCCCGCGTACCGCCCGTCAGCACGTGCTCCGCCCGCCCGTCGCCGCCCGTCAGCGCCAGCAGACCGGCCAGGCCCACCGTGGTCAGCAGGGCCCCGCGCCAGGCCGCGGCGCCCGCCCGGCGGTGCACGAGGACGGCCGCCATCGGCAGGGCGAGGACCAGGGTGAGCGCGCCGAGCGGCTGGACCAGGCTCAGCGGCCCGTACGCGAGCGCCCCCACGTGCAGCAGCGCGCCGAGCCCGTTCAGGGCCACGGCGGCCCACCAGCCGGCCCGCCGCAGCAGCGCGTACGGGCGCGGCGGCGCGTCCCGCGCGATCTGCTCCTGGACGATCGCGCCGCCCGCGTAGGCCACGGCGGAGACGAGGCAGAGCAGGACCGGCAGGGCCAGGGCACTCATGGAATCCAGGATGCGCGCTCCGCCCCGCCCGCGCCCGCGCCGGCGGCCCCGTCAGCGGCGGAACACGACCTCGCCGGTGTCGAGGTCGAACCGCGCGCCGACCACCACGGCCGGATCGAAGGCCCGGTCGGCGCGGAGCGTCCGCTGGACCCGGGCCACGTTCGCGCTCACCGCGTTCTCCAGCCAGTCGCCCGCCAGCGGACGCGCCCCGGCCGCGGCCGGGGTGAGCTCGTCGATCACCCGGGTCAGGTGGCCGCGTACGGCCCTTCCGCTGCGCACCCGCTCCACGGCGGCGGCCACCGCCCCGCACCGCTCGTGCCCCAGCACCACCACCAGCGTGGCGCCGAGCTCGGTGACCCCGAACTCGATGCTGCCCAGCACGGCTTCGTCGAGGGCCTGGCCGGCGGTGCGGATGCACACCAGATCGCCCAGGCCGACGTCGAAGACGCGCTCCGGCGGCACCCGCGAGTCGATGCACCCGAGGACCACCGCGAACGGCTGCTGCCGGACGGCCAGCGCCCGTCGCCGTTCACCGTCCCCGCCGCGCGGGGGGAGCGGACGTCCGGCCGCGTACCGGGCGTTTCCGGCCCGCAGTCTTTCGAGCGCGTCCTCGGAACTGGTCGAGCCGGGAGCGAGCGGATGCCGGCGCGTACGGATGCGGAGAGTCACAGGCATATCCATACCGTGACGGGCCGCTCGCCGTCGGTGAGGCGCACAGGACGGGTTTGGCCCCGGGCGCGGGGAATCCGTACAGTTCCCCCTTTGGGGACTTCCGCAGCAGGCGGACGCGGACGAGTGATCAAGGAACGGCAGCGGCCATGACGGTGACCGAAGACAACCACGCCTACGGGCCGGGCATCGACCCCGAGCGGCTGGCCCTCTGCCTCGGGGTCCTCGACGAGCTGGACAAGCTCGACGTCGACCACCCCGACGCCATCACCGTACGCCGCGCCACCGCGGGCCTCTACCGCACGGTCAAGCAGCGCCGCCGCCAGGAGCGCCGCGCCGCCAAGACCGCCAACGACAAGGCCGTCACCGAGGCGACCGCGACCGGCTCGGCCGAGCGCATCGACGACGAGACCCAGGGCAACGCCCTGTCCGCCGCGACCAAGGGCCCGATCGCCGGGATACTCCAGCGCCCGCGCTCCTGCTACATCTGCAAGACCCGCTACGTCGAGGTCGACGCCTTCTACCACCAGCTCTGCCAGGAGTGCGCGGCCTTCAACCACGCGCGCCGCGACGCCCGCACCGACCTGACCGGCCGCCGCGCCCTGCTCACCGGCGGCCGGGCCAAGATCGGCATGTACATCGCGCTGCGGCTGCTGCGCGACGGCGCGCACACCACCATCACCACGCGTTTCCCGAACGACGCGGTCCGCCGCTTCAAGGCCATGCCCGACAGCGCCGAGTGGCTGCACCGCCTGAAGATCGTCGGCATCGACCTGCGCGACCCGGCCCAGGTCGTCGCGCTGGCCGACTCGGTGGCCGCCGAAGGCCCGCTCGACATCCTGATCAACAACGCCGCGCAGACCGTACGCCGCTCCCCGGGCGCCTACAGCGAGCTCGTCGCGGCCGAGAGCGCCCCGCTGCCGGCCGGTGAGCTGCCCGCCGCCGAGGTCATCGGCACCTTCGGCAGCGGCACCGTCGACCGGGTCGCCGCCCTGCCCACCGGCAAGGGCGAGAAGCTCAGCGCGCAGGACGTCACCGAGCTCGCGCTGGTCTCCGGCTCCGCCTCCCTGGAGCGGATCGCGGCCGGTACCGCCATCGACGCGGGCGGTCTGGTCCCGGACCTGCACGACAGCAACAGCTGGATCCAGACGGTGTCCGAGGTGGACCCGGTCGAGCTGCTCGAAGTGCAGCTGTGCAACTCCACCGCGCCGTTCATCCTGATCAGCAAGTTGCGTGCGGCGATGGCCGCGTCCTCGGCCGGCCGCCGGTACGTGGTCAACGTCTCCGCGATGGAGGGCGTCTTCAGCCGCGGCTACAAGGGCGCCGGCCACCCGCACACCAACATGGCCAAGGCCGCGCTGAACATGCTGACGCGCACCAGCGCCCAGGAGATGTTCCAGCAGGACCAGATCCTGATGACGGCCGTCGACACCGGCTGGATCACCGACGAGCGCCCCCACCCGGACAAGATCCGTCTGGCCGAGGAGGGCTTCCACGCCCCGCTCGACCTGGTCGACGGCGCGGCCCGCGTCTACGACCCGATCGTGCGCGGCGAGGCGGGCGAGGACCTGTTCGGCGTCTTCCTGAAGGACTACGCGCCCGCCAACTGGTAGGACCCCGAGTACCTCGCGCAGCCCCCGGCCGACACCACGGCCGGGGGCCGCGCGCGTGACGGCCCCGGACCGGCGGGGGTCCGGCCCCGGACCGGCGGGCCGGAGCGGCCCGGTGCGGCGCCCCGTCCCGGGCCCCGGTCCGGGTCTCCCGCCGGGGCCGTCACCCGGGTGGAGCAGACGGCCCGGACCGCCCTCCGGCCGGAACCGTCCGGAGGTCAGCCCCGCCGCGCCGCCGCCTCCGTCCCACGCGTACGCCCGTGAACATCGGGTATCGAGCGGACCATCCGTCATGGGCCGTTCTCCCGCGACTTGCTGAACTCCTGACGAGAACTGGCCAACCGAGGGGTTTTTGCCTTTCCATCGAGCGGGGGTGCGCTCATATGTGTACCCTGAGGGGCAGCAATGAGGCCCCTATCCGGGCCACGCTCCACCACGGCGCCACCGCGCCCGGAAACCCTTTCATCCCTTGCCCGGCGCGGTCCGCCCACCGGGTTGCGCGACACAAAGGAGTGCGCGGTGACAGACACGACGAAGCCCGACCAGATGCTGCTGGAGCGTACGGGGTGGCGGGCCAGCGCCCGTACCGACGAGCTCGGAAACCTCGAAGTCTGGGCCCGGTCCGCCCCGATCAGGCTGGCCGGCTACGAGGACGACCTGGCCGAGGCACACATCCTGCCCGGCATCGACTAGAGGACACCGCCCCTGCCCCACCGCAGCGGCAGCCTCTGGTACCCCCCTCGCCGACCGGCGAGGGGGGTACTACGCCGTGGGCGTCATCGCTGAGGGCGATCACGGCTTCCGCCCGCCCCTCCGGCGGGCCAGGCTGACACCCGTGAGACTTCTGATGCTGGGCGGTACCGAATTCGTCGGACGCGCCCTCACCGAGGACGCCCTCGGCCGGGGCTGGGAAGTGACGGTCTTCCACCGCGGACACCACGCGCCCCCGCCGGGAGCGTCGGCGCTGCACGGTGACCGCACCGCGCCCGGGGGCCTGGACGCCCTCGCCGAGGGCCGGTGGGACCTCGTCGTCGACACCTGGGGCGGCGCCCCCAGCGCCGTCCGCGACAGCGCCCGGCTGCTGAGCGGCCGGGCCGGGCAGTACACGTACATCTCCAGCCGTTCCGTCCACGTCCACCCCTCCCCGGCCGGGTCCGACGAGGACGGCCCCCTGGTCGACGGCTCGCCCGACGCCGGGGCCGTCTCCTACGCCGAGGACAAGCGGGGCGGCGAGATCGCCGCCGCCGACGCCTTCGGCGACCGCGCCCTGCTGGTGCGCGCCGGGCTGATCCTGGGCCCGTACGAGAACGTCGGCCGGCTGCCCTGGTGGCTGCACCGCACCGCCCGCGGCGGCCCGGTCCCGGCCCCCGGCCCCCACGGACTCCCGCTCCAGTACATCGACGTCCGCGACCTCGCGCGCTGGACCCTGGACGCCGCCGGGGCCGGGCGCGGCGGCGCGTACAACCTCGCCTCCCCGGCGGGGCACGCCACGATGGGCAGCCTCCTCGACGCCTGCGTGACCACCACCGGCGGCGGCGCCGCACTGCGCTGGACCGACCCGGAACAGATCGCGCGGGCCGGGGTGCGGCCCTGGACCGAGCTGCCGATCTGGGTTCCCCGGGGCGAGCTGCACGACCACATGTTCGGCGGCGACGTCACCAAGGCGCGGGCCGCCGGGCTGGTCTGCCGGCCGGTCGAGGAGACCGTGGCCGACACCTGGGCCTGGCTCCGGGGACTCGACGGCCCGGCCCCCCAGCGCCCCGACCGGCCGAGCCCGGGACTCACCGCACGGCAGGAGGCCGCGCTACTCGCCCCCTGACCGGTACGGCCGCGCCAGCCGGGTCGGCGGCAGGTACTCGCGCACCAGCGTGCGGTGCCACCAGGCGCCCGTCGCGCGCAACTCCCGCCAGGTGGTGAACCGGTAGCGGTACAGCAGGGCCCGGACGTACACGGGCGGGGCGTCCGGGAAGGGATTGTGCCGCACCAGCCGCAGCGTGTCCCGGTCACCCGCCAGCAGCCGCTCCACGAACGGCCCGAACCAGTCCCGCGCGTAGCCGGGGGAGAGCGCCGCGAACCACATCAGCCAGTCCAGCCGCAGATGGTACGGGGCGAACTGGCGCGGCATCCGGCGCGGTTCCCCCGGCTTGCCCCGGAAACCGTACGCGCGCCACACCCCGTCCGCCCGCGGCACCTCCTCCGCGGTGCCCTCCACCACCACCTCCTCGCGGACCCGGCCCACCGTGCCGAACGCCCCGTAGGAATTGACCAGGTGGAGCCCGTCGTACGAGCGGTTCATCACCTGGCGGCGCGAGAGGAGGTTGCGCACCGGACCCCGGCTCAGGAACAGCACCAGGGCCGTCACCGCGCAGCCCGAGACCGTGAACCAGAGCGGCGCGTGGAAGGCGGCGGCCGGGGGCGGGCCGGTGAGGCCGGTGACGTCGACGGCCGAGAGGGCCAGCGCGATCGTCAGCCAGTTCAGCCAGGCGAAGTTGCCCGACAGCACCAGCCACAACTGGGTGCACACCATCAGCCCGGCCGCGATGCCCGCGACCGGCTGCGGCGCGAAGAGCGCGAAGGGCACCACCAGCTGCACGACGTGGTTGGCCGCGCACTCCGCCCGGTGCAGCGGCTTCGGCAGGTGGTGGAAGAACCAGCTCAGCGGGCCGGGCATCGGCTGCGTCTCGTGGTGGTGGTAGAGACAGGTGAGCTTGCGCCAGCAGGCGTCCCCGCGCATCTTGATCAGCCCGGCGCCGAACTCCACCCGGAACAGCACCCAGCGCAGCAGCCACAGCACCAGCAGCGGCGGCCCGGCCCGCGCGTTGCCCAGGAAGACGGCGAGGAACCCCACCTCCAGCAGCAGCGACTCCCAGCCGAAGGCGTACCAGGTCTGGCCCACGTTCACGATCGACAGGTACAGCAGCCAGAGCAGGGCCCACACCGCCATCGCCGCGCCCAGCGGCACCGCGTCCGCCGCCCCGGCGGCGACGGCCGCCGCCAGCGCCGCCCCCGACCAGGAGCACACCGCGAAGAACCGGTCGGAGTAGTACAGGTGGAAGACCCCGGGCGCGCTCCGGAACGACGTGTACCGCAGGTACGCGGGGACGGGCAGCATGCCCCGCTCGCCGATCAGCGCACGGAACTGGAGCGCGGCGCAGACGAAGGCCACCAGGTAGACCCCGGCCAGGGCCCGCTGGAAGACCAGCCGGCCCAGCCAGTACCCGGGTGCCGTGAACCAGTCCATCCCCCTCAGTATCGGCCCCCGGCCCCCGGCCCGCGCAGGGTACGGCCGGACGGCCCCACGGGCGGGAAGGAGCCGCCCGGGGAGCACCCGGCGGCTCCCGGACCTCCCCCGGCCCACCCCGCTTGCGGGTGCCACCGGGATGCGGCAGACAAGAGGGAGCAACCGGGGCGACAAGGGAGATCCACGTGCACGCACCGACACCTTCGCCGCCGCGTCGTCCGTCGCGTCGTCACCCACCCGCGGGCGCGGCCCTCCTCGCGCTCCTCGCCCCCCTCGGCCTGCTCGCCGCAGGGTGCGCGGGGGACCGCGAGCCCCCGGGCACGGCCGGACCGGAGAGCCAGGAGGTCCACCTCCAGCCCGTCGCCGCCCCGGGCCCCGACCCGTTCACCGCCTCCACCTCCCTCGGCGAGTCCGCCGCCGCCCGGCCCCCCGCGACCACCCCGGCCGGCCGGGGCATCCGGACCGTCGGCGCGGCCACCCCCGGCCTGTACGGCGGCACCCGCAGCCTGGGCAGCTGCGACGTCGAACAGCAGCTCCGCCACCTCACCGCCGACAAGGCGAAGGCCCGGGCCTTCGCCGAGGCCTCCGGCGTCGAACCGGCGAAGCTCCCGGAGTTCCTGCGCGGCCTCACCCCCGTCGTCCTGCGCGCCGACACCCGCGTCACCGGCCACGGCTTCCGCGAGGACCGCGCCCGCGGCTTCCAGACCGTGCTCCAGTCCGGCACCGCCGTCCTCGTCGACAACCACGGCATGCCCCGGGTCCGCTGCGCCTGCGGCAACCCCCTCGCCGCCCCGCGCGCCGCCCGGGGCGCACCCGTGCAGAAGGGCGAGGCGTGGGACGGCTACCAGGCCCACCAGGTCGTCGTCGTCGAACCGACCGCCCAGGCCGTCGACCGCCTGGTGATCGTCGACAGCGCCGACGGCACCTGGATCGAGCGCCGGACCGGTGACGCGGGCGCCCACGACCGCAACCCGCTGGTCCCGCCCCCCTACGACCCGGCGGACGGCGTCCCGGACGTGCCCGCCGCCCCGCCCGGCACCTCCCCCGACGACCCGTGCGCCACCGCGGACGGCGCCCCGGGCACGGCCCCCGGATGCCCGCCGGACCAGGCGACGCCCCCGAGCCCGCCCGGGAAGCCCGGCGGGACCGGCCCGGCCGTCCCCCCGGTCCCGCGCCCGCCGTCCGGCCTCCCGGACACCCCGCACCCGGACGCCCCCCTGGAACCCGCCCCGGAGACGTTCCCGCCGCTCCCGCACGTCCCGGAGGAGCCCGGGGCGGACCAGGCCCCCGACGGCCCGGCCCCGCACCCGTACGACCCGTACGGCCCGTACGACCCGTTCGCCGTCCCGGACCAGCAGCCACCGGACGGGGGCCACTCCCTGGAGAGCGCCTGACCGGCCCGTGTGTCATGGTGGACCGGTGCCGCCCACCGCATCGCCGCCGGACGACTGGCCCGCACACCCGGACCGGTCGCTCTCGCTGAACCGCATGGGCAGCTTCGACTGGGACCTGGACGCCGGGCTGCTCCACATGGACGACGCGGCCCTCGCCGTCTTCGACACCGACCCCGGGGCGTACGACGGCCGGCCCGCCTCCCTCGCCGACCGCGTCCCGCGCACCGAGGCGACCCGGCTCGACGCCCTCGTCGCGGGCGCCCTCAAGAGCGGCGCGGAAAGCTACGGCGCCTACTTCCGCCTGCGCTGCCACGACGGGCGACTGCGCTGGACGCACACCCAGGCCCGCGTCCTGCGCGGCCCCGACGGGCGCCCGTACCGGATCATCGGCATCGTCCGGGACGCCACCGAGGAGCTCAGCCACTCCGCCGAACGCCTCGGCCTGGACGAGGAACGGCGCCGCCAGACCTCGGTGGTCGAGAGCACCACCGCCGCCCTCGCCCACGCCCGGACCGTCAAGGACGTCATCGACGCGCTCAGCGACGCCCAGGGCCTCGAACGGCTCGGCTCGATGGGCATGGTGATGGGCCTGGTCCAGGCGGGCCGCATCCACCTCGTCGCCGAGGGACCCGAAGGCAGCTTCCTCCCCGGCACCCGCTACACCCGCATCGACGAGCCGTACCCGATGAGCGAGGTCGTCCGCTCCCTCCGGCCCCGCTTCGTCGACGCCCGGGAGTTCGCCCGCAGCTACCCCGCCCTGTGGGCGCGGATCTCGTACATGCGGATCTCGGCGGCGGCCTACCTGCCGCTGATCGCCCAGGCCCGCCCGATCGGCGCGATCGGCCTGCTCTACCAGGACAAGGACGGCTTCACCCAGGAGGAACGGAACCTGCTGGTCGCCCTGGGCAGCAGCATCGCGCAGAGCCTCCAGCGGGCCATGCTCCTGGAACAGGAGCACGACCTCGCGGAGGGCCTCCAGCAGGCCATGCTGCCCCGGCTGATCCCGGACGTGCCGGGCGCGGAGATCGCCGTACGGTACCGCTCCGCCCGCCGGGGCCAGGACATCGGCGGCGACTGGTACGACGTCGTCCCGCTGCCCGGAGGCCGGGTCGGCGCCGTCATCGGCGACGTACAGGGCCACGACACGCACGCGGCGGCGGTCATGGGCCAGCTGCGGATCGTCCTGCGCGCCTACGCCGCCGAGGGCCACGCCCCGGCGACGGTCATGGCCCGCGCCTCCGCCTTCCTCCACGAACTGGACACCGACCGCTTCGCGACCTGCACCTACGCGGAGGTCGACCTGTCGACGGGCGTGGTCCAGCTGGTCCGGGCGGGACACCTGGACCCCCTGCTGCGCACCCGGGACGGGGACTGCCGCAGGCTGCTGGTGGAGGGCGGGATGCCGCTCGGCCTCTCCGCGGAGTTCGGCCGCCTCGAATACCCGGTGACCACGGTGGAACTGGACCCGGGAGAGACGCTCCTGCTCTGCACGGACGGGCTGGTGGAGACGCCCGGCGCGGATCTCGACGACGGCATCGAGCTGCTGACCTCACTGATCCGCAGCGGCTCCGCCGACCTGCAACGGCTCGCGGACCGGCTCTGCGGGATCGTGGACGAACGCGGCGGGGACGACGACATGGCGCTCCTCCTGCTGCGCCGCCGGATCGAGGACGCCCCCGAGGGCGGGGGCCGCCTCCAGCGGCACGTGGAGCCCGGGGACCCGCAGGCCCTGGTGGCGGCCCGCCACATGATCGGGACGGCGGTCCGCGAGTGGGGCGCGCGGGAACGGGCCGACGAGATCGAACTCGTCGCGGACGAGCTGATCGTCAACGCCCTGATGCACACGGACGGCCCGGCGACCGTGACCCTGCGCGTCCTGTCCGGCCCGCGCCGGAGCCTGCGCCTGGAGGTCGAGGACCGCTCCAGCGCCCTCCCGCGACGCCGCGAGGCGGGCGAGGCCGGCGTCTCGGGCCGCGGCCTGCTCCTGGTGGACCGCCTGGCGGACGTATGGGGCGTGGAACCGCGCGGCAGCGGCAAATGCGTCTGGTGCGAGTTCACGACGGAGTGACCGGCCCGGTCCCGGTCCCGGTGTGCGGGGACACCGTCCGTTCGGTCTCCTTCGCCGACTCCTCGCTCCCGTGCTGTCCCACCTGCCGGACCGGCGGCGGACCACTCGCCGACCGGCGCCTCTCGCGCCTCCTCACGTGGCCCGCCGCCCCGTAGAATCCCCGACCATGCCCGAGCCGCTGCCGCAGCCCCGGCGCGAGGTCGTCACCGGGGTGCCCCGGTCCACCCGCCGCGCGCCCGCGCACACCCCCGCCCGCTCGGAGATCTCCGAGCAGACCACGCTGGGCGCCACCTACGTACGGGCCCTCATGCGCAGTCAGCTGCGCGCGGGGCTGGGGGCGCTGGCCGTGCTCGTCCTGCTGGTCGGGACGTTGCCGCTGGTGTTCGCCCTGCCGGGGGCCGGCTCGGGGCCGCTGGTCTGGGTGACGCTCGGGCTGGCGGTGTACCCGGTGATGTGGCTCATCGCCCGGTGGTACGTCACACGCGCCGAGCGCAACGAGGCCGATTTCACCGGCCTGGTGACGGACCCGGCCGAGGCACCCGGCCCGCGCCGCCCGGCCCGGGACCGCTGAGACCCCGTACCGCTGAGCTTCCCGTACCGCTGAGGTCCGGCACCCCCGGGAGCGCGTCGCGTCGCGTCAGAACAGGTGCATCGCCAGGTGGCCCAGGGGCAGTCCGAGCTGCCAGGCCGGGGTCCAGACCCGCGTCTCCTCGTCCGGCCACGCCGGGAGGACCGTGGGGCCGTGGTGTCCGGGGTCGAGGTCGGTGGCGAACAGCTCGGTGCGGTCCAGCCAGCGCCAGGCCGCCCGCGCCAGTTCGAGGTCCGGGTCCTCGCCCCCGCCGCGCTCCCTGGCCTCCTCGCCCAGGGCGAGGAACCGGGTGTGGACCCAGTCGCGCCAGGGGTGCCCGTACGCCGTCAGGGACAGCCACTCGTCGAGCTGGGAGACCACCCGGATGCCGGAGAGTTCCCCGGCGGCGTCCGAGAGGTAGATCGTCAGCGCGAGCGTGTCCCGCCCGGCGCGGAACTCCAGGGTGCTGACCGGGATCAGCCGGCCCGTGCGCAGCAGTTCGTCCGCGATGTACTCGGCGTAGAGCCAGGCCATGGGCACCGCCAGCCCGCCGTCACTGGTGCCGTTCATACCCTCGGGGCGCACCGTTCCACCTTCTCCCGCGCGTCGAGTCTCCCGCCGTCAGCCCTGAGCCTTCCCCGAGTGGCTCGCGGAGCGGGGGATGTTTACTCAACTTGAGCGGTCTGCTGCTGTTTTCCATGCGCTTTGTGTCAGGTCCATATGCCTATGGGGCATTCCTTGAACGGTTCTCAGGCACCGAGGCCGTACCCGTAACCCTGGAGGCCCTTCCTCAGGGCGCGCAGCGCGTAGTGGGTGCGGGACTTGACGGTGCCGGCCGGAATGCCGAGCTCCGCGGCGGCCTCGGCCACCGAGCGGTCCCGGAAGTAGACCTGCACCAGCACCTCCCGGTGCTCCGGCCCCAGGGACCCCACGGCCCGCCGGACGTCGATCGCGGTGACCGAGCCGGCCACGGCGTCCTGTGGCGCGGGCGCCTGTTCCAGTCCCTCCGGGTCCACCTCCTGGGGCCGTGAGAGCCGGGCCCGCCGGGCGTCGATCGCGAGCCGCCGGGCCACGGTGAAGAGCCAGGGCCGCAGCGAGTCGTGTCCGCTCGCGAGGACCTCGGGATGCTGCCAGACCCGGACGAGGGTCTCCTGGACGAGGTCCTCCGCGCGCTGGGCGTCCCCGGCGGTGAGGCCGAGCAGGAAGCCGAAGAGGGCCCGGCCGTGCGCGCGCTGGAGTTCGGCGAGTGTCTCGGGGTCGGTGCGCTGGAGGGTGGGGGTGGGCGGCACAAGGGCTCCTTCCGGGTCCGCCGGGGTCCGACGCGTCCACCCTGACCTGCACGGAGCCGCCCGGGAACCGTCGGACCCGGGCGGTGCGCCCAACCACCCGGGTCGTCCGGTGGGCGGCAGGGCGCAACGGTGAACGGTCGAACGGCGCGGCGAACGGCACCGCCCGCCTCGCCCGCACCACGCGCCCCACACCGGACCGCACCACGCGCCCCGCCCCGCACTACCCAGGCTGCCGCCGTCGGAGTGAGTGGGGGGCCGGTGCCCGGAGTCGTCCCTTGACTTGGGGCACCCATGTCTATGAATTGCAGGTGATCAGACAATCCGACAGTCCGATGAACGGGAGCTGGACAGATGACCCCGCGCACCCGGCAGTCCCTCGCGCTGCTGTCCGCCCTCCTGCTGTCGGCGGTCGCCGGCTGCTCCGCCACGGGGGAACCCGTCCGTCCCGCAGGAACCCGCGTGCCGACCGCGCCCACCGCCGGGCCGCCCGCGGTCAAGGGGTTCACGCTGGTGGCGAGCGGCGACGTCCTGCCGCACGAGTCGGTCATCCGGCAGGGGGCGGCCGACGCGGGCGGTGACGGCTACGACTTCCGGCCCATGTTCGCCGCCGTGAAACCGGTGGTCTCCGCCGCCGACCTGGCCCTGTGCCACATGGAGACCATCTACGGGGAGGAGGACGGGCCCTTCACCGGCTACCCGGCCTTCGTCTCCCCGCCGCAGATCGCCGCGGGCCTCAAGGACGCCGGGTACGACGGCTGCTCCACCGCGTCGAACCACACCCTGGACGACGGCGCCGACGGAGTGCGCCGCACCCTCGACGCCTTCGACAAGGCCGGGCTCAAGCACGCGGGATCGGCCCGTACGGCGGCCGAGGCGGCCACGGTCACCCGGTACACAGCGGGCTCCGCCCAGGTCGCCCACCTCGCCTACACCTTCGACACCAACGGCTACCCGATGCCGGAGGGGCAGCCCTGGGCGGTGAACCTGACGGAGGAGGAGAAGATCGTCACGGACGCGCGGGCCGCCCGGAAGGCGGGCGCGGACGTGGTCCTCGTCAGCGTGCACTGGGGCACCGAGTGGCAGACGGAACCGGACGACACCCAGCTCGCGCTCGGCAAGGCGCTGACCGCCTCGCGGACCGGCGGGCGACCCGACGTGGACCTGGTCCTGGGGACCCACGCGCACGTCCCTCAGCCGTACGAGAAGGTCAACGGGACCTGGGTCGTCTACGGCATGGGCGACCAGGTCGCGGGCCAGATGTTCAACGACTCGGGGGCGGAGGACCCGCGCGGCAGCTACGGCTCCATCGGCCGCTTCACCTTCGCCCCGCCGGCCGCCGCCGGGCAGCGCTGGCGGGTCACCAGGGCCGAGTTCGTCCCGCAGTGGATGGACCGGGGCGCGGGCCGGGTCGTCAACCTTCCCGCGGGCCTCGCCGACGACCCGGGCCGAGGCGACTACGAGAGCGCCCAGGACGCCATCACCGAAGCCGTCCTCAGCCGCGGCGCGGCCAAGGACGGCCTGACGCCGACCCGCTGACCGGCCGACCCGCTGACCGGCCCCCTGCCCCGACACCCCGCCCGGCCCCGGCCGAGTGAACCGAAGGGGCGCGCCTGGGCGGGGGTCCCCCCGGACGGAGTCTGGGGGCGAGGTCGAGCGCGCGGAGGAACGCGAGGTACGAGCGTTCTGAGCACGTACGACCGCGTGAGTCAGGCTCCGAGCGCCCCGGAGGTGAACCGAGCCCCAGAAGAATAAAGTGCGAACCATGAGTGCCAGCGCGGACGAGACGTACGGGACCCGCGGCCGGTTCCTGAACCGGGTTCCGGACGGGTTCGGCGCGTTCTTCGCCGCCCTCGGCCTGCTCTGCGCCGTGCTGGCGCTCTTCCCGGCGCTGCGGAGGCTGCTGCACTACGTCGTCCGTTTCCTCGACGAGATCATCGTGCCGGTCAGCGCCAACCTGGCGTACGCCGTCTTCCTCTTCCTGCTCGCCGCGGCCCTCGGCGCCCGCAAGAAGGTCGCCTGGTGGATCGTCGTCACGTATCTGGGTCTGCTGGTGCTCGTCGACGTCCTGACCCTGTTGGCCGGGGAGTACGTGATCGGTGTCCCGTCGATGGCGGTCGCCGTCGCGGCGATGGCCGTCCTGATCGCCGCCCGCAAGCAGTTCTACGCCGCTTCCCGGCCGGGCGCGGTGTGGCGGGCCATGGTGGTGCTCGGGCTGGGGCTGCTCGTCGCGGTCCTCGTGGGCTGGGCCCTGGTCGCGCTCTTCCCGGGCACCCTGCTCAAGGGGCAGTGGCTGGACTGGGCGGCCAAGCAGGTCTTCGGCGGGCTCTTCTCCGCCCGGGAGTTCGACGGACGGCCGCCCAGGCCGCTCTACTTCCTGCTGGGTCTCTTCGGCGCCCTCGCGCTCCTGAACGCCGCCGCCACGCTCTTCCGGTCCCAGCGGCTGACCGCCGCCCTCCACGGCGACGAGGAGCCCCGTATCCGCGCCCTGCTCGGCGCGTACGGGCGCAACGACTCCCTCGGGTACTTCGCCACCCGGCGGGACAAGGCCGTCGTCTTCGCCCCCAGCGGGAAGGCGGCCGTCACCTACCGGGTCGAGGCGGGCGTCTGTCTCGCCAGTGGTGATCCGGTGGGTGATCCGGCGGCCTGGAGCCCCGCCATCGACCGGTGGCTGGCCGTCGCCGGGCGCTACGGCTGGCAGCCCGCGGTCATGGGGGCCTCCGAGGACGGGGCCACCGCGTACGCCCGTTCGGGGCTCGGCGCCCTCCAGCTCGGCGACGAGGCCATCCTCCACGTGGCCCGTTTCGATCTGGACGGCCGTGACATGCGGGTCACCCGGCAGGCCGTCAACCGGGTCCGGCGCACCGGCGCCACCACGGTCGTGCGCCGCCACTCCACCCTCAGCGAGGAGGAGATGCGGACGATCGTCGACCGCGCCGACAGCTGGCGCGACACGGAGACCGAACGCGGTTTCTCGATGGCCCTGGACCGGCTCGGCGATCCCGCGGACGGGGAGTGCCTGCTCGTGGAGGCGTTCGACGGGCAGGGCGAGCTGATCGCCCTGCTCTCCTTCGTCCCCTGGGGCCGGGACGGCATCTCCCTCGACCTGATGCGCCGCGACCGGGCCGCCCCCAACGGGGTGATGGAGTTCATGGTCGCCGAGCTCTGCGCGCAGGCCCCGGCCCTCGGCGTGCGCAGGATCTCCCTCAACTTCGCCGTCTTCCGTTCCGCCTTCGAGGAGGGCGGCCGGATCGGCGCCGGGCCGGTCCTCAAGCTCTGGCGCAGGCTGCTGCTGTTCTTCTCCCGCTGGTGGCAGCTGGAAGCGCTGTACCGGTCGAACGTCAAGTACGGCCCCGAGTGGTACCCGCGGTTCCTCTGCTACCAGGACGCGGGTTCGCTCGCCCGGGTCAGTCTCGCCTCCGGCATCGCGGAGGGCTTCGTCTCCGTGCCGCGGCTGCGCACCCTGTGGGGCAAGGGCCACCTCACGGGCCTCACCGCCCCCGCCACCACCGAGGGGCTGCCCTCCATCGACTCCCTCGGCCTGGACTCCGTGGGCGGGGCGGACACGGTGGCGCGGCCCGAGCGGCTGCCCGAGCAGGTCCGGGTCCGCCACGAGAAGCTGGACCGGCTCCGGGCGGCCGGCGTCGACCCGTACCCGGTCGGCGTCCGCCCGCGCACCCACACCGTGGCGGGGCTCCGGGCGGGGCATCCCGGTTGCCCGCCCGGCGCCCGTACCGGCCGGCGGGCCACGCTGGCGGGCCGGGTGATGCTCGTACGGGACCTCGGCGGGGTGGTCTTCGCCGTCCTGCGCGACTGGTCCGGGGACATCCAGCTGATGCTGACCCGGGACGGGTCGGGGACCGCCGTCCTGGACTCCTTCACCTCCCAGGTCGACTTCGGCGACCATGTCGTGGCGGAGGGGGAGGTCGGCGCGAGCCGCAGCGGGGAGCTCTCGCTCGTGGTCGGCTCCTGGCAGCTCACCGGCAAGTGCCTGCGCCCGCTCCCGGACAAGCGCAAGGGTCTCGCCGACCCGGAGGCCCGCGTCCGGCGCCGCTACCTCGACCTGGTCGTGAGCCCCGCGGCGCGGGAGGTCGTACGGGCCCGCTCCGGCGTGGTGCGGGGCCTGCGGCAGGGGCTGCTGGACCGCGGCTACCTGGAGGTCGAGACCCCGATGCTCCAGCAGGTCCACGGCGGCGCCAACGCCCGGCCCTTCCGCACCCACATCAACGCCTACGACCTCGACCTGTACCTGCGCATCGCACCGGAGCTGTACCTCAAGCGGCTCTGCGTCGGCGGCATGGAGAAGGTCTTCGAGATGGGCCGCACCTTCCGCAACGAGGGCGTCTCCTACAAGCACAACCCCGAGTTCACGATGCTGGAGGCGTACCAGGCGTACGCCGACTACGACGTGATGCTCGATCTGACCCGCGAGCTGATCCAGTCCGCGGCCACCGCCGCCCACGGCTCGCCCGTCGCCCACCGGACCGGACCGGACGGCAGGGCCTCCGTCCTCGACATCTCCGGGCCCTGGCCGGTCCGGACGGTGTACGGGGCGATCAGCGAGGCCCTCGGCGAGGAGGTCGACGCCGACACCGGGGAGCGGGCGCTGCGCGGGCTGTGCGACCGGGCCGGGGTGCCGCACGGGCCCGGGCACACGCGCGCGGACGTGGTCCTGGAGATGTACGAGCGGCTGGTGGAGGAGCGGACCGGGCCGCCCACCTTCTACAAGGACTTCCCCACCGAGGTCTCGCCGCTCACCCGGCAGCACCGCCGGGACCCCCGGCTCGCCGAGCGCTGGGACCTGGTGGCCTTCGGCACCGAACTGGGCACGGCGTACTCGGAGCTCACCGACCCCGTCGAGCAGCGGCGCCGGCTCACCGCGCAGTCGCTGCTGGCGGCGGGCGGCGACCCGGAGGCCATGGAGATCGACGAGGACTTCCTGGACGCGCTGGAGTACGCGATGCCGCCCACCGGCGGGCTGGGCATCGGTGTGGACCGCCTCGTCATGTTCCTCACGGGACTGACGATCCGCGAGACGCTTCCGTTCCCCCTGGTGCGGCGCGGCTGACCGGACCGGCCGACCGGCGCGGCCGACCGGCGCGGCCGACCGGGACGGCACGCCTTTCGCAACACTCCCTGGTCCGGGCGGGTGAGGGGGCGGGGGAGCGCCCGTGGCTCTCGACATCTTCGGCGATGTCGTTGATACGTAGGAGTAATGAAAAATGACGAGCCGACAGTAGGGCGACGCGTGCTCCTGCGTACCGCCGTCTTCCTCGCACTGGCCGGCGCCGCCACAGGAGTGATCGACTTCGGCGGCGGGACCGGCACGGCCGGACCGGAGGCGCCGGGCGGCGCGCCCGGTCCCGGGCAGGGCCCCGGCACGGGTCCGGGTCCCGCGGCGGGCTCCGGACCCGCGGCGGGGGCACCCGGCGCCCGCGCGCTGCCCGACAAGGCGTACCGGTTGCAGCCGATGACCGCCGAGGTCCCCGCCCGGCCACCCGCCGTGAAGCCCGCCGTCCGCACCCGGCCCCTGCTGGCACTGCCCTCCGGCCCGAGCACGGCGAGCGCCATGGTCCTCACCTTCGACGACGGCCCCGACCCCCGCTACACCCCCGCCGTCCTGGACACCCTCGCCCGGTACGGGGTCCACGCCATGTTCTTCGTCTGCGGGGAGATGGCCACCGACAACCGGGACCTGCTGCGCCGGATCGCCGCCGAGGGCCATGCCATCGGCAACCACACCTGGACCCACCCGCACATCCCCAAGCTCAGCCGGCCCGCCCTCGCCTCCGAGATCGGCCGCACGAGCGAAGTCGTCCAGCAGACCACCGGAGAGGCGCCGCTGTGGTTCCGGGCGCCGTACGGGGAGTGGAACCGGGCCGCGTTCGAGATCGGCGCCGAGCTGGGCATGGAACCGCTCGCCTGGACCGTGGACAGCCTGGACTGGACGGAGCCGGGCACCGCACCGATCGTCTCGCGCATCCTCAAGGGCGCGGCCCCCGGGGTGATCGTGCTCTCCCACGACGCGGGCGGCGACCGGACGCAGAGCGTCCGGGCCCTCGGCTCCTACCTGCCCCAGCTGCTGGCCCGCGGCTACCGGATGACGCTGCCCGCCCTGCCGCCCCGCTGAGGATACGTTTCCCCTCCCCGGCGGGTCGGCGGGTCGGCGGAGCGGCGGGTCGGCGGGGTACGGGGCGGTGCGGGGCGGGTCGGCGGGGGCCCGGGGTCTCAGCGGGCCTCCACCATCCGGGCGAAGACGACGACATTGCCGTCGTAGCCCCGGGCCTTCGAGTAGCCGCCGCCGCACGTGATCACCCGGAGTTCCGGGTGCCCGGTGTCCCCGTACACCCGGGCTCCGGGGAAGTCGTCCTTGGCGAACACCTCCACGCCGTACACCTCGAACACGGCGGTGCGCCCGTCGTACCGTTCCACCTCGATGTGGTGGCCCGGCTTGACCGAGCCGAGCCCGTAGAAGACCGACGGGCCCTGCGCGTTGTCCACGTGGCCCACGATCACCGCCGAGCCCCGCTGGCCCGGCGAGACGCCGTTGAGGTACCAGCCGGCCAGGTTCCGGTCCTGCGGCGGCGGGGCCTCGATCCAGCCCTGCGCGTCCAGCCCGACCGTCATCACCGGCGCGTCCACGGCGACCGAGGGGATGCGGACGCGCTGCACCGACGAGTGGTCCAGCACCTCCAGGTCCGGCGGCGGGGCCGGTGGGGCCACGGGCCGCTGGTCGGCGCGGACCGCGACCGCCGCCGCGGCGGTGGGCTGCGGCGGCCCGCCGTCGAGGTTCGTCCCGTTCCGCATCATGGCGAGGCCGGTGAGCATGACCAGCGCGAGCACCCCCCAGGGGGAGTACCTCCTCGGCGGCCGGTCACTCTCGTCCTCGGTCATGGCTCTCCCTTCCCGGACGCGGGGGTCCCGACCCGCGTTCCTGTCCCGCCCCCCGTACGCCCTGTCTCCCGCACGGTAAGGGCGCCCGCGCGGGGCGGCGATCGGGGAAGGGCGAACGGGTGGCGGGCCCGGAAGGGGTGCGCCCATCCAGGTATTCGTCACATAAATGCCTGACAGGTCGTGACCTGCGCATCCGTCAGCCCGGACGCCCGCGCACCGGCGTGTCGGTCAACCGGGCGGCCCAAAGACGGACATGCGCCGGCCGCCGGGTGCCCCGAGGGTCGGGGATGGGAGGCGTTCTCGTCGATCTGCCCGGGCCACCGCTCCGGGGCGCTTCCCGCAGGAGGTTCCACCATGCGTGTCTTCCGCGCTCTCACCGTGACGGCGGCGGCCTGCGTCGCCGTCGGGCTCAGCGCTCCCCTCGCCTTCGCGAATCCTCCGCTGGGCGGGGGCGGCGGGCCCAGCAACATCTCGGCCACCCCGCACTCCGTGCACCAGGGTTCCTCGCTGCACATCACCGCCTCCGGCTGCGGCAACGGCGGCACGGTCTGGTCGCACGGGAACTTTCCGCAGACGAACCTGTCCGGCGGCCCCACCGGCCACGCGACCGTCCGGATCTTCAACCACGCCACGCCCGGCCACCACACCCTCTCGGTCAAGTGCCACGACAACAGCCTGGTCGCCACGCACCGGTTCACGGTCCTCGAAGGCAACGGCGCGCACGGCGGTGTCGGCGGCTCCTTCGGCCCGTCCACCGCCGAGACCGCCATCGGCGCCGGCCTCGTCGGGCTGGCGGCGCTCGGCGCGGGCGTCCACGTGGTGCGCCGTCGCCGGCCCGTCGCCGGCCGGGTCTGACCGGACGGACCGCCCCGGCTCCCCGGCCCGGACCCGGGGCGGCCGGGGCACCGGAGCGTTCAGTGACGGCGGCCGGCGGCCCGGCGCCCGACCGCGTACGCCGCACCGCCCGCGGCGGCGAGCACGAGGGCGGCTCCCGCGCCGAACTCCAGCGGGTCCGTCCCGGCCGCGCCGCCGCCCAGCCCGCCGCGGACACCGCGGACCACGGCGGTGGCCGTGCCGGTGGGGGAGGGGGCGACGGCGCCCGTCGGGGTCGCTGTCGCGGTGGCGGTCGCCGTGGCGGTGCCGGTGGCCGGGCGGGCCGTGGAACGGGTGGTGGGGGTGGTGGTGGCACCGGAGATGGCGAGGAAGCCCGAGGCGGTCTCCCCGCCGCACGTGAAGGTGACCGAGTACTGGGCTCCGCGCCGGGCGTCGCGGTCCACGGTGACCCGTGCGGTCCGGCCACGCGCGATGCTCACGGTGTCGAAGACACCGGAGGAGGCGCTGGCGGAGGCGGCGTCACAGCCGCTGACGGCGAGGACCACCTGGCCGCCGGGGGCGACCGAGGTGGGGTTGACGGTGAAGCCGAACGAGGCGACGGACGGGGCCGCGGCCCAGGTGGCCGTGGCGGGTCCGGTGAGCGCGAGCACGGCGCCCGTGGCGCCGGCCCCGAGCAGGGCCGTGGCGGAGGTACGTATCGCACCCATGGTCGGTTCTCCGGTCCCCGAGGAGCAGTCGCGCAGCGGTTTTCGCACGTGGGGGGTGGTGCGCCTCGATGCCGCCACGCTAGGCGCGGGCGTGGCGGCCCGCGATCAGGGACGGGCGAATGGGGCACGGGGTAGGCCGAACCGGGGACGGGAAACCCGTCCCCGGCACCCGGGAGCCCGGCCAGGGGTCCGGCCGGACTCCCGGCCGGACCGGTGTCAGTCGCGGAGCCCCAGATGCGGGAACTGCGCGAAGAAGGGCTCGGCGGTGGCCGCGATGCCCCGGCCGAAGGGCGCGTCGAAGTCCCAGATCAGGAAGAGCAGGAACGCGATGAGCGCGCTGAACAGGCCCGCCAGCAGCATCTCGCGGAACGACCGGCGGATCTGGAGGGTGAAGATCAGCCCCACCGTCACCAGCGCCCCCGCGATCAGCCCGAACCACACCACCCCGGGCATGGTGGCCCCGGCGCTCTGGCCGCGTGCGTTGCGGGCGTCGTCCACCGCCGCGACCTGGTCGACCAGGGGCTGGTACGCCTGCCCCTCGTGGTCGGTCTGCGGCTGGTAGTCGGTGACGTCCCGGCGGATGCGTTCCAGCAACTCGCCGCCGTGGTCGCTCAGACGGCCCTGGTCGGCCATCTCCTTCCACTCCGTGTCCACCACGTACGTCACGTACGCGTCGACGTCGGCGCGGATCTTCGCGCGGACCTCGGCCGGGTAGACCGCGGAGCGCGCGCTGATCTCGTGCAGGGCCTGCGCCTCCTGACGCACGTACTCCTGGGCGGCCCCGCGGCCCTCCCAGACACCGGCGATCGCCAGGCCCAGCACGATCGCGTAGATCACCCCGATCATCATCGTCATGTACTCGATGACGTCCGGGGTCTCGTTCGGATCGTCGTCCTCCTTGATCCGCCGGTTGTTGAAGAAGGCGATGGACAGCACCACGGCGCACGCCGCGGCCATCGCGAGGGACAGGACGAGCCATTCCGACAAGACGACTCCCAATCGGTTACGGGTCGGGCGGGACTATCTGGGGCGCAGCGCGACGATCGCGAGCACGGCGGGAGCCACGGTGAGCAGGGTGAAGGTCACCGGCGAGATGTGGTGCTCGGGCGGTTTGCGGGACGGGGTCCGGTAGGAGGGCCGGGCCACGGGCCGGACCTCGGCCGGGGGCGTGAGCACGGGCGCGGGCTCCGGCGCGGGCGGCGGGAGGGGCCGTGGGGCGGGCCGTGGCGGGGCGGGCGGCTCGGGGACCACCCGGGGCGGCGCCGGTTCGGGCGGCTTCGGCACCGGCTTCGGGGCCGGTGGCGGTGGTGGAGTGGGGCTCGGGACGGGCTCGGGGGGCGGTGGAGTCGGGGTGGGGGTCGGGACGGGCGGCGGTGTCGGCGACGGGGTGGGCTTCGGAGGTGGCGTGGGCTTCGGCGGCGGGGTGGGTGTGGGTGTGGGCGTCGGCCTCGGCGGGCAGGGCGGGGGCGGCGGGCAGTGACGCCCGCCGTGGCCCCTGGGACGGCAGCCGTGGCCGTGGCCGTTCCCGTGGCCCTCGCCGTGATGTCCGCCACCCGCTACGGCTGCGGCGCCCCGGTGCGTGGCGGTCGCGACCGCCACGGCGGCGGCCGTGCCGTCACCGTGGCCGGTCGTCGCGGAGGCACTGCTATCGGCCACGGCCGGTGCGGCGGCGAGCGCCACCCACAGCAGGACCGGGACCGTCAGCAGTCGCCTGGTACGGGCTCTGTTCACCCCGGGAGCATGGGCCCGCGCGCGCCCGCGCACGCGGGCGTCCGGCTTTCGTTCGCCTGAACGGGTGGAGTTTCGACCGGAGGGGTTTGAGCCAGTCGTCGGCGGGACATGCGCGGGCGGCGATGGCGCGTCCGGGAATTCCCAAAAGGGATGTGTCGGTATCGATCATTGCCGGTCGGGGGTGCGGCGGTCGGCTTTGACGTGTGACGAAGAACGGACCGTCAATTTCCGCTTTGGCTCGCCCTGTTGGGCAATGATCAGTAGATTCGGCCCGGACAGGAGTCCGAACTCGGACGGACCGCCGCAGGACCAAGGCTTGGAGACCTCGATGGAGCGCCCCGCGTGGGCCCCGCCAGGCATCGACATATCGGTGCCGAGCGTGTCCCGCATCTATGATTACTACCTGGGCGGCTCGCACAATTTCGAGGTCGACCGCCAGGCCGCCCGCCGCGCCATGGAATTCATGCCGGGCCTGCCCAAGATCATGCAGGCCAACCGGGCATTCATGCGCCGGGCCGTCCGCCACGCCGTCGCCGAGGGGATCACGCAGTTCCTCGACATCGGCTCCGGCATCCCCACCTTCGGCAATGTCCACGAGATCGCCCGCGCCGCCAGCCCCGAGGCCCGCGTGGTCTACGTCGACCACGACCCGGTGGCCGTCGCGCACAGCCGGGCCGTCATCGCCGGGGACGCGCTCACCGGTGTCGTCGCCGCCGATCTGCGCAGGCCGAAGGAGCTGCTGGCCGCCCCCGAGGTCGCCCGGCTGCTCGACCTCGGCCGCCCGGCCGCCGTCCTGCTCGTCGCCGTCCTGCACTTCCTGGAGGACGAGGACGACCCGTACGCGGCCGTCGCCACCCTGCGCGACGCGCTGGCCCCCGGCAGCCTGCTGATCCTCACGCACGCCTCGTACGAGGGGATACCGGTCGCGCAGGACGTGGCGGGCGGGACCGTCGGCGTCTACCGGGACATCCGCAGCCCGCTCGTCATGCGCAGCGGGGAGCAGATCGCCCGGTTCTTCGACGGGTTCGAGCTGCTGGAGCCCGGCCTGGTGCCGATGCCGAACTGGCGGCCGGAGGCCCCCGGGGGCGCGTCCGGCGGGGAGCCGCAGGAGGACCCGTACGCCTTCTCGGGCTTCGGTGGCGTGGGGCGCACGGCGTGAGACTCCGGGCACAGACCACGGACGCGCCGGACACCACGGACGCGCCGGACGCCGCCGGGGCGGCCGGGTCCGCCGCCGCACCGGCGCCGGAACCCGGGCCGGTACCGGCCCTTGAGACGGCCCCCGCGACGGCCCCCGCGACGGCCCCGCAGTGTGCTCTGGAGGACCGGATCGGCCGCTTCGCGACCATCTGGGGGCGGGCGATCTTCCCGGTCACCGCGACCTCACTGACCCGCACCGAGTTCGAGCGCCACCTCGTACCGCTCACCCGGACGCTCTCCGCCGCCCTGCACGCCCGGCCCTTCGACGCCTCGGCCGCCCAGCGGGTGGGCGCGGAACTCGTCGCCGTGCACTGCACCGACCCGGAGGCCCTGGCCGGCACCCTCGGGGTCGTCGAGTCCTACCTGGTGCTCTACTGCGGTCCCGAAGACCGGGCCGGGGAGAGCACCGAGGAGTACCGGTCCCGGTGCGCCCGGCTCCAGCACGGGATCGCGGCGGGGTTCGCACGGGCCCTGCGCGAGCGGACCCTCAAGGAGCAGGAGGCCATCGCCCGCTCCGCGCTGACCGCCCGCATCGACGCCCAACAGGCCCTGCACGCGAGCGAGGCACGGTTCCGGGCGGTCTTCGAGGGCGCGGCCGTCGGCATCGGCATCGCCGACCTGGACGGCAACGTCCTGGAGGCCAACGACACGCTGCTGCGGATGTTCGGCGGCCTGGAGGGCCACGTCCGGGGCCGCAACGTCAGCCAGTGGAGCCACCCCGACGACACCCCGCACGTCTGGAAGATGTACGGCGAACTGGTGCGCGGCGAGCGCGAGCACTACCGCGCGGAGAAGCCGTACTACCGGCACGACGGCACCGTGCTCTGGACCAACCTGACGGTGTCGCTGCTGCGCGACGCCGAGGGGGCGCCGCAGTACCAGCTGGCCCTGATGGAGGACACCACCGAACGGCGGCTGCTGAACCTGCGCCTCCGTTACGAGGCCACCCACGACGCGCTGACCGGCCTGCCGAACCGGACGCTCTTCTTCGAGCGGCTGGAGAAGGCCCTGGGCGGGGCCGGAGGCGACCGCTTCGGCCTGTGCTACCTGGACCTCGACGGGTTCAAGGCGGTCAACGACAGCCTCGGCCACTCGGCGGGGGACCGGCTGCTGGTGGAGGTCGCCGACCGGCTCCAGAGCTGCGCCACCGGACCCGGCGAGGTGATCGCACGGCTCGGCGGCGACGAGTTCGTGGCGCTCACCACCGGCCCGGAGTCCGAGGAGAAGGCGAGCGACCTCGCCGTGCGCATCCTGTCCGCCCTGTCCACGCCGATCCGGCTGGAGGGCCGGGAACTGACGGTCCGGGGCAGCATCGGCATCGTCGAGGGCCGGGCCAAGGAGCGCACCCCGGCAGAGGTGCTGCGCAGCGCCGACATCACGATGTACCGGGCCAAGGCGGCGGGCGGCAACCGCTTCGAGTTCGCCGACGCCGAGGCCGACGCCCGCGCCATCACCCGCCACGGCCTGACCAACGCCCTGCCCGCGGCGCTGGAACGCGGCGAGTTCTTCATCGAGTACCAGCCGCTGGTGCACATGCACGACGGCAGCGTGCACGGCGCCGAGGCACTGGTGCGCTGGTCGCACCCGCAGCACGGGGTGCTCGGCCCGGACCGCTTCATCCCGCTCGCCGAACGGACCGGACTGATCGTGCCGCTCGGCCGCTGGGTCCTGGAGGAGTCCGTCCGCCAGGCCCGCGCCTGGCAGCGCGAACGGGGCGGTGTGGCCCTGCGGATCAACGTGAACCTCTCGCCGACCCAGCTCCACCACCCCGGTCTGGTCGCCGACACCGTGGCGGTGCTGGAGAAATCGGGCCTGGCCCCGGGCGCGCTCTGCCTGGAGGTGACCGAGTCGGCCCTGATCGGCGCGGACGACGAACTCCTGGAACCGCTGCGCCGGCTGGCCGCCCTGGGGGTGGACATCGCGCTCGACGACTTCGGCACGGGCTACTCGAACCTGGCCAACCTGCGCCGCCTCCCGGTCAGTGTCCTGAAACTCGACCGCTCCTTCACCCAGGGGATGCAGCAGCAGCCCGCCGACCCGGTCGACGTCAAGATCGTGGAGGGCATCGTCGCCCTGGCCCACAGCCTTGAACTCGCCGTCACGGTCGAGGGCGTGGAGACCGGCGCCCAGGCGGCCCAGCTGCGTGATCTCGGCTGCGACACCGCCCAGGGCTGGTACTACGCCCGCCCCGGCGCCGCCGACCGGATTCACGCCCTCTGCCTCTCGGACGCGCTGCCCTCCGCCTCCTGACACCCGGGGCCGACCGGGCCGGGCCCCGGCCCGGTCAGCCCGTCAGGACGCGCTGGAGTTCGCGGGCCGCGCGCGGCGGGGCCACGTCGCTGCGGTGGGCCAGGGCGATCGTGCGCCGCAGGGGGGAGCCCGCCAGGGGGGTGGCCCGCAGGCCCGGTCCGGCGTGGGCGACGACCATCGCCGGGACCACCGCGACCCCGAGCCCGGCGCGGACGAAGCCCAGGACCGCGTCCATCTCCCCGCCCTCCACGGTGAACACCGGCTCGAAGCCCTCCGCGCGGCAGGCCGTCACGGTCAGCTCCCGCAGGTCGTAGCCGTGGCGGAACATCACCATCGGCTCGTCGCGCAGCCCCGAGACGGTCAGCTCACCGCCACCGCCCGGCGCGGGCAGCTCCGCCGAGGAGACCACCACCAGGTCCTCCGTCAGCAGCTCCACCGTGGTCAGCGACGGGGCCGAGGGCGGCAGGGGCAGGGCGATCAGGGCCAGGTCCAGGGCTCCGCGCGCGAGTTCCCGTACGAGGTCCAGCGAGCCGCTCTCCTCGATCAGCAGCTCGATACCGGGGTGTGCCGTGTGGAAGGCGCGGAGCACACCGGGGAGCAGGCCCGTGCACACGCTCGGTGTGGCGCCCAGCCGGACCCGGCCGCGCCGGAGCCGCGCCAGCTCCTGCACCGCCACCCGGGCGGTGTCCGCGTCCGCCAGGATGCGCCGGGCCAGCGGGAGCAGCGTCTCGCCCGCGTCGGTGAGCGCGATGTTGCCCCGGGCGCGGCTGAACAGTTCGGCCCCCAGTTCCCGTTCGAGTGCCTTGATCTGCTGCGAGAGCGAGGGCTGGGCCACATGGACCCGCTCGGCGGCCCGGGTGAAGTGCCGGGTCTCGGCGACGGCCACGAAGTAGACGAGCTGCTGGAACTGCATCGACCCAGGATAACCCCATGAATAGACACAGCCTATCGAGATCAGCTCCACCATGTCTTGGACCTTTCAGGTCCTTCGTCCCTACCGTCGACGGCATGGCTCTGGCAACGCGGACGGACCGACGGCCCTCCACCACGCGCACGCTCTGGGACTCCTCCCTCGGCAAGAAGGCCGTCATGGCGGTCTCCGGCCTGATCATGCTCGGCTACCTCGTCGCGCACATGCTCGGAAACCTCAAGATCTTCTTCGGCCCGGAGGAGTTCAACGGCTACGCGCACTGGCTGCGCACCCTCGGCGCGCCCTTCCTCCACCACGAGTGGGCCCTGTGGACCGTCCGCGTGGTGCTGGTCGTCGCGGTCGTCGCGCACGCCGTCTGCGCCTACCAGCTCAGCCGGCGGGACATCAGGGCCCGCCCGGTCGCGTACGTCCACAAGCGCCGCCGCGCCACCTACGCCACCCGCACGATGCGCTGGGGCGGCGTCATCCTCGCCCTCTTCATCGTCTGGCACCTCCTGGACCTCACCACGCTCACCGTCAACGAGCGCGCCTGGGCCGGGCATCCGTACGAGAACGTCCTCGCCACCTTCTCCACCTGGTACGGCAACACCATCTACCTCGTGGCGATGACCGCGCTCGCACTCCACGTGCGCCACGGGTTCTGGAGCGCCGCCCAGACCCTCGGCGCGGGCACCGCCCGGCGCGGGCGGACCCTGAAGTTCCTGGCCGACGCGCTGGCCCTCGTCCTCTTCGCCGGGTTCGTCTCCGTCCCCGTCGCCGTCATGACCGGAGTGGTGAGCTGACCATGAGCGAACACAACCCGTACGCGCACTACGCGCACTACGTCACCGGCGACCCGATCGCCGACACCAAGGCCCCCGAGGGCCCGATCGCCGAACGCTGGGACCGCCGCCGCTTCGAGGCCCGGCTCGTCAACCCCGCCAACCGCCGCACACACACCGTCATCGTCGTCGGCACCGGCCTGGCCGGCGGCTCGGCGGGCGCGACCCTCGCCGAACAGGGCTACCACGTCGTCCAGTTCTGCTTCTCCGACTCCCCGCGCCGCGCCCACTCCATCGCCGCCCAGGGCGGCATCAACGCCGCCAAGAACTACCGCAACGACGGCGACTCGGTGCACCGCCTCTTCTACGACACCGTCAAGGGCGGCGACTTCCGCGCCCGCGAGTCCAACGTCCACCGCCTCGCCCAGATCTCCGTGGAGATCATCGACCAGTGCGTGGCCCAGGGAGTGCCCTTCGCCCGGGAGTACGGCGGCCTCCTCGACACCCGTTCCTTCGGCGGCGTCCAGGTCTCCCGCACCTTCTACGCCCGCGGCCAGACCGGCCAGCAACTCCTCCTCGGCGCCTACCAGGCCCTCTCCCGCCAGATCGCCGCCGGGAACATCGAGATGCACGCCCGCACCGAGATGCTCGACCTGATCGTGGTGGACGGGACGGCCCGCGGCATCGTCGCCCGTGACCTGGTCACCGGAGAGATCTCCACCCACTACGCCGACGCCGTCGTCCTCGCCTCCGGCGGCTACGGCAACGTCTTCCACCTCTCCACCAACGCCATGAACTCCAACGCCACCGCCATCTGGCGGGCACACCGGCGCGGCGCCCACTTCGCCAACCCCTGCTTCACCCAGATCCACCCCACCTGCATCCCGCGCACCGGCGAGCACCGGTCCAAACTCACCCTGATGAGCGAGTCCCTGCGCAACGACGGCCGTATCTGGGTCCCCAGGGCCCAGGGCGACACCCGTCCCCCGGCCGGCATCCCCGAGGCGGAACGCGACTACTACCTGGAGCGGATCTACCCCTCCTTCGGCAACCTCGTCCCCCGCGACATCGCCTCCCGCGCCGCCAAGAACGTCTGCGACGAAGGCCGCGGCGTCGGCCCCGGCGGCCAGGGCGTCTACCTCGACTTCGCCGACGCCGTCCGCCGCACGGGCAAGGAGCAGGTCGCCGAGAAGTACGGCAACCTCTTCGAGATGTACGAGCGGATCACCGCCGAGAACCCGTACGAGGTCCCCATGCGGATCTACCCCGCCGTCCACTACACGATGGGCGGTCTCTGGGTCGACTACGACCTCCAGACCACCGTTCCCGGCCTCTTCGCGATCGGCGAGGCCAACTTCTCCGACCACGGCGCCAACCGCCTCGGCGCCTCCGCGCTGATGCAGGGCCTCGCCGACGGCTACTTCGTCCTCCCCGCCACCCTCAACGACTACCTCGCCCGCCACCCCCACCGGGAGCCGGTCGACGACACCCACCCCGAGGCCGGGGCCGCCCTGGCACAGACCCGCGACCGCCTCGCGCGCCTCCTCGCCACCGACGGCGACCGCACCCCCGACTCCTTCCACCGGGAGATCGGCGCGCTCCTGTGGGAGTACTGCGGGATGGCCCGCACCGACGCCGGTCTGCGCAAGGCGCTGGCCCGCATCCCCGAGATCCGGGAGGAGTTCTGGCGGCGCGTCAAGGTGCCCGGCCGGGGAGAGGAGTTCAACCAGTGTCTGGAGAAGGCCAACCGCATCGTGGACTACCTCGAACTCGCCGAGCTGATGTGCCTCGACGCGCTCCACCGCACCGAGTCCTGCGGCGGCCACTTCCGCGAGGAGTCCCAGACCCCGGACGGCGAGGCCGAACGCCGCGACGAGCAGTTCTCGTACGCCGCCGTCTGGGAGTTCACCGCCACCGGGGCCGCCCCCGTCCTGCACCGGGAAGACCTCGCCTTCGCCTCCGTCCACCCCACCCAGCGGAGCTACGCATGAAGCTCACCCTGCGCGTCTGGCGCCAGCCCGGCGCCGCCGCCCCCGGCGCCATGGCCACCTACGAGATCGACGGCGTCTCGCGGGACATGTCCTTCCTGGAACTGCTCGACACCCTCAACGAGGACCTCATCCTGCGCGGCGAGGACCCGGTGGCCTTCGACCACGACTGCCGCGAGGGCATCTGCGGCGCGTGCAGCCTCGTCATCAACGGCGACGCCCACGGCCCGGAACCCACCACCACCTGCCAGCTCCACCTGCGCTCCTTCACCGACGGCGACACCGTCGACGTCGAACCCTGGCGGGCCGCGGCCTTCCCGGTGGTCAAGGACCTCGTCGTCGACCGCAGCGCCTTCGACCGGATCATCCAGGCCGGCGGCTACATCACCGCCCCCACCGGAGCGGCCCCCGAGGCGCACGCCACCGCCGTGCCCAAGACCGACGCCGACCACGCCTTCGAGCACGCGCAGTGCATAGGCTGCGGAGCGTGCGTGGCGGCCTGCCCCAACGGCTCCGCGATGCTCTTCACCGCCGCCAAGATCAACCACCTCAACGTGCTGCCGCAGGGCTCGCCGGAGCGCGAGACCCGGGTACTGGACATGGTGGCCCGGATGGACGAGGAGGGCTTCGGCGGCTGCACCCTGACCGGCGAGTGCGCCACGGCCTGCCCCAAGGGCATACCGCTGCCGTCGATCGCCGCGATGAACAAGGAGTGGCTGCGGGCCGTCCGGAAGAAGTGACCCGTACGGCCCCGAGCGCCGCCGGTACGGTCCCGCCCCTGCCGCCCACGGGCCGGACTTCCGGCCCGACCGGATGATCGGATGGGCCGACCGGGTGTTCGTGCGGGCGGCACGCCGTGCCGCGCCCGGAACGGTCCGGGCCGTCGGCGACAGTGGCCCCATGCCAGAAGCCCCCGACGGGTCCGGACCGCGCCGCCGCACCGTGCTGGCCGCCGCCCTCGCCCCGCTCGCGGCGGCCGGCTGCGCCGCCGAGGAAGCGCCCCGGCGCCCCGCGCCCGGCCCGCCGGGCGCGGTCAAGGACGCCCTGGTCATGGTCGTCCGGCACGCGGAGAAGCCGTACACGGGCGACATCGGCGAGGACGAGGACGGCAACGAGGACCCCGGGTTCCTCGCGGGCCGGGGATGGCGCCGGGCCGAGGAACTGCACCGCCTCTTCGCGCCGAGCGGCGGCGCCTCGCTGCCGCGCCCCGAGCGGATCTTCGCCGCCGCCCCGGGCGGCAGGACCACCGCCCCCGCACGGTGCGCACAGACCGTGGAGGCACTGGCCACCGCCCTGCGCGTCCCCGTCCGCACCGAGTTCGCCACCGGAGCCGAACCGGCCCTGGCCCACGCCGTGCTCACCGCCCCGACCCCCGTCCTCGTCTGCTGGGAGCCCCCCGGCATCCCCCGCCTGGTCCGGGCCCTCGGCGCCCACCAGCTCGTCGGCGTCCCCGCCGACTGGCCCGACCGCTACGACCTCGTCTGGACCTTCACCCGCCGCGAGGGCGCCTGGAGCTTCCACGAACTGCCGCAGCGCCTGCTGCCCGGCGACGCGTAGGACACCCCGTCCTATCGCAGGGCCTGGGCCCCGGCTCCGGTGGCGGAGGGCGCGGTCGTGGGCGTGGGCGCGGTGCCCGTGATCCGGGCCAGCCGGGTGAAGGAGTCCAGCAGCGCCGCCCGGTCGTGGGTGGAGGTGGTGACCAGCAGTTCGTCCGCGCCGGTCGCCGCGGCGACCCCGGCCAGCTCCGCCGCGACCTCTTCCCCGGTGCCGTGGATGTGCCCGGCCAGGGCGTCCTCGTACCGCTCCCGCTCCTTCGGGGTCATGGCCATGGCCTCGATCTCCTCGGCCGGACGCAGCGGCGGGAAGCTGCCGTGGGTACGGGAGTACGCCATGGACCACGCCTCCGGCACCAGGACGCGCCGGGCGGCCTCCGCGGTGGCGGCGACCGCGACCGTCCCGGAGACGACGACGTACGGCTCCGCGCCCAGGGCGGACGGCCGGAACTGCGCGCGGTACCGCTCGACGGCCTCCACGACCCGGCCGCGCGTACGCAGGTCCCCCACCACCATCGGCAGCCCGGCGCGGGCGGCGATCCCCGCGCCCGAGCCGGTGGCGAGCACGTACGCCGGTATCCGCAGCCCCTCGGCGGGCCGGGCGTGGACCTCGGGATGGGCCCGCTGGGTGCCGTCCAGCCAGCCCAGCAGCTCGGTCAGCTGCTCCTCGAACCGGTCGGCGTCCCCGGTGCCGCGCCCCAGGGCCCGCCGGATGCCGTCGGTGAAGCCGACGGACCGGCCGAGCCCCATGTCGATCCGGCCGGGGAACAGCGACTCCAGGACCCCGAACTGCTCCGCGACCACCAGCGGCTGGTGGTTGGGGAGCATCACACCGCCGGTGCCGACCCGGATGCGCCCGGTCGCGGCGGCGACGGCCGCCGCCAGCACGGTCGGGGCGGAACCGGCGACCCCGGGCACGCTGTGGTGCTCGGAGACCCAGAAGCGGTGGTAGCCGAGCTGCTCGGCGGCGCGGGCCAGCTCCACGGTGTCGCGCAGGGCCTGCGGGGCTCCGTACCCCTCGCGGGTGCGGGACCGGTCGAGTATCGAGAGTTTTCGGATCACACCGTTCTCAACGCCCCGGACCCGTGGGGATTCCCCGGTCCGGCCCCGGTCCGCCCCTGTCCGGTCCGCGCCCGGTCCCCGCTCCGCCCGTGCGCCACCGGGGCTCCGCCGGGCTTCGAGCGGCGCCTACCCTGACGGCATGAGCCCGATCGAGCCCCCTCTGCCACTGGCCGTCTTCGACATCGACAACACCCTGGCCGACACCGGCCACCGCCAGCACTTCCTGGAGCACCGGCCCCGGGACTGGGACGGCTTCTTCGGCGCGGCCCCGGCCGATCCGCCGCTCGCGCGCGGGGTGGCGCTGGCGGTGGAGAGCGCGGCCGGGTGCGAGGTGGTGTACCTGACCGGGCGTCCGGAGCGGTGCCGGGCGGACACGGTGGAGTGGCTCACCCGGCACGGGCTGCCCGAGGGCCGGCTGTGGATGCGCGGGGACCGGGACCGGCGGCCCGCCCGGACCACCAAGCTGGAGGTGCTGCGGCGGATCGCCCGGGGGCGGGAGGTACGGAGGTTCGTGGACGACGACGAACTCGTCTGCCGGGCCGCCCGCGCGGAGGGGTTCCCGGTGGTCCTGGCGGACTGGGCGGCGGAGGCGCCGGAACTCAAGCACGCCCAGGAGGGCGAGGGCCGCACCTGAGGTTCCCGGCGGGTCCGGTACTCCGGTACACCGGGGCGGGTGGGTCCGGTGGGGTCCGGTGCGTCCGGTCCGGGGTCCGGGACCGGAGGTCACTCCCCACTCCTCGCCTGTCGGGCCCCAGCACCCCGGACGGACGGGAATGCCGGGGGCTTCGGGGCCCGCTGCCTCCGCCCTCTTGAGTGCCGCTTCGACATCCTTCTTCTGGTGTCGGTCGCCGATTCCCCTAGTGCTGTGACCGGAAAGGTTTGCCGGTAGGCCCGCGGCGTCCGGTGCGGTGGATCGCAAGGCGGAGGGTCACGGCTTGTACTGGACGTACTTGCGTGGTCCGACAACGCGGCGAGGCGCCGTGCCGGGCGTCGAGGGCCGGTGAACCTTTCCGGTCACAGCACTAGCCGTATGTCCTACGCGCCGACCGCGAGGAAGACGCGGAGTCCGGGACGAAGCCATCCGATCGAGCTACCGCTCCCGGAACGATCATGACTGCGCGGCCGGAAGGACCGTCGGCGCGTGCCGACCGACCGGCCGCCCTTTCGCCCGGGAGAGGTCCCCCTGTCTCCGTGGTGCGGGCACGCCATCCCTGATGCATGGTGGTTCAGAGACCCACATGAGGAGAGGTCCATGTCGAACCACACGTACAAGGTCGAAGAGATCGTCGGGTCCTCACCCCTCAGCGTGGACGACGCGATCAAGAACGGCGTCTCTCGCTTCACTCAGAAGCTCCGCAAAGTGGACTGGTTCGAAGTGACCCAGATTCGCGGCCACATCGAGGACGGCGCGGTGGCCCACTACCAGGTGGGTATGAAGGTCGGATTCCGGCTGGAAGAGACCGACGGGTCCTAGACGAGCAGTACGAGGACGTCCGGCCGACGTACCGGGACCACGCACCGGGACCACGTACCGGACGCCGCTCCTTGACGGGCGAACGTCGCCTGACGCGGCACCAGCCCGCTCCGCGGCGAGTGGCCGTCGTTGCCCGTGACGCCGCCTTCTCGCTCCAGGTCTCCTGGTTCAGCGCGTCCGCAGTTGCCGCTTCGCGAGCGTCGCCGGCCTGCTCCGGTGGGACCACGAGGCCTCCCGGGCCTTCACGTCCACGTTCTCGTGGCCTTCGAGCGCGTGGACGTGGCGCTGGTGGTCGCGGGCGCCGAGCGCCTCTCCTGATTCCCGTCGGATACCAGTCGACCGTGCCTCCCGCTCATACTCATACGCATACTCATAGCTTCGGTTCGACCGTTCACCTGCCGGGGGAGGGGGCGGTCGGTAAGGTTCACGGCGCACGGCACCGGAGACGGTGGCGTCCTTGACCGCACCCTCGACCGCACCCACGACCTCGTCGCCGGGGGGCCTGCCTCGGTAGCGTGGCGGTTCCGCCGGACAGCGAGGACCCGGCTGCCGACGCCGCGGTGCGGTCGGCCCGGGTGATCCCGTTACGGATGGCTTGATCGATTCCCTCCCGCGAGGTGTCGATGATCTCGGACGCCCGATATGTGTGGTTCGGCGGGGGCTTTCCAGGTGGTGTGGGTCAATACCTTGTTCCACGGTGCCCCAGTAAGTCCTGCTCCGCGAACTTTGTGTGAACAATCCACAGCGGAGGGCCCTTGACCTGCGTGTTTGGTCTATGCCAATTTCAAGCCATCTGAGATCAATCCCCAGAAGGTGAATTAAGTGAAGATGCGTTTCCTTGCCGTGTGTACCGCTCTCGCGGCCTCGGCCGCCCTCACTGGCTGCAGCCAGTTGGCCGGCTCGGACGGAGGGTCGCAGAAGGTGACGCTGTGGCTGATGAAAGGCAGCGCGTCAGACGACTTCATCACCAAGTTCACCACCTCGTTCGAGAAAGAACACCCCGGCATCGACCTGGAAGTCAAGATCCAGGAGTGGACGGGTATCGGCGACAAGGTCAACGCCGTCCTCGAAGGCAAGAGCAAGGAGAGCGCCGACGTCATCGAGGTCGGCAACACCCAGGTCGCCCAGTACATCGAGACCGGCGGCCTCTCCGAACTCACCCTGGAGGGGCTGCGCGAGTGGGGCAGCAAGGACTGGCTCAAGGGGCTTTCCGACCCGGGCAGTCTCAACGGGGCCCAGTACGGTGTCCCGTGGTACGCCGCCAACCGCGTGGTGATCTACAACAAGGACCTCTTCGCCGACGCCGGGGTCAAGGCGCTCCCCAAGAACCGCCAGGACTGGGTCCAGGCCACCCAGAAGCTCGACAAGGGAGACCAGCAGGGCATCTACCTCGCGGGCCAGAACTGGTACGTCCTGGCCGGTTTCGTCTGGGACGAGGGCGGTGAACTCGCGGTCGAGACCAGTGGCCAGTGGGTCGGCGCGCTCGACGAGGACAAGGCGCTGGCCGGCATGGAGTTCTACAAGCAGTTGCAGGCCCTCGGCAACGGTCCGAAGGACGCCGACGAGGAGACGCCCTCGCAGGCCAAGGTCTTCGCCCGCGGCGACGTCGCCCAGATCATCGCCCCGCCCGGCCAGGTCGCCGAGATCGAGGCGGCCAACCCCGCACTGAAGGGAAAGCTCGGCTTCTTCCCGATACCGGGCAAGACTTCCGACAAGGCGGGCGCGGTCCTCACCGGGGGCTCCGACCTGATCATCCCCGAGAGAACGAAGCAGCGGGCCGGCGCCGTCGATGTGATCACGGCCCTGAACAGCGAGAAGTGGCAGACCGAGCTGGCCCGCTCGATGAGTTACGTCCCGAACAAGACCACGCTCGCGCACGTGGTCGAGGGCAACGAGGGCGCCGCGAGCATGGCCGCCAGCGCCGCCCAGGGCCGGGCCACCCCGAACTCCGCCCGCTGGGCCGAGATCGAGGCCGACAACCCGATCAAGCCGTTCATGACGGCCGTGCTCTCCGGCCAGGACCCCAAGCAGGCGGCCAAGACCGCCTCCGACACGATCAGCCGGGTGCTCAGCTCCGACCGCTGACCCGCTGACCGCTGAGCCCGGCGGCCTGGCGGTCCGGTCTGTCGCCCTGGAGGTCCGCCGACCCGCCGCCCGGACCGGCGGGCGCCCGCTGAGGCGGCGCGGGTGCCCGTGCGCGGGGCCCCGACGACGGCGACGCCGCCGGGGCACCAGGCTCGGCGCGTCACGCCGTCACGCCTCACCTCGTCGCGCCGTCACCTCGTCCGTCCGTCCGCGACCGACAAGGACAGGGCGAAACGTTCCTCCGCGTCCGTCCACCAGTGGGTCAGCTCCAGCCCGGCGGAGGCCAGTTCCCGGCGCACGCCCTCCTGGCGGAACTTCGCGGAGATCTCCGTCAGGATCTCCTCGCCCGCCGCGAACGGCACCACCAGGTCCAGCGCCCGGATCTTCACCAGCGCCCGCGCGCGGGCCCGCAGCCGCATCTCGATCCACTCCTGTTCCCGGTTCCACACCGCCACGTGCGCGAAATCGGCGGTGCGGAAGTTCCCGCCCAGCTCCCGGTCGATGACGGCCAGGACGTTCCGGTTGAACTCGGCCGTCACCCCCTGGGCGTCGTCGTACGCCGCCACCAGGACCGATTCCTCCTTCACCAGGTCGGTCCCCAGCAGCAGCCCGTCCCCGGGCGACAGCATCGCCCGCACCGCCGCCAGGAACACGGCGCGCTCCGGCGGCAGCAGGTTCCCGATCGTGCCGCCGAGGAAGACCACCAGGCGCGGCCCGGGGGAGTCCGGCAGCTTCAGGGCCCTGGTGAAATCGGCCACCAGCGCGTGCACCCGCAGCCCCGGCCGGTCCGCCAGCAGCGTCGCCGCCGCTCCCCGTAGCGCGCTCTCGCTCACGTCCACCGGGACGTAGGTGTCCAGCGCGGGCAGCGCCTCGATGAGGTGCCGGGTCTTCTCCGAGGAACCGGAACCCAGCTCCACCAAGGTCCGGGCCCCGCTCACCGAGGCGATCTCCCGGGCCCGCTCCAGCAGGATCTCCCGCTCGGCGCGCGTCGGATAGTACTCCGGCAGCCGGGTGATCTCCTCGAAGAGTTCACTGCCCCGGGCGTCGTAGAACCACTTGGGCGGCAGCGACTTGGGGGTGCGGGTCAGCCCGTCCCGCACGTCCGCGCGCAGCGCCGCGTCCGCCGCGTGCTCGTCGAGCGTCCGGGTCAACTGGAAGTCACTCACGGTGCTCCTTCTCCCCCAGCGGGGTCAGCTCGACCCGCGTACGGGTGGCGGTCAGCAAGGTCCGGTCGGGCACCTCGCGCCAGCGGGGGTCGTCGTCGTAGGGCTCGGACGCCACCACCGTGCGCGGGGCCGCCGCGTCGGCGAGGTACCAGAGCGAGTCGCCCCAGGCCGTCGCGGCGATCGCGGTCCCGTCGGTCAGCAGCAGGTTGAGCCGGGAGCCGGGAGCCGCCTCGGCCAGCTCCCGCACCGCCCCGGCCAGGGCGGCGCCGAGCTGTTCCCCGGCGCGCAGGCGGTGCAGGACCAGCGCCCAGACCAGCGCCGAATCCGTGCGCGCGGCCAGCTGGAGCAGCTCCCCGGCCGCCAGTCCGGCCGCGACCGGGGCCGCCGCCTCCGGCCAGCCCCGTACCGAGCCGTTGTGGCTGAACAGCCAGGGCCCGGCCGTGAACGGCGCGGCGGCGGCCTCCCCGTCCGCACCGGCCAGCGTGGCGTCCCGTACGGCGGCCAGCACGGACCCGGAGCGCACCACGCGGGCGAGATCGACGAGGTTCAGGTCGCCCCAGACCGGCCCGGCCCGCCGGTAGCGGGCGGGCACCGGGTCGCCCTGCGCGTACCAGCCCACGCCGAAGCCGTCCGCGTTGACCGTCCCGTACCGCTGCCGGCGCGGCAGCCAGGACTGCCGCACCAGCGAGTGCTCCGGCTCCGACAGGAGCTGACCGAGCGCCACCACCGGTCCCAGATAGGCAAGATGACGGCACATCAGAGGTCCCTCGCGGTCCGGAACCCGGAGAAGATCTGCCGGCGCACCGGCAGGTCCCAGTTGCGGAAGGTGCCCCGGCAGGCCACCGGGTCCACCGCGAAGGAACCGCCCCGCAGCACCTTGTGCTCCGGCCCGAAGAAGACCTCCGAGTACTCGCGGTACGGGAAGGCCCGGAACCCCGGGTACGGCAGGAAGTCGGAGGAGGTCCACTCCCACACGTCGCCGATCAGCTGGCGCACGCCGAGCGGCGAGGCCCCGGCCGGGTAACTGCCCGCGGGGGCCGGGCGCAGATGGCGCTGGCCGAGGTTGGCGCGGTCGGGGGTGGGGTCCGCGTCGCCCCACGGGTAGCGGGCCGAGCGGCCGGTCACCGGGTCGTACCGGGCGGCCTTCTCCCACTCCGCCTCCGTGGGCAGCCGGCGCCCCGCCCAGCGGGCGTAGGCGTCCGCCTCGTACCAGCTCACGTGGAGGACGGGTTCCCCGCCCGGCACCGGCTCGGTCACCCCGAAGCGGCGCCGCAGCCAGCCGTCACCCGTCGGTCCCTCCCGGTACCAGAAGAGCGGGGCCTCGATGGAGTGCGCCCGGATCTGCTCCCAGCCGGGCGCCGCCCACCAGCGGGGCTCGTGGTAGCCGCCGTCCGCGATGAACGCCTGGTACGCGGCGTTGGTCACCGGCGCCGTGTCCATCCGGAACGGTACGGTCTCCCGCACGTGCGCGGGCCGTTCGTTGTCCAGCGACCAGGGTTCGGCGGAGGTCCCCATCGTGAACGGGCCGCCGGGGACGAGGACCTCGGCGGCCGGCGGCGGGGGGCCCTGCGGGGGGTCCGGCTCCGGCGCGGTCAGCACCGGGGCGCCCGGCCGGAGCTGATGGGTGATCAGCATCGTCTCGTCGTGCTGCTGCTCGTGCTGGGCGATCATCCCGAAGACATAGCCGGAGTCGAGCAGCTCGGTGCCCTCCAGCGGGGTGTGCTCCAGCAGGTCGAAGACCCGCCCGCGCACCTCGGCGGCGTACCGGCGGGCCTCCCCGGGCCCCAGCAGCGGCAGCTTCGGCCGCTCGGAGCGGGGGTGTTCGAAGGCGTCGTAGAGCGGATCGATCTCGGGACGCAGGGACGCGCGCCCGGCCACCCGGCGCAGCAGCCACAGCTCCTCCATGTTCCCGATGTGGGCCAGGTCCCAGACCAGCGGGGACATCAGCGGGGAGTGCTGCGCGGTCAGGTCCCCGTCGCTCACCGGGTCGGTGAGGGCGGCGGTGCGGGCGCGGGCGGCGGTCAGGGCCGCCACGGCACGTTCGCGCAGGTCCGGCGGGGTGCCCGGACGGGATGCGGTGGTCACGGGCGCACGTCCCGCCCGCCGAGCGGCTCCCGCCCGGTGTGCTCGTCGGCCGGACAGCGGCCCCGGCGGACGAAGCGCTCGGCGAAGGCGCCGACCGTGTCCCTGACGTGCGCGCCCGCGCCGAGCCGGGGCAGCGCCTCGACGGCGGCCCGGAAACAGGCGGTGGCCGCCGTCCGCAGCTCGGGATCGGCCAGGCCGTGCCGGGCGGCGGAGCGCCAGAGCGGGTTGCGCGGGGCGGGCTCGGTGCCGTAGCTGTCGGCCAGCGCCTTCGTCACCCGGTACGCGGTCTCCGACGCCTCCGGGTCGTCGAACAGCGCGTGGACGACCGCCACCGGGACCAGCCAGCCGTCGTCGCCGGGCTGCGCGTCGATCATCCGCAGCTCCAGGTGGCCGCGCGGCCGGACCGGCGGGAAGAGCGTGGTCAGGTGGTAGTCGAGGTCCTCGGCGGTGGGCGGCCGGGGGCCGCCGGAGCGCAGCCAGTCACGGAAGGTCATCCCGCGCGGGACCGCCCACGGCCCGTCGCCCCGCGACCGTACGCACATCACCTCGGTGTCCAGGGCCTGCCGGGTCCACGCGGACCGGGGCTCGGCCTCCAGCGGCGGGGCCAGTGAGCGTCTGCGGTCTATGTCGTCCCACAGCCCCTGGCGGGCACAGCGCCACCCGGCGTACGGGCCCTCGCGGCCGGGGGAGTTGGCGAAGGAGGCGACCAGGACCGCGCCCAGCAGGTGGGCGAGGCGCCAGCGCCGGCCGTGACCGGCCGGACCCGGCTCCTCCTGTCCGGCGTCCACGCAGACCTGCACCGAGGCGGAGGAACGCATCATGGTGCGCCCGGCGGGGCCGGTGCGGTCGAGGAAACGTTCCATCGCCTCGTACCGGGGGCTGGTCAGCAGCCGGCGGTAGGGGAGCCGGGTGTCCTGGCCGCGGCCGTGCAGGACCAGGCCCTGGGCGCGCAGGACCCCCCGGACGGCGGCCAGGTCGGCCTGGAGGCCGTCCAGGCAGCCGGTGAGGGAGGCGGCCGGGGCGGAGCTGAGCTCCAGCTGCCCGCCGGGTTCGGCGGTGAGCAGGGAGTTCAGGGACAGGGCGCGGGCCGCCTCGTGCGCGAGGGCGAGCCGCTCGGGTGGGACGGGCCGTCCGGGGTCCTCGGCGTCCAGCACCAGCCATTCGAGTTCGGCGCCGAGGAGACGGGGCGGGCCCGTCTTGAAACAGATGCCGCGGATCAGTTCCTCGGCCTGGGTCTCGGTGATCGAGGGCGGCGGCGGGTCTCCGGGGCCGGGCTGGGTGGGTGCGACGGAGGGGGTGGGAGATTCCGGTGCGCCGGGGTGGACGCCCGAGGTGGGTGGGGCGGGCGGGGCGGACGTGGAAGTGGACGTGGGATGCGGAGCAGGTGAGTCCTGTGACATGAGCGGGTCCTCGTCTCCTGTCGTCGGCCGTGACATCACCCGTGCCTACCCGCCCCCGGTCCGGGCATTCCTGTGCTCCCGTATCCGGGCGGCGGCCGAGGCCGGAATCAGAATATGTGAGCAAACCCGGCCATTCCAGGCGAATGGCTCCCGTGGTGCGGAGTGACGGGACGGCAGCGGAGGGCGCCGCCGGGACACACCGCGCCGTACCGCACCCACCGCGCCTCCGGCCGGTACGGGGCGTCGCCGCCGGGACCCGGTGCTGAGCCCGGCGCCCCTTCCACCGAACGGGTGGCCCGCCACTCCCGGCCCGTGCGCGCGGGGGTTCCGGGCGGACCGGGGGGCCCGGCGGCGCCCGAGGCCGCCGGGACCACCGCACCTGTGGAGGCTGAGGAATCCGACACCGGGACCTCCCCTGCCGCTCGGTGGACAAGACGCTAGGGACGGACGGTCGCGAACGGCTGGAGATCCGGTGCACGCGGACCGGACAGGGATCACACGACCGGTCCGGGCCCCGGCCCGGCCCCTCTCCGACGATGCGTCCCGGGCCCCCGGTCCACGGCCCCGCCAAGGCCAAGGCCACCGCGCCGGCGGGCCGGGACGCGCGCGGACGGCGCGGACGACGGGTGTGGACGGCGGACGCGGACGGCGCGGACGACGGCGGAGATGACGGACAACGAGGCCGCCGCCCCGGCCGGGCGATCCGATTCCGGCCATCCGCGGAGCCGCCGGATCGGCGTGGTCGTCCCCGTGGAGCAGGGGCTGGAGTTCTTCTCCCAGCCCCGGCCGGCGGGCGCCCGCTCGGTGGCGGGGGCCGAGGTGACGGAGCTCCCGACGGCCGGTACCGAGGAGTCGGCCGCGCCGCCGGCGGCCCGCTGGCCGTCGCTCGGACTCGGCGCGGTCTTCGCGTACGACGACGAGTACGCGGTACTGCTGATGCGGGCCCTCCAGGACGAAGGGCTGCGCGTCCCGGCGGCGGTCGTCGTCCCCCGCGAATCGGCCTGACCCCGGGGCCCGACCCCGGCGGCCCGACCCGGCGGACGGGCCGCGCGGGCCGTCGCGGGCGCGCGGGTCCGGCCCGCGCGGAGCCAAGGACCGGTCCCGCCCCCGGAAGCCGTTGACAGGCGGTGACGGGCGGACCGAGACTGCGTCCGCGCCCCACCGGGCGCACCCGGCGACACACCCCGGCGCCGACACCGGCACCGGGGCCCCGCCGCACGAACGGACAGGCCCAGGAGAGTCCCATGAGCACCCGCACCGTCCGCGACGTCTACGTGGTCGACGCCGTCCGCACCCCGATCGGAAAGTTCGGCGGCGCCCTCGCCGGGGTCCGGCCCGACGACCTGGCCGCGCACGTGGTCCGCGCGCTGGTGGACCGTACGCCCGCCCTCGACCCGGCCCGCATCGACGACGTGGTCTTCGGCGACGCCAACGGCGCGGGCGAGGACAACCGGGACGTGGCCCGCATGGCGGTGCTCCTCGCGGGACTGCCCGTGACCGTCCCCGGGGTCACCGTCAACCGGCTCTGCGGGTCGGGGCTCGAAGCCGTGGTGCAGGCCGCCCGGGCCATCGCCCTCGGCGACGCCTCCGTCGCCCTAGCGGGCGGCGTCGAGTCGATGAGCCGCGCCCCCTGGGTCGTCGAGAAGCCCGGACGGGCCTTCCCCGCCGCCCACCAGCAGCTGTGGTCCACCACCCTCGGCTGGCGCATGACCAACCCCCGCATGCCCGGGCAGTGGACGGGCTCCCTCGGCGAGGGAGCCGAACTCGTCGCCGACAAGCACGGCATCACCCGCGAGGCACAGGACGCCTTCGCACTGGAGAGCCACCGCCGGGCCGCGGCGGCCTGGGCGGCCGGCGCGTACGACGCCGAGGTCGTCCCTTACGCGGGCGTGGACCTCGTACGGGACGAGTCGGTCCGCGAGGGCTCCACGCCCGAGGCGCTGGCCCGGCTGAAGCCCGCGTTCCGGACGGACGGGACGGGCACGGTCACCGCCGGGAACTCCTCCCCGCTCAACGACGGCGCCGCCGCCCTGCTGCTGACCGACGAGGCGGGCCTGGCGGCCACCGGACGGGAGCCGCTCGCACGGATCAGCGCCTCGGCGGTCACCGGGATCGAGCCGCAGCTCTTCGGCCTGGGCCCGGTGGAGGCCGTCGGGAGGGCGCTGGACAAGGCCGGCCGCAGCCTCGGCGACCTCGCCGCCTTCGAACTCAACGAGGCGTTCGCCGCGCAGGCGCTGGGCTGCCTGGCGGCCTGGCCGGAGCTCGACCCGGCGGTGGTCAACCCGCGCGGCGGCGCCCTCGCGATCGGCCACCCGCTCGGCGCCTCGGGCGCCCGGCTGGCCGGGTCGGTGGCCCACCAGCTGGCGGCGGCCGGATCGGGAACCGGCATGGCGGCGCTCTGCATCGGCGTCGGACAGGGGATCGCACTCGTCCTGGAGCGGTGAACCCGTTCCGGAGCGGCGCCCCGGCTTCCGGAGCGGTGCCCGGGGCAAGGAGGCGGGGGGCGGGGGTGAGGCGGGGTGGCGGGCCGGGCGGTGAGGGCCGACCGGTCACCTCCCGCACCGCAGAGATCCGTCGATCATTTCCAGTCAGAGTCATTCGCCAACTGTCCTGTCAGTGAACAGAAGTTGAGCCGACCGTCTGGCACGATGACGCCTGCTGCCGCCCCCCCCGCCACCCGCCCATCCTCACCGGAGGCCCCGCGCCATGCCGCTCCTCGATCCCACGCTCTGGCAGGACGGACCCACACTCACCGGCGGTACCGCCCCCGTCGTCGAACCGGCCACCGGCCGCACCCTCGCCACCATCGACCTCGCCGCACCCGCCGACGTCACGGAGGCCGCCCTGCGCGCCCAGGACGCGCAGCGTTCCTGGGCACGGGCGACCCACCTGGAGCGCGCGGCCGTCCTGCGCCGCGCCGGGGACCTCTTCGCCGCGCACGCCGACGAGCTGCGGGAGTGGCTGGTGCGCGAGTCGGGCTCGATACCCGGCAAGGCCGACTTCGAACTGCACGTCGCCGCCCAGGAGTGCTACGAGGCCGCCGCACTGGCCTCCCGCCCCACCGGCCAGGTGCTGCCCAGCGAGGCGCCCCGGCTCTCCTTCACCCACCGGGTACCGGCCGGGGTGGTCGGGGTCGTGGCCCCCTTCAACGCCCCGCTGATCCTCTCGATCCGCTCGGTGGCACCCGCCCTCGCGCTCGGCAACTCCGTGCTGCTCAAACCGGACCGCCGCACCGCCGTGTGCGGCGGCCTCGCCCTCGCCGCCGTCTTCGCCGCCGCCGGTCTGCCGTGCGGGCTCCTGCACGTCCTGCCCGGCTCCGCCGCGACGGGGGCCGCCGTCGTCGCCGACCCCCGGGTACGGGTCGTGTCGTTCACCGGGTCCACGGCCAGCGGCCGGGCCGTCGGCGAACTGGCCGGCCGCCACCTCACCCGCGCCCACCTGGAGCTGGGCGGCAACTCCGCGCTCGTCGTCCTGCGCGACGCCGACGTCGAGGCCGCCGTCGCCCAGGCGTCCTGGGGCTCCTTCTTCCACCAGGGCCAGATCTGCATGACCGCCGGGCGTCACCTCGTGCACGCCTCGCTGTACGACGAGTACGTGGAGCGGCTCGCCGCGCGGGCCGAGGCGCTGGCGGTGGGCGACCCGTACCGCGAACCCGTCCACCTCGGCCCGCTGATCGACCGCGCCCAGCTGGAGCGGGTCCACGCACTGGTGGAGGCGAGCACCGAGCAGGGCGCCAAACTCGTCGCGGGCGGAACCCACCGGGACCTCTTCTACCGGCCGACCGTGCTGGCCGCCGTCGCCGACGACACCCCCGCCTACACGGAGGAGGTCTTCGGCCCGGTCGCCCCCGTACGCTCCTTCGCCACGGAGGACGAGGCCGTGGCCCTGGCCTCGGCGGGCCCGTACGGCCTCTCCCTCGGGATCGTGACGGGGGACGCGGCGCGCGGCCTGGAACTGGCCGCGCGCATCCCGACCGGGATCGCGCACGTCAACGACCAGACGGTCAACGACGAGGCGGTGGCCCCCTTCGGCGGTACCGGCGCCTCCGGCACCGGCGCCCGTTTCGGCGGCGAGGCCAACCTCGACGCCTTCACGGAACTCCGCTGGACCACGGCCCGCACGACCCCCGCCGGGCACCCGTTCTAGGGAGCGTCCTCGAAGAGGCTCCCCGGCCCACCGGAGGGCGGACCCGCCCGGCCGTGACCCGGTTCGCGGGACTCGGGTCACGGCCGGGCGCAGGAACAGGAATGCGGGAGGCCGCTCGTTCGTTCAGGCAGCAGACAGAGCAATGAGGAGGTCTGGACACCGTGGCTACAGTCGAGCTCACCAAGGCGAACTTCGACCGGACGGTCAGCGAGAACCCGTTCGTGCTGATCGATTTCTGGGCGGGCTGGTGCCGTCCCTGCCTGCAGTTCGCCCCGGTCTACGAGAAGGTCTCGGACGCCCACCCCGACCTGGTCTTCGCCAAGGTGGACACCGAGGCCGAGCAGGAGCTGGCCGCCGCCTTCGAGGTCACCTCGATCCCGACACTGATGATCGTCCGGGACCAGGTGGCGCTCTTCGCCCAGCCCGGCGCGCTGCCGGAGGCCGCGCTGACCGACCTCATCGGCCAGGCCCGCGCCCTCGACATGGACGAGGTCCGGGCGAAGATGACCGCCGCGCGGCAGGAACCGGCGGACCCCGGCACGCCGGAGGGCTGACCTTGCGTGACGCCGCCCCCGCCCGGCGGTGACACTGGCCGGTATGACTGAAGCGGTGGAGTACGACGTGGTGGTGCTCGGCGGGGGACCGGCCGGCGAGAACATCGTCGACCGGACCCGGGCCGCCGGGCTGAGCACGGCACTGGTCGAGAGCGAACTGCTGGGCGGGGAGTGCTCGTACTGGGCCTGCGTGCCGAGCAAGGCCCTCCTGCGCCCGGCCCTGGCCCGGGCCGACGCCCGCAAGGTCCCCGGACTGGCGGCGGCGGTCCAGGGACCACTGGACACGGCGGCGGTGTTCGCGCACCGCGACTACTGGACCGGCCACTGGAAGGACGACGGCCAGGTCGCCTGGGTCGACTCGACCGGCGCCCACGTCTACCGGGGCCACGGCAGGCTCTACGGGACCCGCAAGGTCGCCGTCACCAGCCCCGAGGGCGAGCACCACGTGCTCTCGGCCCGGCACGCCGTCGTCGTCGCCACCGGCACCCGGGCCCTCGTCCCCGACCTGCCCGGGATCGCCGCCGCCCGGCCCTGGACCAGCCGCGAGGCCACCTCCGCCCAGGAGGCGCCCGGCCGGCTGCTGATCGTGGGCGGCTCGGTGGTGGCCGCCGAGATGGCCACCGCCTGGCAGGCGCTCGGCTCGCAGGTCACCGTCCTGGTCCGCGGCTCCGGGCTGCTGCCGCGCATGGAGCCCTTCGCGGGCGAGCTGGTCGCCGACGCGCTGCGCGAGGCCGGCGCGGTGGTCCGTACGGGTGTCTCCGTCGAGGCGGTCGTCCGGGACGGTCCGGCCGGGCCGGTCACCGTCGTGCTGGCGGGCGGCGAGACCCTGGAGGGCGACGAGCTGCTGGTGGCCACGGGCCGCGCGCCCCGCACCGAGGACATCGGGCTGGAGACCGTCGGGCTGGCCCCGGGGGAGTGGATCGCGGTCGACGACAGCTGCCGGGTCCCCGGACACGACTGGCTGTACGCGGTGGGCGACGTCAACCACCGCGCGCTCCTCACCCACCAGGGCAAGTACCAGGCCCGGATCGCGGGCGCGGTCATCGCCGCCCGCGCGGCCGGCGACCCCGTGACCGACACCGCCCCCTGGGGCGCGTACGAGGCCACCGCCGACACCCGGGCCCTCCCCCAGGTCGTCTTCACCGACCCGGAGGCCGCGGCGGTGGGCCTGACCCTGGCCGAGGCCGAACGGGCGGGCCACCGGGTGCGCGCCGTCGACTACGACCTCGCCAAGGTCTCGGGCGCCGGCCTGTACGCCGACGGCTACCGCGGCCGGGCCCGCATGATCGTGGACCTGGACCGCGAAATCCTCCTCGGCGCCACCTTCGTCGGCCCGGGCACCGCCGAACTGCTGCACGCGGCCACGATCGCGGTAACGGCGGAAGTCCCCCTCTCCCGCCTCTGGCACGCGGTCCCGGCCTTCCCCACGATCAGCGAAGTCTGGCTGCGGCTGCTGGAGACGTACCGGGGGTAGGAGCCGCCGTCGAAGCCGTACCGCGGTGACGGCGGCGGGCACCGGGGCTGTGGCGCCGGGAGGGGCCAGGGACGCGTGGATGTCGCCGAGGTTCTCGGCCGCTGGACTCAGCCCGAACCGCGCACCCTGCTCCTGAGTGCCCTCACACGGCGGTCCGGTCTGCCGCGGGTGTGGCGGGTGAGCGCCCCCCCGGCAGACCGGACCGCCGTGCCTCGTCAGCTCCTGACGGCGGCCAGAAGCCCCGCCGTGGCTTCGGGGGCCTCCACCGGGAAGTGGTGGGTGCCCAGGTCGACGAGGACGATGTCGAGGCGGTTCCCGTAGCGGTCGATCGCCTCCTGTGTCACCAGGTCACGTATCGCGAATACGGTGATCGGCTGCGTCGTCCCGCGCAGCGCCGCGTCCATGTCCCAGCGCACCAGGCCCTCCATGGCGCGCAGGCCCGCGGGCTGTCGCACCGCGGACATCTTCTCGAAGTAGGCGTCGGCGAGGGCCGGGTCGGTCCCGGCCGGCGATCCTCCTTCGACGAGGCCGCGCACCGCCGCGGCGAAGTCGCCGCGGAACGCGCTCAGCAGGGCGTCGGCCTGTTCCTCGCGCTGCGCCGGGAACAGGGAAAGGTAGTGCAGCCCGTCGAGCGCGATCACGTGCGAGACGGTGCCGGGGAGCAGTCGGCCGACTTCGACGGCCACTGCCGCGCCGAGGGAGTGGCCGGCCACGACGGCCGTGGTCACGGCCTCGGCCTCCAGTACGGTGGCCACGTCGCGAGCGAATTCCTCCATGGTCCACACCTCTCGCGCCGACCGGGACTCGCCGTGCTCGGCGAGGTCGACCGCGAGGACCCGGTGGCCGTCGGGCAGATGGCCGATGACCGCGTCGAAGTCGCCGCGGTCGCAGGCCCAGCCGTGGATGAGGACCAGGGCCGGCCCGTCGGTCGGGCCGACGGCCGTATAGCGGATCGTCGTGTGGTGCGGGCGATGGGCGACGAGGCTCTTGATGGTTCCGCTGTCCGCGGTCGTCATGGTGTTTCCTTCTTTCGCGCGAAGGGTTCCGTGCCGGTCTTGAGCGAGGAGGGTTGCGGCGGTCGTTGTGGGCGGGTGCCTCACCCGCCCGTAGCCGGGGCGGGGCGGCGCCGCACCCGTATCTGGTTCAGCCGCAGGAGGAAGGCGGCGGAGACGATCACCACGATCGCCAGGGCGTAGATCTCGGTGGCGGTCCGCAGCCCCAGGGCGGTGACGGCGATACCGCCGAGCACGGCCGGCACACTGTTGCCGAGGTAGTTGATGATGTTCACGGAGGCGAAGACCGCGCTGCGCTCGTGCGGCCTGGCGATGGTGGCGAAGGTGCCGAACGCCGCCAGCACCGAGGCGCCGAGGCCGGCCCCCGCGACGACGGTGCCACCGGCGGCGAGCCAGACGAGGTCCGCCATGATGCCGGCGAGCGCGGTCAGGACGCCGAGCCCGAGCAGGGCGGACGAGGGAGCCAGCAGCGAGGACGCGGAACGGGAGCGGAGCACGGCGACCGTCAGTGCCCCAGTGCCCGCCAGCAGTGTCACGACGATGCCGCCGGCCAGGTGGCTCCGCAGCCCCAGCAGTTGGGCCGCGACGGACGGGCCGAGGGAGAGGAACAGCCCGGCCAGCGCCCAACTGGCGATCATCGTCGGGACCACCGGGACGATGTCCGCGCGCAGGTGCGCGGGGAGCGCGACCCGTGGGCGCAGGGAGGCGACGGCTCCCGGCCGGCGCGGGGAGGTCTCCGGCAGAAAAGCGGTGAGCGCCCCCGCCACCAGCATGGCGCCGAGCAGCAGGGCGTAGACCAGCCGGGTCGGGGCGGGGCCGAACTCCACCAGCACACCGGAGCCCAGAGCGCCGAGGGCGAGCCCGGTCAGGGGTGCCACCGAGGTCACGACGCCCGCGCGGCCACGGGCGTGCGACGGTTCGAGGTCGACGAGGGTGGCGCTCAGGGTGGTCGTCGCCGCCCCGGTGGCGATTCCTTGCAGCACTCGGGCGGCGGCCAGGGCGACCACGTTCCCGGCGGTGAGGAACAGGACGAGCGCGACCGTCTCCAGTGCGATCGCCGCGGCCAGTACCGGCCGGCGGCCGATGTGGTCCGACAGCGCCCCGACGACGAGCAGCGAGCCCAGCAGGCCGACCACGTACAGGGCGAAGACGACGGTCAGCACCCACGCGGAGAAGTGCCATTGCTGCTGGTAGACCGGGTAGAGCGGGGACGGCACGCTGGAGGCGGCGAGGAAGACGACGAAGACACCGGCCACGCTGGGGAAGGCGGCCCCGCGCAGTACGCGTCCCGTGCCGGCGCCGGACGGTGCGGCGGATACAGCCGAGTCAGTAGACATAGAATCTCGCAGTGATCTGTGCGTTAGTGTCTGCACGCTAACACAAACGCAGCGATCACTGCATTATTGGTGCAGTGATCAGTGCGATACTGGGGAGGTGTCCACCACCGTTTCCCCCGCCCCAGGGGCCGTGAGCCGGCCGGGGGGCCGCTCCGCCCGAGTCCGCGCGGCCGTCCACCGGGCCGTGAGGGAACTGGTCGCCGACGAGGCGGGCGAACCACCGACGATCCCCGTCATCGCCGCTCGCGCCGGCGTGCACGCCACCACCGTCTACCGCCGATGGGGCACCGTCGCCGAACTGCTCGCCGATGTCACGACCAGCCGCTTCTCCGGCGACATCGTGGTCCCCGACACCGGCAGCCTCCGTAGCGACCTGGAACGCTACGCGCACGACCTCGCCAAGGACCTCTGCGACCCGGACACCCTCGCCCTGGTCCGCGCCACCATCGGTACGGGCGGAGAACAAGGCGCCGCCGTGTGCCGCGGAGAGCGCCAGCGGCAGCTCGAAGCCGTCCTCGAACGGGAACGGGCGAGGGGAGGGCGGCCCCCGACCCTCGAACACGCCACGGACGCCGTCCTCGCCCCCCTCTACTACCGGGCCGTATTCACCGACCTGCCCCTCACCCCCGAGTGGACGCGCACCCTTGTGTCACGCCTGCTGCCGGGCTGACGAGGCCGCGTACCACTGCGGCGAGTCCGACGGGCGCGGCCAGGCCGAGGGCGTGACCTTCGCGCAGATGCCCCACCACGCTCCCTGCGGGCCGAGTTGCCGCGCCCGGGCCGGAACGCCGGAGGCACTGGCGCGACACGGCAGGCGGAGCGGTCGGGCGGGACAGCGCAGACGGCCGCCCGATTTCCCGGACGGCGCTCCTCCGAGGAGCGCATCGACGTGGCAGTCCCGCTCGGTGACAAGACCCAAGGCGACAGCCCCCTCGCTGAGCAACGCTCCAGCCGGGACGGCACGGTGACCCCGTACCCGCCGGCTCACCGTCCGCCCCCCGACGCTGACACCCGCTTCCCGTGGCGTCGCAGCGGGAAGGAGTCACCCGGCACGGCACGGCACACCACACCGCACCGCCCCGTGATCGGCGGGAGTGTGCCGTCAGCCGGGGAGGGAAGTCCGGGTGCGCGAAGGCCCGGCACGGTCAGGGAGAGAGGGAGGTGCCGCTCGTGGGCGGAGAACCAGACGAGTTCCGTGACAGCGGTGACCCGGCGGAGGCCGGGTCGGACAGAGGGTACGGATTCCGCAGGATCGAGCGCGGCGGGACGGCGTCGGAGTGTCCCGTCGCGCGGGCCGGTGACGGGGTGTGGGAGGTGCGTGGGTACGACGAGGCACGCGCCGTGCTCCGCAGCACGTCCACCGTGCAGGCCGGGCTCGGGGTCGAGATGGTGTCGAAGCTGCCGAAACACATCCGGCGGCCCGTGCTCTACCGGGACGGTCCCGAGCATCGCGAACACCGCCGCCAGACCGCACGGTTCTTCACCCCGCGCCGCGTCGACGAGCACTACCGCGAGGTCATGGCCCACGTCGCGCAGGCCCAGATCGACCGGCTCCGGGCCGACGGCCGGGCCCGGCTGTCCGACCTCAGCTTCGATCTCGCGATCGGGGTGGCCTGCGCGGTCATCGGCCTGACGGACAGCAGGCCCGGCATCAAGCAACGGCTGGAGCGCTTCTTCCCGGAGCGCTTCGGCACGCCGGGGCTGACGAGTCCGCACGGCATCTACTGGACACTGCGGCAGAACGCCAACTGGTTACGGATGTACGTCGGCGACGTACGCCCCGCCGTCCGGGCCCGCCGCCGCACCCGGCGGGACGATCTCATCTCCCACCTCATCGACGACGGCTGTTCGACCACCGAGATCCTCGGAGAGTGCCTCACCTTCGCGGCGGCGGGCATGGTCACCACCCGCGAATTCATCAGCGCGGCGGCCTGGCACCTGTTCTCCGACGCCGATCTGCTGGCGCACTACCGGGCAGCGGACGAGCCGGGCAGGCTCGCGGTCCTCGGCGAGATCCTGCGGCTCGAACCGGTCGTGGGCCGCCTCAGCCGTCGTACCACCGAACCGCTCGACCTGCCCGGCGCCGACGGCGGGTATCTCACCGTCCCGGTCGGCGACCGGATCGACATCCTGGTCGATCACACCAACGTCGACGAACGAACCGTCGGGGCACGGCCGCGCTGTCTGCGCCCGGGACGCGCCATGAAGGACGCCGGGACGCCTGGGCTGGCCTTCGGCGACGGCCCCCACAAATGCCCGGGGCTCCACATCGCGCTCCTGGAGACGGACGTCTTCCTCAGCCTGCTGTTCGCCCTGCCCGGGATACGGATGGCGAGCCCGCCGACGATCGGCTTCATCGATCCCATCGGCAGTTACGAACTGCGGCACTGCGTGCTGGAGGTGAACACCGGGGACAACGGCTGAGCGCTGCCCCGCGGCGTCCGGTGCGGCACCTCGCCGTGTTGTCGGGGCACCCAAGTGCATCCGGTACTACGGGCGCCCCTCCGCCTTGCGAGGACGACGGGAACCGCTTCCCGCCACCGGACCTGGTGGGGTGCTCGGACGGAGCCGCGCGCCGCCCGGCGCCGCAACCGCGAAGCGACCGTCAAGGCCCGGCGGGCCGGCCGGGCCAAGGCCGAGCCGCCCTACGGCTACGCGTTCGTACGCCCGTAGCCCCGTAGAGGCCGGGTCGGCCGTGGAGCACGTGGCCCTGCACGGTCACGTCTCCACGGTGATCCGCGACATCGCCCGGATCACCCCGCCCTCGGAGGCGGTCCGGCTGACCCGGGCGGGCGAACTGTCCCCGAGCGGCCACCGGGCGGTGCTGTACGGATGGTGCGTCCGGCCGGAGGCAGTACGCGCACCGTCGCGACGATGCACGTCATGGTGCGGCGGCCCGTTCGGCGGATGTGCCGGGCGTAGAGCTCTGTGGCTGACGGGGCGTCTGGTCCCGGGAGGAGTGCCCTCGGGGCGGGAGTCTGGACCGTGAGGGTGAACCCGGGGGAGTCCGTCGGCACGGTAAGCGTTCCGGCCGGTACGCGTGTTGTCGTCTTGTCCCACAAAGTGATGGAGCGCCTGGCCGAACGGTCGGCGCGCGGTCTCTCCGGCCGGGATGCGGTCGGCTCCGCTCGGGTGCTCCCCCTTTCTGAGCAGAAAGGCGTATTCGTATGCGAAGACTCCTGGCACGCACGTGGGCGTGTTCCGCGCTGACCGTGCTGACCGTGGCGGCCGGTACGAGCGCACCGGCCGCGGCGGTGGTGCCGACGGCCGAGGCCACGGCGCGGGCGCGGGCCCCGTTCGGCTGTGCGGGTGACATCCTGCTGATCGCGGGGGCCGATGCCAGCCAGTTGTTCGAGGGGGCGACGGGCCCGGGGGCGATCTCCTTCGCTCCGGTGGGGTCGGCGACGGTCCACTACAACGCGATCGGGGTCAACCCGGTCGACCGGTACTCCTACGCGATCAAGACCGAGGCGCCGGGCTGGAACCTGCTGCGGATCGACGACGCCGGCGCGGTGACCGACCTGGGAACCCTGGGGCTTCCGACTCCCACGGCCGGCGCGGGCACCTACGCCTCCGGGACCTTCGACACCGCCGGGAACTACTACGTCGCCAATGGTTCGGACACTCTGCTCCAGAAGATCGACGTCACCGCGAAGACGTTCACGACGATCACGCTGAGCCAGCCCCTCAACACGGTGATCGACTTCGCCTACAGCGGCGGCTACCTCTGGGGCACCTCGATCTCGGGCGACATCACCCGCATCGACCCGGTGACCGGGACCGTCACCACCTACCCCGGTGTCATCCCCGCCTCCACCATCGGATTCGGCGGCGCCTTCACCTACGGCAACGGCGACCTCGGGTTCTTCGACAACAACGGCCTGATCTACCGGGTCGCCGTCACCGACCCGGCCACGCCCGAATTCACGGTGCTCTCCTCCCAGACCGCGCCGGCGATGTCGCGATCGGTGGACGCCACGTCCTGCTTCGCCGATCCCGTGGACCTCGGTGTCACGAAGACGGGGCCGACGACGGTGCTGCCGGGCGGGAACGTCTCGTACACGATCCAGGTCACCAACAACGGCCCGAACCCGTCCTCCGGCTGGACCCTGAACGACGCGGTCCCCGCCGGGCTGACGAACGCCGCGACCACCACCGCGGGCTGCACGATCACCGGCGGAAGCCTCTCCTGCACCGGCGGACCCCTCGCCGTCGGAGCCTCCGCGCCCGTCACCCTGACCGGCACGGCGGCCGACGCCGCGACCACCATCGTCAACACCGCCACGGTCCGGGGCAACGACCCCGACCCCAACCCCGACAACGACACCAGCACCTTCACCACCACCGTCACCCGCACCGTCGACCTCGCCGTCGTGAAGACCGGACCGGCCACCGTCGCCCCCGGCGGTGAGATCACCTACTCGATCGAGATCACCAACAACGGCCCCCAGGACTCCACCGGCTGGACGCTCACCGACACCATCCCCGCCGGAGTGACCGGCGCGGCGACATCCACGCCCGGCTGCGGCATCGGCGCCGGCGTCCTCACCTGTACCGGCGGTCCGCTCGCCAACGGCGCGAGCACCACCCTCACCGTCACCGGCAACGCCGCGCCCGGCGCGACCACCGTCGAGAACACGGCCAGAGTCACCGGCAAGGAACCCGACCCGGTCCCCGGCAACAACACCAGCACCATCACCACGACGGTCACCGGCACCCCCGGTCTGACCATCGTCAAGAAGCAGCACGGGCCCGTCACGGTCCAGGCCGGTGCCACCGTCGGCTACACGGTCACCGTCACCAACAACGGCACCACCGCGTTCACCGACGTCACCCCCGCGCGCTTCACCGACGACCTCACCGACCTCCTCGACGACGCCGTCTACAACGACGACGCCACCGCCACCCGTGGCACCGTCGCCTACAGCGAACCCGTCCTGGAATGGTCCGGCGCCCTCGCCCCCGGCCAGAGCGCGACCATCACCTTCACCGTCACCACCAACGCCCGCCCCTTCGGCAACCTGAGACTCGACAACACCATCACCTCCGACACCCCCGGCAACAACTGCCCGGACCGCGGCACCGACCCCCGCTGCACCACGCACGGCAAGGTGAAGCCCAAGGACAAGGAGAAGGACAAGGCCGTGTCCACGTCCCAGGGAAGCAAGGCGTGACCGCTTGACCAACGACGCCACCGACACCTGACCACCCTCGCCCGACACCGCTGGGGAACGGGACGGGTGACCGGGAGGCGGCCCTCACTTTGCTGCTGCGGACCTGCCCGGCGAACAGCCGCCGGGCAGGTCCCGGCGCGATGTTCAGCCAATTACGAAGAGTGAAAGCGAAGGGTCGGACTTCCTTAAATCTGCCCAGGCACACCCGGTAGCACAGGGGTCAGGGAGGGTGAGGGCGGAAGAGGGAGGCTGTTACGCGAACGACGAAACCGCAGATCAGACGCATAAGGTATCAGAATTCGTGACCACGGGGGACCTTGCGGAGCGCCGCGCTGCGCCCGGCCTCTCGCCCCGGTATCTGGTAGTCGGAGTGGGGTTCCATCGGTAACTCCAGTAGAAGCAAGCCAGGAATCGGCCGAAACAGTCCGACATGATTCTGTGAAGTGCTCTATAACTGGCCCGGCAGCGTAGTGAAACTGGGGTCAGGACGCGGGCCACGGTCACAAGTCTGCCCAGTACTCACGCTTCACCGGTACATCCGGAAGGAACCCATGAAACCTGGCCCTTGCCCATTTCTCCCCTGTAATACCATCCCTCCGCGAGATAATGGACTCCGCCTCGGGGAACCATGCTCCATGGCCGCACCGGAATCCGGGAACCCCCTGTCGTCAACGGCCTCTTATCCCACCGGGCCGGCTGCAACCGTTACCGCAGAACCCCCCACCCCCATGAACACCGAAGCGCACTCCAGGCCGTCACCTCACGGGCCCGGCAGAAGCTGTCGGCGCACTTCACGAGGAAATGCGCCGACGGCTTCGGTCCGATGGTGCACAATCCCCGCAGAAGCGGGGACCAGATACCCCTTTGATAGCGGGTTTGCCTGGGCAGTGGAACACCCCCGCAGAAGCGGGGACGGTAAGGAATCGCGTGGCCGCGTGAGCCGGCAGCGGAGTCTGCGTCGGAGTTCGGATCGGGAGAGGAAAGGTCGGCTTCGATCTCGCGGATCAGTAGAGGATCAGGTATTCCGTCGCGCGAGGCAAGTTCAGCTCCCACCCGTTGCTGAGGCGTCGGCTTCCGGCCCATCCGGTGGTGCCGGGCCGGCTCGGCCGCAGCGGGCCGGGTGACGGCCCGCCCGCCGGACGGGTCGGGGTTCCGGCCGCGCGGAAGTCCCGGCGGGAGTTCCTTCCGCCCCCACTTGAGTTGCCCCGCTGGATCGGCCGCGATGGCTCGGACAGGACGACGGCGGCCATCGGGCGGTGTGCTGACGACCTGTGGGAGACCCGCTGGTTCGTCGTACTTCAGCTTGAATCCGACCTCGGCGTGGAACCGGTTGGCCACGCGGGCGAACCCGCCGTTTCGAGGTCTGTGCCGACCCCGAGAGCGGCTTTCCGGGCCGATGACGTTTCTCCCCGCGGCGGCGGTCACCGCCGACTCAGTCCAGTGCCGAAGGGTTTCTCGCCATGGACGTGTATTGGTCTGTCTTCTCCGTGCCCCGAACCGAAATTTCCGTCTCGTACGTCCGCAGCCGGGTCCGCGTCCAGATCGCCGGTTGGGATCTCCACCTGGACGATGACACCGGGGACGTCCTCATCCTGCTCACCTCCGAGCTGGTGAACAACGCGGTGTGCCACCCGGCCAAGAAGAAGAGGGAGAGGAAGAGGAAGAAGGAGAGGAAGAGGAGGAGGGACAGGAAGAAGGAGAGGAAGAGGGAGAAGGAGAAGGAGAGGAAGACGGTCACCATCCACATTCGGGTCATTCCCGGCCGGCGGCGGCTCCGGATCGAGGTGTACGACGACTCGAAGGTCTTGCCGCGCCTGCGTACGGCCGGGCCGGACCATGTGAACGGACGCGGCATGTTCCTGGTCAAGCGTCTGTCCCTCGCCCATGGGGCCGCGGTGATCGGCCGGGGCAAGCGGGTCTGGTTCGACCTGCCCCTGCTCGAACAACTGCCGGTCCGCCGCGCCGCGAGGCCATCGCCCGGCGGCCCGGTGTGCCCCGAGCCGCCGGTGCGCTCGCCTTCCCCGGACCCGGACCCGGACCCGGACCCGGACCCGGACCCGGAGCAGTGCCGGGGCCGGTAGCCGCCGGGACCCGTCGCGCCCGGGTGAGGCGCCGCTCCGAGGCGCCGGTGTTCAGGTCGGCCTCGGTGATGTGGGTGGTGCCCGGATCGGTGGGGTCGGTCGGCCCGTCGGCCTTGTGCTAGGCCAGGGTGTGGGCCCGTGCGAGGACCTCGGGCGGGGCCTTGGCCACCGAGCCGGTGTCGAAGGGGGGTTGCGGGTCGTACTCGGTGTAGAGCTGGATCGCCTGGGCGGTCACCTCGTCGGTGAGCAGGGCGGCCAGCCGGACGGCCATGTCGATGCCGGAGGAGACCCCGGCCGAGGTGATCACCCGGTCGTGCCGGACCACCCGCTCGGGGGTGTAGAGGGCGCCGTACGACTCCAGTTCGGCAGCCGCGTTCCAGTGGGTGGTGGCGGTCAGGCCGTCCAGCAGGCCGGCCGCGCCGAGTACCAGGGAGCCGGTGCAGACCGAGGTGGTGAAGCGGGTGCCGGCGTGGATCTGGCGTACCCAGTCGAGGAAACCGGGGTCGTCGGCCATGGTCCGGAAGCTGCCCCCGCCCGGGATCAGCAGGACGTCGCAACGTTCCACCTCGGAGTACCTGGTCGGGACGTGCACCGGCAGGGAGCCCAACGCGTCCTGCACCAGCCCGGGTTCGGCCGTGACGAACCGTACGGTGGCACCGGGCACGTACGCGAGGATTTCGTACGGTCCGATCGCGTCGAGCGGCTCGAAGTGGTCGAAGAGCGGGATCACGATGTCCATGCGCCGCAGCATAGCCACCACCCGGGCGGACCGCGCGGGGCCCGGTGAAGCCCGGGAAGCGAGGCCGTGCTCCGGTAGCATCGGCAGCTCCGGGGCGGCCGCAAGGGGGGCGGGGGCGAATGGTCAGGAAGTACGTCGTCTCGCCCTACGGTGGCCGCCGGGCCCATCCCGGCATCGCGTCCGCGCTCGCCGCCGCCGCTCAGCGGGGCGGGGCGGCACGGATCGAGATCGCGCCCGGTCGTTACGAGGAGACGCTCACGGTCCGGGGCGAGGTCGAGCTGGTCGCGGCCGGCGATCCGGGGTCCGTGGTGGTGGGCCCGCTCAGCGGGGCCGTGCTCGACGCTCTTGGAGCGGTCCGCGTCCACGGGCTGGTGTTCACCGGCCGCGACGCCGATGTCGTGTCCTGCCGTGCGGGAGCGCTCACGCTGGAGCGCTGCGAGATCCAGGCGCACAACGGCGTGAGCGTGCACGCGGGACCGAACACCTCCGTGACACTGCTGGACAGCACGGTCCTCCATGGCAGGACCCTCTTCCGCGGCTCCCACGGGCTCGTGGAACGGTGCCGGTTCACCGATGCCACCGACAACGCGATCGCGGCGATCGAGGGCGCCCGGATCTCGGTCCGGGACAGCCGGATCGACGGCAGCATGATCCACGGCATCCGGGTCAGCGGCGCACGGGCCCAGGTCACCGGGTGCGAGCTGACCCGCACCGGCCAGGCGGCCATCGTGGCGGACACGCAGGCGGAACTGACCGTGACCGGCTGCGTGATCAGCGCCGTGCACGAGGACGCCATCATGTTCAGCGAACAGTCCCGGGGGTCCGTGGACAGCACGCACGTCGTCGACGCACAGCACGGGATCGTGGTGGTGAGCGGCGCCGACCCGGTGGTGCGCGGCTGTGTGCTGACCCGGTGCCGCGACACCGGTATCAACGTCCACAGCGCGGGCCGCGGCAGGTTCGAGGAGTGCGAGGTCGTCGACGCGGGCAATGTCGCGGTGTTCTCGACCCGGGGAGGCGCCCCCGAGGTCCACGGCTGCCGCATCTCGCGGGGCAAGGTCGGCATCGCCGTCACCGAGGCCGCCAGGGGACGCTTCACCCGGATCGAGGTCAGGGATCTGGTGGGTACCGCGCTGCGGGTCCTCGACGGGTCGAGGGCCGAGTTCGAGAACGTCCTGGTGGAGCGCTGCCCGTCGGGCCTGGAGGCCCAGGGCGGCGCGGGCACCACGGTCGAGGTCACCGGAGCGCGGTTCAGCGGCTTCGACATGGCCGCGGCGACCGCCTCCGGCCAGGCCTGGATGAAGCTGACACGCGTGGCGGCCGAGCACGGGGCGGTGGCCTTCTGCGCCGCCGAGGAGGCCCAGCTGCTGGTGCACGACTGCGACGCCAAGGCCGTGAGCACCGGCGGGGCCGTCGCGGTCGGCAGAGCGCGACTCGTGGCGCGCAACCTCACCGTGACCGGTTCGGAGGGACTGGGGCTCTGCGGGGCGGGCTCCGCCTACCTGGACGTCACGGACGCCACCTTCACCGACTGCGCGTCAGCGGGCGCGGCTCTCGCCGACGAGTGCACCGGTCGGCTGGTGAACTGCTCCGTGGAAGGAACGCGGGGCGTGGCAGTGGTGCACAACGACCGCTTCGACCTGACGAGGCTGCGCACGGAGCTGCGGATCGTCAGGAAGGTGACGGAACCGGCCGGTACCGCGCCGACCACCGTCAACCACTACCACGGGCCGGTCTTCAACGCCGTGTCCCACGGTGTCCAACTGGCGTGGAACAACAGCCGGAGCATCCAGCAGCAGACGAACAAGGAGGGTCCTCCCCCATGAGCGATCCGCAGAACACCCACCACTACGACGGTCCGGTCTTCCACGGCCCCGTCACGGGCAACCAGTTCGCCTGGAACAACGAGACGGTCACCCAGAACCAGCGGCACAACAGTGCTGTCGCCCCGGCGTACGAGGAACTCTCCTCGCTGGTCACCCGTTTCCTCCAGGAGCTGCCCGAGGCCGGTCTCGCCGCTGCGGAGCGCGAGGAGGTCGAGTCCGCGGCAAGGGACGTGCTCGGGGCGGTGACCGGCCCGGACGCCCCCGAAGAGGGCAGGCTCCGGCGCGCGCTCGGCAGGCTGGACGGGGCCCTGGGGCCGGTCGCGGCCGGAGTGGTGGCCGGTACGGCGGTGGGAGCGCAGGAGTGGGCCCGGCTGGCGATCGAGTCGCTGGCCGGGATCGTCTGAGGGGGTCCGTCCGGCGCGCTCCTCAAGGCGGCCGTCGAACGCCGAACGGCGGAGGCGCGGACGTACGGGTACGGAACGGAGGCGCGGGTACGGCTCGGGCCATGACCGAACGCCTCCGCGACGGTCATGGCCGATGCCGCGCCGGAGCCCGCCCCCCCCGGACGCCCGCGGCCACGACGTACCCCGGGGTGACGGAGCGGAGCGGTCAGGAATCCGCTTTCACCGCGAGGACCGGACACGGCGAGTCCAGGAGAATCCGCTGCGCCGACGATCCCATGATGAGCTTGCCGACCGCGCTGCGGCGCCTCAGCCCGATCACCACCAGGGAGACCTCGGACGATCCCGCCAGCTCGACGATCTCCTCGGAGGCGTCGCGCCCGCCGACCACCTGGTGGATGTCGAAGTCGACACCCAGCTCGGTCAGGTCCCGTCGGACGAGGTCGAGGTCCTTCTGCTCCGCGAAACCGCGGTCGACGTACGCGTCGCCCCGGGAGGTGTTCACGACCAGCAGGTTCTCGCCCCGGGTGCGGGCCTCCTCGACCCCCGCGCGCAGGGCCGCCTCCCCTTCCGGCGAGGGCACGTATCCAACCAGTACCGTCATGACTGCCCCTTTCAGGCCCGTCGAGCGGCGAGCGGACGCATGACGTACCGGCGGACCAGCGGCCAGGCCAGTACGAGCACGATCACCGTGTAGATCACATAGGACACCGGTCCGCCCAGCAGACCGGACAGTTCGCCGCCCGACAACTGGAGCGAGCGCCGGCCCTGGAGTTCCGCGCGGGGGCCCAGGATGACGCCGACGATCAGCGGCAGCACCGGCAGCCCGAATCTCCGCATTCCGAAACCGATCAGCCCCACCGTCAGGAGGAGGAACAGGTCCAAGGGCTGGGCGTTGACCGCGTAGGCACCCATCGACGCGAAGAACACGATCCCCGCGTACAGATAGGGGCGCGGTATCCGCAGCAGCCTGGCCCAGGCCGGCGCGAGCGGCAGGTTCAGCAGGAGCAGCAGCAGATTGCCGATGAACAGGCTGGCGATCAGCGCCCAGACGAGCTCCGACTCGCGCTCGAACAGCAGCGGGCCGGGCTGGATGCCGTGCGACTGGAATGCCGCGAGCATCACCGCGGCGGTCGCGTTCGTCGGCAGCCCGATGGCGAGCATCGGTACCAGGGTGCCCGCCGCGGACGCGTTGTTCGCCGCCTCCGGGCCGGCGACTCCCTCGATCGCACCCTTCCCGAACTGCTCGGGGTGCTTGCTCAGCTTCTTCTCCGTGGCGTACGACAGGAACGTCGGGATCTCCGCGCCACCGGCCGGCATGGCACCGAAGGGGAAACCGAAGAGGGTGCCGCGCAGCCAGGGCTTCCAGGACCGCTTCCAGTCCTCGCGGCCCATCCACGGCACGCCGACGGGAATCACCCCGGCGGGCTTGCGCCGCAGGTGCGCCGCCACCCAGAGGGCCTCGCCGACGGCGAAGATGCCGACGGCGACCACCACCACGTCGATGCCGTCGGCGAGCTGGGGGACGCCGAAGGTGAGCCGCTGCTGGCCGGAGACCGAGTCGATCCCGACGATGCCGATTACCAGGCCGACGAGGAGCGAGGCGAACCCGCGGATGCGCGACGAGCCGAGCACCGCGGTGACGGCGACGAAGGACAGCAGCATGATCGCGAAGTAGTCCGGTGCGCCCAGGGCGACCGCGAACTCCACCACGAGCGGGGCGACGAACACCAGCAGCAGCGTGCCGATCGTCCCGGCGACGAAGGAGCCGATCGCCGCCGTGGCGAGCGCCTGCGCCGCCCGCCCGGCCTTGGCCATCTTGTTGCCCTCGATGGCCGTGACCACCGAGGACGACTCGCCGGGGGTGTTCAGCAGGATCGAGGTGGTGGAGCCGCCGTACATGCCTCCGTAGAAGATGCCGGCGAACATGATGAACGCCTGGGTCGGCTCCATCCCGTACGTCACCGGCAGCAGCAGGGCCACGGTCATGGCCGGGCCGATGCCGGGCAGGACTCCGACCGCCGTGCCGATCGTGACGCCGATCAGCGCGAGCAGAAGGTTCATCGGGGTGACGACGTGCGCGAACCCCTCAAGCAAATGGTTCAGGTTGTCCATCACAGGATTCCTTGCAGCACGCCGGCCGGGAGATTGACGCCGAGGCCGATCGCGAAGGCGTAGAAGGTGATCAGCGACAGCGCCACCGCGATCACCAGGTTGCGCAGGTAGTGCCGGTTGCCCAGGGCGAAGGCCGTTCCCCAGAACAGGAGGGCCCCGCTGATCACCCAGCCGAGGGGCTCGATCAGGACCGCGTTGACGACGACCGCGCCGATCAGCAGCAGCACGGTGCGCCAGTCGATCGCGTTCGTCAGGTCGATGTCCTCGCCGGCCTCCGGTTCGGCCCGGCCGCCCCGCGCGACGTCGACGGTGTACGCCAGGGCGATCACGAGGAGCAGTGCGCCGAGGAGCACCGGTACGGTGCGCGGCCCGACCGGGTCGGCACTGTTCATGGAGTGTGCGATCCCGGTGGCGTCGACGATCACCAGCACACCCAGCAGGGCGAGGAACGCGCACACGCCGTACTGTGCGCGGTCCCCGCCGGAGGCCCGGCGGGAATCCGAGTCGGTGTGCTCGGTGACGTCCAGGCTCATGCCAGGCCGAGCTCTGTGAGGATGTCGGCGACGGCCTTGTCCTGCACCGCCAGGTAGGTGGTGAACTCACCGCCCGTCATGAACGCGTCGGTCCAGCCGTGCTTGGCCAGCTCGGCCTTCCACTCCTTGGACTCGTGCATCGCGGTCAGCGCGTCGGTCCAGACCTTCCTGTCGGCGTCGCTGATGCCGGGCGGGGCGACGACCCCGCGCCAGTTGGTGAAGACCAGGTTGATGCCCGCGGACTTCAGCGTCGGGGCGTCCTTGAGGGCCTCGACCGGCTTCTCGCTGGTCACCGCGAGCACCCGCACCTGACCCGCCTGGATCTGGTCGAGGAACTCACCGAAACCGCTGGCACCGAAGGCGATCTTGTTGCCGAGGATCGCCGGGAGCAGCTCGCCGCCGCCGTCGTAGCCGACGTAGTTGACCTGCTTCGGGTCGATGCCGACCGTCTTGGCGAGCTGCATCGGGAGGAGGTGGTCCGGTCCGCCGGGCGACGAGCCGCCCCCGACGGCGATGGCCTTGGGGTTCGCCTTCCAGGCGGTGACGAGATCGTTGATCGTCTTGTACGGGGAGTCCTTGGGCACGACGATCGCGCCCGCCTCCTCCATCAGCTTGGCGATCGGCGTGGTCTGCGAGAGCGTCGCCTTCGACTTCGAGGCGTACGAGGCGCCGACGACCCCCAGCCCCATCTGCATGGCCAGCTTGCCGTTGCCCTTCTCGTTCACGGTGCGCTGCAGACCGACCGTGCCGCCGGCGCCCGGGAGGTTGAACACCTGGATACCGGAGGCGATCTTGGTGTCCTCCATCACCTTGGCCGCCGTCCGCGCCGTGGTGTCGTACCCGCTGCCCGGGGTGTTGGGAACCATGATCCGCAGACCGGTGACGGGCTCGTCGCTCTTGCCCGTCGTCTCCTTCTCCGCGGTGGCGCCGCAGGCCCCCACCGTGAGCATGGAGAGGGCGGCCAGGGCGCTGACGACAGCAGTTCTTCGAGTTCTCATGGTTTGTCCCTTTCACTTCCGACAGCCGGACGCCATGATTGTGCGACTCGGCAACTAGCACGTCTGCGTTGTGTCAGAACTGAAGATTGAGTTCATTGTGGTCGTAACTTTTCGCCGCCATACCCTCGCGGGCGAACTGCTGGTGCTCCAGCTCGCCATCGTCGTCGTCGTGGTGCTGGCGGTCGCCGCCCTCTCGCTGGCCCAGTCGGAAGCGACCTTCAACCGGGTCGAAGGACACCGGGTCACCGCGCTGGCCGAGCAGCTGGCCGGCATGCCCCTGGTCTCCAGCCAGCTCACCCGGCCGGCGCCGGGCGAGACGCTCGCCCCGCTCGTCCAGACCACGCTGACCCAGTCGGGCGTCACCTCCGTGACGGTCGCCGACAGCGGCGGCAGGATCGTCAGCTCCACCAACCCCACGATGATCGGTACGGGGCTCTCGCTCGGCCCCGGCGTCGCCGAGGCCCGCGGCTGGTCGGGCGAGCTGGTCCTGGACGGCGCCCACCAGCTGGTGGCCCAGGTGCCGGTGATCAAAGCGACCCAGCCCGGCCTCGGCCGGCATCTCGGCACGGTCATGATCGGTGAGGCGTCCCCGACGGCCTGGCAGCGCCTCGGCGGCGCGTCCTCGTACCTGCTCGCCTACCTCGGCATCGCGGGCGGCCTCGGCCTGATCGGATCGTGGCTGCTGGCCCGGCGGACCAAACGCCAGACCCTCGGCCTGGAGCCACGCGAGATCGCGGGCCTCGCCGAGCACCGCGAGGCCATGCTGTACGGGATCGCGGAAGGCGTGATCGCCCTCGACCCGCAACTGCGGCTCACCCTGGTCAACGAGGTCGGCAGGCGGTTGCTCGATCTGCCCGAGCACTGCGTGGGGATGAGCCTGGCCGACCTCCGGATCGAGGGCCGGCTGCACGACGTGCTCGCCGGATCACCCGGTGAGACGGCCGAGCGGCGCGACGAAGTCGTCATCCGCCGCAACCGGGTGCTGGTGATGAACCGGATGACCGTCACCAAGGACGGCCGCCGGCTCGGCTCGGTCACGACCTTGCGGGACCGCACCGAGCTGGCGCAGCTGGAACGCGAGATCGGATCGTTCCGCAGCTCCGCCGAGCTGCTGCGCGCACAGGCCCACGAGTTCGCCAACCAGCTCCACACGATCTCCGGACTGATCCAGATCGGCAGGCACGACGAGGTGGTGCGGTACGTCCGCGCGCTCAACCGGCACCGCCAGTCGCTCGACACGACCCTGACCACACGGGTCCGCGACATGGCCGTCGGCGCCCTGCTGATGGCGAAGTCCTCGCTCGCGGCCGAACGCAAGGTCGTCCTGCGCGTCTCGGAGCACACGGCGCTCGACCGGCTGGCACCGGAGGACTCGGTGGACGTGGCGACGGTCATCGGCAACCTCGTCGACAACGCCGTCGACGCCGCGGCGGCGGGCGACGACGGCCACGACGCCTGGGTGGAGGTCGAACTGCGGCAGGACGCCTCCAGCGTGGAGATCGTGGTGCGCGACTCGGGCCCCGGCGTGGCGCCCGAACTCGCCCAGGAGGTCTTCTCGCACGGCTTCACCACGAAGGCCGCCCAGGAAGGGGAGCGCGGCATCGGGCTGGCGCTCACCCGGCTCGTCTGCGAGCGCCGCGGCGGCGAGGTCGCCGTGACCAACACGTCCTACGGCGCCATGTTCACCGCGAGGATGTCCGTCGGCAACCTGGCCGGCACGGCCGTGGAAGGGGCCTCCAGATGATCGACGTCCTGGTCGTCGACGACGACTTCATGGTGGCGAGCGTCCACCGGACCTTCGTCGACCGCGTCGAGCCCTTCCGGGTCGTCGGCACGGCGAACACCGGCGAGCAGGCGATCACGGCCGTCGGCCGGCTCCGCCCCGACCTGGTCCTGCTCGACCTCTACCTTCCGGACATGTTCGGCCTGGACGTCATCCCGCGCCTGCGGACCGCCGGGCACGACTGCGACGTCATGGTGATCAGCGCCTCGCGCGAGGCCGAGGCGGTCCGCCGCTCCGTCCGCCAGGGCGTGGTCAACTACCTGCTGAAGCCGTTCGACTTCGAGGACCTGCGGCCCCGCCTCGAACGGTACGCCGCCCAGCGCAACAGCCTGCTCACCACGGTCGTCAGGGGCCAGGCCGACGTGGACCGGGTCCTGACCGGGGCCGGCCTGCCGACATCGAGTGTCGCGCTGCCGAAGGGCATGAGCGTGGAGACCGCGGGGCTGATCGAACGCACCCTGTGCGGCGCCGAGGGAACGCTGTCCGCCGCCGAGTGCGCGGCCCGGACCGGCATCTCCCGGGTCAGCGCCCGCCGCTACCTCGAACACTTCCACGACACCGGCCGCGCCGAGGTGTCCCTGCGGTACGGAGCCGCCGGCCGGCCCGAACGCCGCTACGGCTGGCGCCCCTGACCCCGCCCTGGGAGGCCCGGCGGGTCCTCGCCACCCGCCCTTCCCCTGACCGGCGGTCGCCCCCGGCCCGGCCGTCGGGTGACGGGCGGGCCGGGGGCGGCGGGTGCGGTGGGGTCCGGTGGGGTGCGGGAGGACGGGGTGGGGTCAGATGCCGATGGGGTGGCCGTCCTTGCGCCAGACCGCCACCACGGCGGGGCGGACCAGCTTTCCCGGTCCGTCCGGCCAGGTGCTGCCGGGGTTCTCCACCGTCGCGAAGTCGGTCTCCCCGGGGTGCTGGACGGCGACGAGCACCCGCCGCTCCTGGACCACGGGGCCGCAGGTCTCGGCGCCCACCGGGACGGTGAGGAACTGCTTCAGCTCCCCGCGCCGTTCACCATGGGTGGCCACCCCGAACAGGCCGTCGTTCGAGCCGAGCTTGTTGCCGTCGGTGGAGATCCACAGGTTGCCGTGCGGGTCGAACGTCACATTGTCCGGGCAGGAGATCGGGCTGACCCTGTCCTTCGGGAAGCCCGCGAAGTAGGTGGCCGGGTCGTTCGGGTCACCGGCCACCAGGAAGAGCCGCCAGGCGAACCCGTCGCCCGCCGGGTCGTCGAAGTTCTCGGCGAGTTCGAGGATCTGCCCGTGCTTGTTGAGGTCGCGCGGGTTGGCCTCGTCGGCGCCCGGCTTGCCGGGCTTGCCGCGGTCGGAGTTGTTGGTCAGCGCGACGTAGACGCGGCCGGTGCGCGGGGAGGGTTCGACGTCCTCGGGGCGGTCCATCTTCGTCGCGCCCGCCTTGTCGGCGGCGAGCCGGGTGAAGACGTACACCTCTTCGGCGGTCATCCCGGGCACGTGCGAGACGTTGCCGGTGGCCAGCTTGATCCAGCTGCCGGAGCCGTCGAACTCGCCGTCGGCGGGGTGTTTCCCGGTGCCGTCGATCTCCTCGGGACTGTCACCGGTGAGCTTGGCGACGTACAGGGTGCCCTCGTCGAGGAGGGTGAGGTTGTGCTCCTTGGCCGCGCGGGAGTCGCCCTTGCGCATCTGCTTGGACGAGACGAACTTGTAGAAGTACTCGAACCGTTCGTCGTCGCCCATGTAGACGACCGGGCGGCCGTCCTCGGTGAGGCGGGGCTGCGCCCCCTCGTGCTTGAAGCGGCCGAGCGCGGTGCGCTTGCGCGGGGTGGAGTGCGGGTCGTAGGGGTCCAGCTCCACGACCCAGCCGAAGCGGTGCGACTCGTTGGGCTCCCGCACCACGTCGAAGCGCTGGTCGAACCGCTCCCACTTGCGTTCGGTCTCCCCGGTGGCCAGGCCGTACCGCTTGTCGGTGGGGCGGCTGGAGTGGGCGAAGTAGTTGTTGATGTTCTCCTCGCCGTGCAGCGTGGTGCCCCACGGGGTGGTGCCGCCCGCGCAGTTGTTGAAGGTGCCGAGCACCCGGGTGCCGGACGGGTCGGCCGAGGTCCTCAGCAGCGCGCCGCCCGCCGCCGGGCCCGTCACCCGGAACTCGGTGGTGGCGGTGATGCGGCGGTTGAGACGGTGGCGGGGGACCGGGGTCAGCCGGCCGGTGCCCCGCTCCTCCTGGACCACGACCACGGAGAGCCCGTGCCCGGCCCAGCCGATCTCGACCTGCTCGCGCGTCGGGTCGGCCGGGTCGTAGTTCCGGAACATCAGCCACTCGCTGGTGTACTCGTGGTTGGCCACCATGACCTGGCGCCCCCGCTCACCGGGCAGCGGCAACAGCGAGAGGAAGTCGTTGTTGTAACCGAACTGACCCGCCTGGGCCGCGGCGCTCTGGTTCTCCTGGTCGAAGGCGGGCGCGCCCCGCAGGATCGGGTCACCCCACCGGATCACGACGGCCTGGTCGTGACCGGCGGGGACGGTGACGGCGTCGGTCTCGTTCGGCGGTACGGGGGCGAAGCGCAGCCCCCGGGCGCCGTCGGCGCTCCCGTGTCCCCGCTCCCGTGCCCCCGGGCCGGTGGCGGCGAACGCCTGCCCGCTTCCGCCCGGACCGGTCACCGAGGCGGCTCCCGAGGCCGCCGCCACGGTCACCACGGCGGCGGCGCGCATCACGGACCGGCGCGAGAGCGCGCCCGCGATGATGTCACCCGCGTACGCGTTGTCGCTGGTGTTGGGCACGTCCTGGAAACAGGCGTCCCCGCAGCGGTAACGACAGGTGAGCGCGGAGCGCCCGCCCGGGTGCGGCGGGGCGCTCAGAAACGGCAACAGGTTGCGCACGGTTCCTCCTCGGGCGCGTGTCCGCGCCGCAGCTGTCCTGATGCCCGGGTCCAGGGACGGCGGGTGTCCGCCTCGCCGCGGAGCGCCTCGCGCCGTACCACGGCCGGTCCGCTCCTCGGGGACGGTGCTCCCGCGAGCGCACCGAACCACCCGTGAACGCACCGGATCAGGTGGTACGGGAGAAACCGGCACATCCTGGAATCCGATGGGCTGTGTCGGAACTCTAGGGACTGGAACCCGCGGTCAGAATTGGCCCGGACGACGAAGTTTCACCCCTGTGCACAGGCCGGATTGTGCGCCGTGCACAAGGCCGGCTCCGCAGGGCCCCGGCGGGCCCGGCCGACGGCGGGCGCGGCGCGTGGTGTGCGGTGCGTGGTGTGCGGCGGGCGGTACGCGGCGGGCTCAGTCGAGTTCGGTGAGATGGAGCGCGACCTGGAGGACCACCGCGTCCTGGAACGAACGGGGATCGCGCGAGGTGAGGTGTTCGATCCGGCGCAGCCGGTAGGCCAGGGTGTTGCGGTGCACGTTCAGGGACCGGGCGGCGCAGGTCAGGCTGCGGTCGTGGGCGAGGTAGACCCGCAGGGTGTGGCGCAGCTCGGCGGAGAGCGGACCCAGAATCCGTTCGGCCGTCGTGGCCCTGGTCCCCGGGTCGAGCCGGTCGAGCAGCGCGGGCAGCTCCAGATCGGCCAGACGGACCTCACCGACCGGCTTGCGGCGCATCGCGAACACGGCCTGGACGGTCCGTTCGGCCAGCGCGGCGAAGTCCGCGGAGCTTCCCGCGTCCAGCGTCCCGATGTCCCGCCGGGTTTCCCGCAGGGCCGAGATACGGCGGCGCAGCGCCACCGCCGCGGTCCCGCCGGCCACCGCCCACACCGTCCCCTCCGCGTCGGCCGCGACCAGGACGGCGCTCTCGTCCACCTCCAGCCAGCGGTACAGGTCCCGGGGGCCCGCGGGCGGCCCGGACCGGCCGCAGCCCAGGGCGAAGAGGGCGTACGGGGGTTCCACCCGGCAGCCCGCGAGCTGCTGGCGACGGCGCCAGCTCCGCACGGTCAACCGGCCGGCTATGAGGTCCTCCACGATCTGCTGACGCACCCGGTGCCGCCACCCGGCCTCGCCGAGGAACGCCTGCTGCATGGCCATCAGCTCGGCCAGGCGCACGATCGCGCGGGCGATCTCACCGACCTCCTGCGGCTCGCCGCTGACGCCGACGACCCCGACGATCTCGTCGTTCAGCCGCAGCGGGAGGTTGACACCGGCCCGCGTGCCGTGGAGCCCCCGGGCCCCCTCCCCGGTCACGGAGAACGGCAGCCCTGTCTCCAGCACCTTCAGGGCGCCCTCGTGGAGGCTCCCCACCCGCGAGCGGTCACCGCTGGCGGTGATCGTGCCGCGCTCGTCCATGATGTTCACATTGACCCCGAGGCGGCCGACGATGTCATCGACGATGGCCTGAGCGGTGGTGCCGGCAATCATGGGGTCAACATACCCGTGACCTCGTGGAACGCCGCGGCCGTGCCCCCCTGCGGACCGCCCGTGCGGACGGCCCGGCTCCGCACGGCGGGGGCGCGCCGGAGCACGCGTCGCCGGGGACCACGTCCGTCCGGCCCTCCCGGCCGGGGCCGTGCTGTCAGTGGCGGCCCGTAGGGTTTCCGGAGTGGACACCGATCAGATGAACGGGGCGGGGGCACAGCCGTGCTCCGGGGTCCAGTGGTACTACGCGCAGTACGCGGAGGCCCTGGCCCACCGGTACGAGGGACTGAGCTTCGACGTGCTGTACGAGGAGGTGCTGCCGTGGCTGCCCACGGCGCCCGCCCGTGCCGCCGACATCGGGGCGGGGACCGGGCGGGACGCCGCGGCCCTGGCCCGCGCGGGGTACCGGGTGACGGCCGTCGAGCCGGTCCGGGAGATGCGGGAGGTCGCGTCCCGCCTGCACCCGGAGGAACTGGTCTGGCTGGCGGACGCGCTCCCGGAGCTGAACGCGGTGCGGGGCACCTTCGACCTGCTGCTCCTCTCCGCCGTGTGGATGCACCTGGACCCCGACGAGCGGCCCGTCGCCATGGCACGGCTGAGCGAACTCCTCGCGGAGGGCGGCCGTCTGGTCGTCACGCTGCGGCACGGGAGGCCGCCGAGGGACAGACGGATGTTCGACGTCCCGGCCGAGGAGACGGCCGCCCTCGCCGCCGCACACGGCCTGCGCCCGCTGCACGCGAGCACCGGCGGGGACCACCTGGGCCGCGACGGCGTCCACTGGAGCCGGCTGGTCTTCGAGAAGCCGCAGGCGGACACAGCATGACGACGGTACGGGAGACGCCTCCGCTGAGCGCGTGCCGGTAGGGCCGCGCCGGTGTGCCTAGTCGGCGGAGAGGACGGTGTCCGGGACGCGCCGGGCGGCGATCACGAAGGCGAGGAGGGAGACGGCGGCGGCCGTGAGGAAGACGGCCTGCATGGAGCTGACGTAGCCCTCCAGGAAGGGCCGGGCCACCACCGGGTCGAGAGCGCGGAGGAAGGCCGAGTCCTCCAGGTTCACACCGCCGCCGGGCCGCAGGACACCCTCCAGCGGGACGGCGTTCGCCGGTTCCCCGGCCGTCCGGCGCAGCGCCGGGTCCGTGAAGGCCGCGGTCAGCCGCTCGGTGATCCGGGGTCCCGCCAGGGTGAAGAGGATCGAGAGGAACGCGGCGGTGCCCACCGTGCCCCCGTTCGAGCGGAAGAAGTTCACCGACGCGGTCGCCGCCCCCATGTCCCGCCGGGGCACCTCGGACTGGGCGAGGGTGGTGATCGTCTGCATCGCCGCGCCCAGGCCCGCGCCCAGGAACAGCATGCCGAGGCCGACGTACCACAGCGGGCTGTCCACCCGCAGCGTCGCGAACAGGGCCATGGCGACGGTGAGGGAGCCGGTGCCCGCCACCAGGTGGACCTTGAACTTCCCCGTCCGTGACATCAGCCGGCCGACCACCAGCGTCACCGCCACGTTCGCCACCACGGTGGGCAGGGTGGCGAGACCCGCCTCCACCGGGGTCATGCCCTGGACGAGCTGCAAGTACAGCGGAAGGACCGCCATCGCACCGAACATGCTGATGCCGACGACGAAGTGCAGGACGGCCCCCAGCCGGAACGCCTTGATGCGGAACAGCCGCAGCGGCAGCAGGGCGGCGTCGCCCGCCCGGCGCTCCAGCAGGACGAAGGCGGCCAGACCGGCCAGCCCGACGGCGTACAGGGCCAGCGCCCGCGGGGAGGCCCAGCCCCAGCTCCGCCCCTGCTCGGCGATGACGAGGAGGGGGACGATCCCGGTCGCCAGCGCCACCGCCCCTGCGTAGTCCAGCCGGTGGCGCACCGGCTCGTGCGGTACGTGCAGCACGCGCAGGATGACGACGACGGCCAGGGCCGCCAGCGGCACGTTGACCAGGAAGATCCAGCGCCAGCCGTCGATCCCGAGCAGGGTGGCGTGCTCCGCGAAGACCCCGCCCACCAGGGGGCCGACGACACTGGAGGCGGCGAAGACCGTCGTGATGTAGCCCTGGTAGCGGCCCCGTTCACGCGGCGAGGTGATGTCGGCGATGATCGTCATGGCGAGGGACATCAACCCGCCGCCACCGAGCCCCTGCACCGCCCGGAACCCGGCGAGCTGGTGGACCGAGGTGGCGAACCCGCACAGCAGCGACCCCGCGGTGAACAGGGCGATCGCCCACAGGTAGACCGGCCGGCGGCCGTGGACGTCGGAGAGCTTTCCGTACAGCGGGGTGGCGATGGTGCCGGTCACCAGGTACGCGGTCGTCACCCACGCCTGGGCGGTCAGCCCGTGCAGGTCGTCGGCGATGGTGCGCAGGGCCGAGGAGACCACCGTCTGGTCGAGCGCCGCGAGGAACATCCCGAGCATGAGCCCGTACAGCACGGTGACGATCTGCCGGTGCGTCAGCCGGGCCGGTGCCCGCGGCCCGCCGTGCGGGGCGTCCGCCGTCGGGGGTGGGGGCGTCACGGGAACCTCCTTGGCCACGCGTCCGGGCTCCGCGCGTCCGGGCTCCGCGCGTCCGGGCTTCCGCGCGTACGGAGCTGCCGGGGCGCGGCCGGGCAGCGGGGCGGGTCGGGGGTGGGGCGGGGCCGAGCCGGGGAAGGGCGCACGCGCCGCCCCGGCTCGGAGGCTGCGGTGCGCTACCCGACGAGCTTCTCCAGGTCGGCGACGGCGTTGTCGACCTCCGGCAGCGCCAGCATCGCCAGCCGGGCCGTCCGGGCCCGCGCGCGGATGCCGGAATCGGCCAGCACCTCACGGCAGACGGCCGCGATCCCCTCCGGCGTGGCGTCGGTGATCTCCCGGCCGAGTCCGAGTTCCTGGACGCGCCGCGCGTTGTCGTGCTGATCGCCGAACTGGGGCAGCACCGCCATCGGCGTGGCCGTGCGCAGCGATTCCCGGATGCTGTTGAACCCGCCGTGGGTGAGGAACAGGTCGACGGATTCCAGCAGCAGCGGCTGCGGCAGCCGCTCGGTGACGTGGACGTGCGGCGGGAGGCCGTCGGTGTCCGCCGGGATTCCCATGGTCGCCACGATGACGGTGCACTCGTCCAGCAGCGCCGCCGCCCCGATGATCGTCCGCAGGGTCTCGACCGGGTCCGGGATCGGGAACGGCAGCTCCTGGGCGTCCTCCTGTTCCAGCTTCTCGCGGATCAGGGGGAGCGCGGTGCCGATGGAGGTGAACAGCAGCGGTCGGTCGGTGGGCAGGTCCACGACCCACTGGGGCAGGACGGAACCCCGGTCCACGGTCACCGTCTGCCGGTAGGACCACGACGCCGGCAGGTGCTGGGCGAAGGAGAAGGACGGCGGGACGTAGTCGATCCGGCCGTGCGGGACGACCGACAGCGGGTCCTCGCGGACGGGCAGCCCGTGCTGTTCCCGCAGGGTGTTGAGGCCCGGCAGGAGCGCGGCCGGGTCGAACAGGTTGCTGGCCCCGGACGGGGTGGGCAGCTGCGGGATGCCCAGCAGCTCGCCGATCAGGACGCTGGCCATGTCCATGCCGTCACGGAGAATGACATCGGGCCGGAAGTCCCGTACCAAGGGGAGCAGGGTGCCCAGCATCTGTTGCGCCATCGGGCCGGACAGGGACTGGTGCATGAAGTGCATCATCCGTTCGCGCGCCACCTCCGGGTCCGGGTCCGGGTGGTCGGCGCCGGGCGCCGCCGGTTGCGCCTGGGCGCCGGGCGTGAAGTCGGCGAGACAGCTCGTGACCCGGACATCGTCCCGTTCGAACACCGAGGCGATGGGCTCGGTGGTGGCCGCCAGGACCTCGTGGCCGGCCGCGGCGAGAGCGCGGGCCAGGGGCAGTTGGGCACGCCCGTGGGAGGGGCTGCCGACGGTGGTGAACAGTATGCGCACGAATGATGCCTTTCTGACGGGGCTTCTTGCCGCAGGTCGCTCAAGGCCGCTGCCGTGGGGCAGGGAAAGGGTTCCGCTCGTGACCGTGACCGTGGCTGTGACCGGGTGCGTCCATGTGAACGGACGGCCGGCGCGAGCCCGGAGCGGTCCGCCGGACGCGGCGGCACACGGGCACCCGGACGCACGGGCACACCGGCGTACCGGCCGGAGCGGATATCAGGAGGAGGGAGAGGGGAAAGAGACGTTCCGGGTCACCGCCCGTTGACGAAAACGTAGGGTCGGCCCGGTCGTGGGTCAACGACGGGTGACAACGTCCGACGGCTTTCGGACACGAGGGAAGCCGGTCGGGCGACACGTGCGGCACGAGGCAGGTGGAGGTGTGACAGGTGAACAATCCTGATGAATCGCGGCAAGACGGAACTCCCCTCGCGCGAGCCCGCAAACATGACGCGGCGGCCACCCGCGCCGCTCTGACGGGCGCCGCCGCCCTGCGTTTCGGGCGGTACGGCTACAACGGCACCCGCGTCCGGGACATAGCCGGGGACGCCGGAGTGGACGCGGCCCTCGTCTACCGCTACTTCGGCTCAAAAGAGGCACTGTTCGAGGCGGTGTCGACGAGCACGGCCCTCTTCGAGCCGCTGCGCGGCCTGCCGCTCGAAGACGTGGCGGCCTGGGTCCGGGACGTCGTCCTCAACGCGCCCACGCAGGGCGAGGTCCCGCACCCGGTGCTGTCGGTGCTCCGCTCCTCCGGCCAGGAGGGGGCCGTCGCGAGGCTCCGCGGCGAGATCGCCGAAGTCTTCTCGGAGGGTTTCGCCGGACGGCTGGAGGGCCCCGACGCCGGGCTGCGCGCCGAGCTGCTCGCGGCCTGGCTGCTCGGCGCCACCCTGATGAGGATGGCCATCGGGACCCCGGAGCTGGTCTCCGCCTCGGACGGCGCGCTGCTCCGGTGCCTCCGGGCGGGGATCGATCCGCTGCTGGACCCGCCCGGCGGCCACGAAGGCCCCGGGGAGCGGCGGCCCCCCGGGGCCGACCCCGACCCCGACCCCGACCTTGACCCCGGTACCGGTACCGGCCCGTGAACCGTCCCGGCTCCGGGACATGGGTCCGCCCCGTACAACTCCTATCGGCCACCCCCCACTTGCCGCCCGTCGGTCATACGCGCAGGTGGGCGGGTTTGGTCCGGGCGGGAGTGGCCGAAAGGGTTCTGCCTTGATCGATATTAGGTTAGCCTTACCTCAGTTCAGCCCCTCTTCCCGCACCTGAAAGGTGTTCTTGTGATGCGTGCTGCCTCCCTGCCCCGTACCGCCGCCCGCGCGGCCCTCGCCTCCGCCGCCGCCGTCGCGATCACCGTCGGTCTGGCCGGTTCGGCCTCGGCCGCCACCTCGACGCGTACGGTCACCGACGGCGCGACCTACAACCTCAGCGTCACCGCGCCCAGCACCCTCGCGGCGGCCGGGCAGAACGTCACCGTCACCGGCAGCGGTTTCAACTCCGCCAAGGGCATATACGTCAGCCTCTGTGCCGTCAACGGGGCCCAGGGCGCCAGCAAGCCCACCCCCTGCCTGGGCGGTTCGGACCAGGCCGGCACCACCGGCGCCTCGCACTGGGTCAACAACACCTTCGGCGGGACCCTGCCCAACACCTCGGTCTTCGGTACCGGAGGCTCCTTCAGCGTCACCGTCCACGTCAAGGCCGACCTGGGCAACGGCCAGATCTGCGGCGACACCGTCGAGTGCGCCATCGTGACCCGCGCCGACCACTTCAACTCCGCCAACCGCAAGTACGACGTCCACGTCCCGGTGACCTTCAACTAACAGCAGTCCGGGGGCCCGCGCGTCCACGCGCGGGCCCTGTGGCGTGTGGCGAAAGGGGCTCCCCGGCTGCCGCCGGGCGGGCCCCCGGGCCGATGGCGCCACGTCCACGACACGCCCCGCCGTCCCGACGAGGAAGCCATGACACCCCACCTCCCCCTCACTCCCGGCCGGGCGGGCGCCGCCACGGCCGCGCTCGCGCTCGTGCTCGCCTCGGCCGCCTCCGGCAGCCACGTCTCCGCCGCCGGGCCCGGCCGGACCGTGCTGGGGGCGAACGGACAGCAGCTGACCGTGTCCGCCGCGTCCGGGCTGGACCCGGCCGGGCAGACCGTCCGCGTCACCGGCAAGGGCTTCGACGAGACCAAGGGCGTCTACGTCGCCCTCTGCAAGGACAACGGCGACAACCGGACCCCCGCCCCCTGCGTGGGCGGCGCCGACACGAGCGGCGGCTCCAAGGCGTCGCAGTGGATCGTCCCGAAGAACGACAGCCACGCGGGCGCCCTCGGCATCCCCTACGGCGACGGAGGCAGCTTCGACGTCGAGCTGAAACTGACGGCCTCCACCCACGGCCTGGACTGCGCCGCGATCGTCTGCTCCGTCGTCACCCGCGTCGACCACCGGGGCGCCGGGGACCGCTCGCAGGACGTCCGGATACCGGTCGCGTTCGGCAGCCAGGAACCGCCCGGCCCCGGCGGCGAGGGCGTCGACGTACCCCAGGGCACCGTCGCCTACAAGGAGGCGGCGCAGTTCACCACGGCCGGCCGCCCCCTCGACCTGATGCTCCACCCCGACTCCAAGAAGCTGTACGTCGCCGCCGCCGACCTGCCCGACACCGCGGACACCAACGAGAGCGGACTGCACGTCCTCGAACCGGCCGACGGGAAACTGCGCTCCACCGTCGGCCAGGCCCCGGGACCCACCGGAACCCTCGGCCGCCGGGCCGTGAAACAACTGATCGCCCCGCTCCCCGGCGACGGCGCGCTCTTCGTCTACCCGCTGCGCGGCATCGGCACCGCCAAGGACGGCGACGCCGCCGCGGCGGGCGCCTGGGTACCGGGCACGACCGTCACCGACGCCGCCCCGGGGGTCACCCCGGGCACGGTGCTGGTCGCGCAGGGCCCCGTCCTCTCGGAGGTCGACCTCGCCACCGCGGCCGTGAAACGGTCCGTCACCCTGGAGGGCGGGGACCAGTTCGCGCTCGACGCGAAGCGCGGGACGGTGTGGTTCACCGACGTCGGCAACCGCCGCATGTACCGGATCGACACCGGCACCTTCCAGGTCGCCGCGACCGTCGAACTCCCGGCGGGCGACGGCTTCGGCGGGTTCACCGAGGTGGAGCCCACCACCGGCGCGGTCTGGGTCGCACTGGACACCTCCGTCGTCGTCCACGACGCGACGGGCAAGCGGCTGCGCGTCCTGCCCGGCACCGACATGCCGAGGGCGGCGCGGTTCGACCCGCTCACGCACGAGGCGTTCGTGGTCTGGCAGGACACGGGGGACCCGTCCCAGCAGGGCAGCGACAACAACGGGACGTTCACCGTCCACCGCACCACCGACCTCCAGGAGGTGGCCGCACCCGTCGTCCTGTCCGGAAACCAGGCCCAGTCGGGGTCGGCGGCCCTCGCGGTCGAGCCCGGGGGCGGGGCCGTGTTCGTCTCCAGCCCGGCCGAGGGGAAGATCACCAGGCTGGAGCGGAAGGTCTCCCCGAAGGTCACCCAGGGCCCCACGGACCAGTCCGTCGCACCCGGCACCAAGGTCTCCCTGACCGCGCAGGCGGAAGGGACCCCGCGCCCCGCCGTCGCCTGGCAGGTCAGCACCGACGCGGGCCGCACCTGGCAGCCGGTGGCGGGGGCCACCGCGCAGACGTACGCGTTCACGGCGGCGGCCGGGCACGACGGGCACCGGTTCCGCGCGGAGTTCCGCAACGAGGCCGGGACCAGCCGCACCACCCCGGTCACGCTCACCGTCACCACGGACTCCACGGGCGGCACCACCGACGGAGGCTCGACCTCCGGGGGCACGGGCGGGGTCGCGGGCGGCGGTTCCTCCGGCACGTCCGGCTCCTCGGGCACGTCCGGCTCCTCCGGCGGTACGGGGGGCTCCGGTGACAGCGCCGGCAGCCCCGGTACGGTCGGTGGCGGCGGCGCGGTGGGCTCCGGCGGCTCGGTCGGCCCCGCCGGCAAGGTCCCGGCCGGCGGGGCACTGGCCTCCACCGGCGCGGCCGTGGCCACCCTGGGCGGAGCCGCGCTCGTGCTCACGGCGTCCGGCTGGTTCCTGGTCCGGCGCAGGCGGCAGGGCACCACGGCCTGACGCGGGCCGACCGGCCCGCGCCGGCTCCTCTCCCCTGACCGCGCGAACGGCCCGCCCGCCCCGGAGGTACCCCGGGGCGGGCGGGCCGTGGTGCGTGGCGCGGGTCAGGGGCCGACGATGATCTGCTGCGCCGGAGCGGTGGTGTCCGTGACCTGGTAGACGGCGTTGAAGGTGGAGAAGGTCGCGCTCGTCGGGCAGCCGAACCCGCCCGTGACGGAGACCGGCACGGACGCGTTGGTGAAGGTCAGCTTCGACGGCACACCGTTCGCCCAGGTCCCGGCCACGCCCGCCGGGGCGGTGGGGGCCGTCGTGACCGTACAGGTGGCCAGGCCGCTCGTCTGCACGACGAGCCCGCCGACCGGCACGTTCAGGGTGGCGGTGACGGGGGAGCCGTTCTGCATCGACACCGTCCACGGGCCGCTGGTGGTGACCGTCGGGGTCACCCCCGGCAGGCTGGCGGTGCAGGAGCTGTACGTGGGCGGCGAGATCGGCGAGGAGACCGGCCCGGCCGCGTTGTGGTTGCCGGGGGCGGCCGGCACGCTGCCGGTGGAGACGGAGACGGAGCAGGTCACCGTCACCGAACCGGCCTTGAGGGTGGCCCTCCCGGTCAGCGTGGCCTTGAAGGCGTGCCCGGCCGGGGAGACGGTGGTCGGCCCGGCCAGCGGTACGGGCGCGGCGCTGGCGGTGACGGAGGCCATCGACAGGGCCCCGGCGGCGGCCATCCCGAGGGCGAGCGAGGTGCGCGTACGGCTCATGGCTGTGCTCCTTGGGGATCGTTGCGCGGGTGGGGGTGGGGGTGGGGGTGCGTGGGGGGTGCGGGCACGGACGCTGCGGGCGGTGCGTCGTGGGGGTGATCGTCACCGGTGGTCCCGGTGGTCCCGGTGGTCCCGGCGCCGTGGGCGCGCCGGTCGGCGTACGGCTGCCAGGCGAACATCAGCCCGCCGCCGACGATGCCCAGCAAGGTGCCGAACAGGAAACCGCCCAGGTTCGACAGGACCAGCGCGGCGGTCGCGATCAGGGTGGTGAGGACACCCGCGAGAACGCGCTGCGCGGGCGAGAACCAGACGGTGAGCCCGAGCACGATCATGACGATCCCCATCAGGACGGACGGAATGCCCGCCACCCCCTGAAGGAGCATCACCTTCAGCGGCGCCAGCGGCAGGACGCAGATCTCGGCCCCGGCGAGCAGGGCGAAGAACCCGCCCCAGAAGGGTCTGCCGCGCCGCCAGCGACGGAACCGGCCCGATGGGGCGCCGTCGGTACCGGCGTCGGTACCGGCGTGAGGGCCGGACCGAGGGGCGGCGCGTCTCAGAAGCATTCCTTCTTGCCCTTGCTGATGTTCATGCTGAGCCCGGAGAGCTTGAAGGTGCCGGCGTTGGTGGCCCACGCCGTCTGCTGGAGATCGCTGATGCTGACGGTGTCCGCCTGCTGGGCGAAGAGGTCCTGCATGCCCTGGGCCTCCGCCGGCCCCTTGTCGAGGGTGGAGGCGTCCCGCCCGATCTCGATGTTGGTGAAGACGGCGTCGCCGGAGAGCTGGGTGGCGTCGACGAACAGGTTGGTGGCCTCGACGGGGGTCTTGCGGCCCGCGGTGAGGTTGAGGGAGATGTCGCCGATCATCGGGAGCGTGGTGACCACGGACTGGCAGAGGCTGTAGAGCTTGGCCTCCTTGATGGCGGTGACCGCCACCGGTATGAGTTCCTGGCGCGCGTTGACGTCGACGCTGCCGTACTGGGCGAAGCCCTCGCCCTCCAGGTTCTTCGCCGAGACCTTGAACTGCTGCCCCGACACGGCGAAGGAGGCGGCCAGCGCGCCCTGTGCGAGGGCGATGCCCAGACCGGCGGTCACGGCCACGGCGGGGACGGTCAGGAGCGCGAACCGCCGCCAGCGGACCCGGCCCGCCGTGCCGTCTCTGCCACTGTTCCCGTCGTCGCGACGGCCCGGCGGTTCGGATGCGTTCGGAGTATCTGCCATGAGCATGTCCCTTGCTCTCGGCTGTGCACCGTTGTTACCGACGAGTTGAATGTAAGAGTGCCAATGAGGGTTGGCAAGGTTGTGCGAGCGCACCTTTTCGGCCGACTCCTACTGCTCCGTACGCAACAGTTCGCCAACCTCCTCGTCCATCCGCCGCGCCATCGCGCGGGCGAACTCGGCGGCCACGACCTCGCCGGCCACCGGCCGCAGCGCCGCCACCGCCTCCGTGATGTGCTGGAGCCGCGTGGCCGAAAGATGCTCCAGCCCCTCCGCCCCGACCACATGCCGCCGGAACAGCCCGACGAACCGGTCCGCCAGCGCCGCCGCCTGGGACTGGACGAAGTCCCCCGCGTCCAGGATCTCCGCGAGCGGCACCCCCTGCCGCACCAGCGCCACCGTCGCCTCCAGCAGCCGCCGGCTCGGGTACGTGACCAGGTCCCCCTCGATCCGTACGTACCCCAGCTCCACCGCCCGCCGGGTGTCCTCGGCGGTCGCGGCCGGGCCGAACAGCTCCCGGAACGCGGCCCGGTCCATCGTGACCGGCTCCTCCCGCACCCAGTCCCGGGTCATCTCCCGCTCCAGGCCCAGCAGTCGGGACAGACCGCCGCCGCCCTCCTCCCACGCGTGCAGCAGCTCGGCGATGCCGTTGACGGTGTAACCACGCCCCAGCAGATCGCTGATCAGCCGCAGCCGGGTCAGGTGGTCGTCGGAGTACCAGGCGATCCGGCCCTCCCGGCGCGGCGGCGGCAGCAACCCGCGCTCCTGGTAGTAGCGCAGGTTGCGCACCTTGACCCCGGCCGCCCGGGCCACGTCCTCGCGGCGGTAGCGCCCGCCCTCCCCGCCCGCGTTCTCCCCCTGGCTGCTCATCCGGCCGAGTCTAGGAGATACCGGCAGGTCACATGGGGCGCTGCTGCTCGCTCCGCTTGACCGCCCGCAGCACCACGAACTTCGGCTCGCTCGCCACGACTTCGCTGTTGCCGAAGAGCCGGCGCAGGTGCGTGTGGTAGCCCATGTGCCGGTTGGCGACGATCCACAGCTCCCCGCCGGGCCGCAGCACCTTGCGCGACTGCGCGAACATCCGCAGCGCCGTCGCGTCGGTGGTGGCCTGATGGGAGTGGAACGGCGGATTGCTCAGCACCAGGTCCACCGAGCCCGGGGACAGCATCGCCACACCGTCGCCGACGAGGAACTCGGCGGTCCGCCGGCCCTCGCGGACGTTCGCCCGGTACGTGGCCCGCGCGGAGGCGACCGCCTGGTACGACTCGTCGGTGAAGACCACCTCGGCGTCCGGGTCGGCGACCGCGACCGCCGTGCCGACGACACCGTTGCCGCACCCCAGGTCCACGACCCGGGCGCCGTCCGTGTTGACCGGCAGGTTCTGGAGGAAGAAGCGGGTGCCGACGTCCAGCCGGTCCGCGCAGAAGATCCCGGCGTGGTTGACGACGGTCAGACCGGAGCCCGTGCCCGCCTCCTCGTCCACCGTGTACGTCAGCGGCCACGGCCCGGGGGTCGTGGGGTGGACCGCCCCGGGCGTGCCCGGCGTGCAGAAGATCAGCCGCGCCTTCTTCTCCGCGAGGGAGGTCTTCGTCGGGCCCAGGACCTTCTCGAAGACACGCAGGGTGGAGGTGTGGATCTCCTTGACCATGCCGGTACCGACGACCACCGTGCCCGCGTGCACGTGCGGGGCCAGCCGGTACAGCTGGTCCTCGAGCAGCGCGAGGCTCTTGGGCACCCGTACGAGCAGCACGTCGATCCGCTGCGGCGGCGGGTCCTGCGTGGTCAGCAGCGTCACCGTCGCCTTGGACGTCCCGATCCCGGCCCGGTCCAGGTTGGCCGCGGTCGCCGAACGGGTGAGGGAGGAGTCGGTGATCTGCGTCGGGCGGTAGGCGGCGAGCGCCGTGGTCAGCGTCCCCCAGCGGTCCCCGAGCACGGTGATCTGCCCGGCGCCGGCCAGGTCCACCGGAGCGCGCTCCCCGGTACCGGAGTGGAGATGGCGCAGCAGGTACTCGTCGGCGGCGTCCCAGGCGCGGAGCCGGTCGCGCGGGTCCTCGGGGAAGCGGGTGAGCTCGTAGGAGCCGAAAGGCGTGGTCAGACGGTTCATCGTGCGCCCAGGCTAACCGAGGCGGCGGCCCGGCCCCGCACGGGCGGGGCCGAACCGGGGACGCGGGCCGTGCGAAGCGCGCCGCCGCGCGCTGTCCGGCGCGCCCTATTCGGGGAGATCGCCGGCCATCGCCGCGGCGAGCCGCAGGTACGGGGCCGCCTCGGCCGCCCGGCCCTGGCGCTGCAGGGTCCGGCCGAGCATCAGCTGCGCGTAGTCCTCCACCGGCCAGCGCTCCACCAGGGCGCGGAGCTCGCGCTCGGCACGGGAGAGCTGGGCGGAGTGGTAGTAGGCGCGGGCCAGCAGCAGCCGGGGCGCCAGCTGCTCGGGGGCCTCGCCCGCCAGCGTCTCCAGGACGATCGCGGCCGTCGCGTACTCCTTCGCGTCGAAGAAGAGCTGGGCCCGCGCCCAGCGCTCGGCTGCCGTCCCCTGCTCGTGGTACGTCGTCGACGCGTCCATCGGGTCCCTTCCGCCGTCCGGGTGTCTCTTCGGTGGCTCCAACGCCGCCGCTCCGCCGCGCATTCCTCACCCCGCCTCCCCGGCTCCCCGCCGGGCCGCCGCCGCGCCGGAGCCGTCGTCGCGTGCCCGCCACGGAGCACGGGACACCCCTTAGGTTGTCCGCATGAGTAATCTCGATCGCCGGCCCGTCCTCTCCGCCTGCGGCGGCCGTGGCTTCGTCGTGGCCGAACCGGTACGCGAACTCCTGAGCCCCCGTACCGTCACCCTCGGTGAGTCCACCGAGGTCCGCCGCCTCCTGCCGAACCTGGGCCGCCGGATGGTGGGCGCCTGGTGCTTCGTGGACCACTACGGTCCGGACGACATCGCCGACGAGCCCGGCATGCAGGTCGCACCGCACCCGCACTCCGGGCTCCAGACCGTGAGCTGGCTCCACGAGGGCGAGGTCCTGCACCGCGACAGCGTCGGCAGCCTGGCGACGGTGCGTCCGCGCGAGCTGGGCCTGATGACCTCCGGCCGCGGCATCAGCCACTCGGAGGAGAGCCCCCGCCCGCACGCCCGCCTCCTGCACGGCGCCCAGCTGTGGGTGGCCCTGCCGGACGCCCACCGCGATGTGGCACCCCACTTCCAGCACCACGCCGAGCTGCCCCTGGTGACGGCCCCGGGCCTGACCGCGACGGTCATCCTGGGCACCCTGGACACGGCGACCTCGCCCGGTACGGCGTACAGCCCGATCGTCGGCGCGGACCTCAGCCTCGCCGCGGGCACCGGGACCCGGCTCCCGCTCGACCCCGACTTCGAGTACGCGGTCCTGTCGATGTCGGGCGAGGCCCACGTCGACGGCGTCCCGCTCCTCCCGGGCGCCATGCTCTACCTCGGCTGCGGCCGGAGCGAACTCCCGCTGCGCGCGGTCTCGGACGCGGGACTGATGCTCCTGGGCGGGGAGCCGTTCGAGGAGGAGATCGTCATGTTCTGGAACTGGATCGGACGCTCCCAGGAGGACATCGAGGGCTTCCGCGAGGACTGGACGAACGGCACCCGCTACGGCGAGGTCAAGGGCTACGACGGCCCCCCGATCCCGGCCCCCGAACTCCCGGCCACGCGCCTGAAACCGCGCGGAAGGGTGCGCTGAACCCCAGTGACGGCTCAGGGGGACGAGGACGCCGTCGGCCACGAGCACGGCGGAGTCCGGTCCGCGGCGATCTCCGCGACCTGGTCGTGACCCGGTCGTGACCGGACCGCGCGCGGGCTCATCCGGCTGACGAACCGATCTGGCTCCCGGTGTGCGCCCGCCCCGCTCCGAGCCTGTGGACAGCGGGAAGGGTCAGCAGGACCAGGCCCGTCAGGGCGAGCCACAGCACGCCGTTGCCCACCGACAGCAGTCCGGCGAAGAGGGCGGGAGCCAGGACGTTCGCCAGGCCCCAGGAGGTCTGGAACGCGGCGCTGTAGCGGCCCTTGAGCGCGTCGGGGGCCGCTTCGTGCGCCATCGTCGTCATCACCGGTACGAAGAGCGCGTCGCCCACCGTTCCGACCAGGGCCGCGCCCAGGATCACGAAGGCCGCCCACTCCTTGTCCCACTGCTCGGCGGACGAGAGCAGCAGGAACGCACCCGCGAACACCAGACAGGCGGCCACCAGGCTGTGCGGGCGCGGCCGGGACTCGGCGTACGCGGCGGCCGGGACCTTGGCGGCCAGCAGGGAGAGGGAGGCGGTGAGCACGGCCGCGCCGGGCAGCCAGGACGGGCCGTCCATGACGTTCAGGGCCACCAGCGGCAGCATGACCGACAGGCTCTCCGACGCCAGCGCGAAGGAGAGCTGCACGAGGCAGAGCAGGAGGAAGGGCCGGTCGTCCAGGAGGGCCCGCCACCCGGGGCCGTCGGCCGGTTCCGGCCCCGGCGCCCGCGCCGTGGGCGCGGCGGGCACCCGTACCGTGAGCAGCAGCAGCGCCGCCGCGCAGTAGCTCACCGCGTTGGCGTACGCGAGCAGGTGCAGCCCTCCGGGGCTGGCGAACAGCGCGCCGCTCGCCGCCGCTCCCACGCCCCCGCCGGCCATGAATCCGCCGATGCGCATCACGTTCTGCGTGCCGAGGGCGCGCGGCAGCGCCGCCGTCGGCACGAGGCGGGCCACCATCGGGGCGTTCGCCGTCCAGAACACCCGGTCGGACGCGGCGAAGAGGGCGGCCAGTACGACGAGTTGCCAGGCGGAGCCGACCGTGGGGAAGAGGGCGAGGACTCCGGCGCGCACGACATTGCTGAGGAGGGCCGGGCGCAGGGGCCCCCACCGGTCGACCAGGTTCCCGCCCAACGGGCCCAGGGCCAGGCCGATCAGCCCTCCCGCGCTGAGCGCGGCGCCCACCTGGGCCATGGGCATGTCCTGGGCCCGGGTGAAGAAGATCAGCGCGACGGGAGCCCACAGGCCGTTGCCCACGGCGTCGATGAGCATCGCCGCCAGATAGCCCCGGTAGGCGCGGGTGCGCGGGGGGCCCGCCGGTTCGTGTGCACGGCGGCGCAGCACGCGGTTCAATCGCTACGTCCTTCGGCGGATCGAATGCCTTCGGCGGCCCGCACGGAAGACGGGCGCCGAAAGCCGGAATGAGAGATTCCTCATGCCGACCGTGGCAGGGTACGCCTGCGGTGCGCATGCCGGTCCGCTTGCCGCACGGCGCGGCGCGTCGTGCGGAACCCATCGGTCGCGTACCGGCGGCAAGGGGGCGTGCGAGGAACCCTCAAGCGGGTGGGAGCGATCCGGCAAGGGCGTGCGGGCAGAGTCCTGTTCCGGCGGGCCGCCGTGTTCCAGCGGCTCCGGGGCCCGCCGCGCAGTCCCCCCTTCGACGCGGCCGTACGGCCCGGGCAGTGAGGTGACCGTGATCGACACGCGGCAACGGGTGGTGTCCCACACGCACCCGCATCCCCACCACACGGCGGACGGCCTCTTCCGCGCCGAGGACCTCCGACGGCTCCAGGCACAGGTGCCGGAGCGGGAGGAATTCATCCGTGCGGTGAAGGAAGGCCCCCAGCACGACAAGAAGTACCGGCTGTGGCTGGTGACGCTCTTCGAAGGGCACGAGCGACGCCCGGCCGCCGACCGGCTCCAGCCCGCCTGGGCCGAGTTGCTGGAGGAGGTGCTGAGCCCCGGGTTCGGGGAGTGGCTCTCGGAGGGAACCGGCATCGACGTCCGCCGCAGCGCGCTCGACGTGAACATCTCCCTGCGCGAGCCCGGCGACTACCGCAACCGCCACCGCGGCAAACCGGACAAGGCACTGAACGCGGTCCTCGTCCTCAACGAGGAGTGGCCCGGCGCCGGAGGCGTCTACGAGCTGTGGGCGCGGGACTCCGGCGAACGTCCGGCGAGCGTGGTCGAGCCCGCCCCCGGGCGGATGTACACGGTGGTGCCCTCCGACGTCTCCTGGCACGCGGTGACGCCCGTGACCCCCCAGGCGCCGGCGGACCTGCTGACCCTGTCCCTGGGCTACTGGAAGAGCTGACGGAGCGACGAGCGACAAGGACGACGCATGCTGAACCTCAACGCCACGTTCGTGCACATGGACTCGCCGTACACGCTGCACGTGGCGCAGAACACGCTCACGAAGGACGAGGCGACGGACCTCTTCACGACCGCGCCGATCGACCGGATCACCACCATCTCGCGCACCGACCCCACGAGCGAGAAGCAGTACCGGATGAACCTCACCTACCTGATGGTGAACGGCAAGGAGGCCCGGACCGCACACATGCTCCCGGCCCCCTGGCGGACCCTGTTCGACGATCTCGTGAGCGACCGGTTCACACGGTGGCTCTCGGCGGGCACCGGAATCGAACTGGGCGGCCTGTCACGGGACATGGGCATCTACACCCATGTCGACGGGGACTACATCTCCGTCCACAAGGACAAACCGGAGAAGGCCATCACCGCCATCCTGTACCTCAACGACAGCTGGCCCTCCGACGGCGGCGGGGAGTTCGAGGTCAGGATGTCCGCGGACGCGGGCGAGCCGCCCGCGCTCAGCCTCCCGCCGCGCCCCGGCCGGCTGCTCGCCTTCCCCCCCACGGACTCCTCGTGGCACTCCGTGTCCACCGTGCGGACGGACGGCGGCCGGCCCCGGCTGACCGTGCAGCTGGAGTACTGGTTCGCGCACGAGGATCGCTACAGCGGCATGTGAGGTGGAGTCAGTTGACGTACACGAACGACGATATGGCCGACACCTTCGACGAGGTGAACGCGATCCGCGAGGAACTGTGCGGGGACCGGTCGGCGTTCCGTGACCCGGACTTCCTCAAACGCCTCGGTGCGCGGGTGGAGAGGACGCACGCGCTACGGCGCAGGCCGATCGTCCGGGCCTTCCTGGAGGACATCAGGCAATTCACCGGGGGCGCCAGGCTCACCGCGACCAAGAACCACATCAACGAGCGGCGGGACAACCACCTCTTCTCGCTCTTCGACGCCTCGTACTTCCCGTCCCTGAGCCTGGACTACCTGACCTACGAGACGCTGCCGACCGACCCGCACCTGGCCGACCGGTACGCGAGCAACACCATGCCGGTGCTGGTCACCCGGCGCTCGCGCGGCTTCGACGCCCGCGCCGTGGTCGCCCTGTTCCCGGAGAACCAGATCGACGGCTCCCAGCAGCCGGACGACCTCATCTTCTACTTCATCGACAAGTTCGTGGAGCGCCACTTCGCGATCACCCGCACGATGATCCGCCACGTGATGGCCGACGGCAGCTTCCCGACGCTGAGCGACGCGTCCGAGGCCGAGGTGCGCCAGGCCTCCTCCTGGTGGGTGCGGCTGCACGAGTACCACCACCGGCAGGGCCCCATGCCCATCCCGGAGTTCCTCTCCGCGAAGAAGTCCAAGCCGCTGGCCGGACTGGAGGAGCTGCGGGTCGACGTCTGCGGCATGCTCGCCTGCCTGCACGACACACGGCTGCCGACGGCACAGGCGCGGCGCGCGTACGAGTTCATCCTCGCCGAACGGCTCCTGCGGTACGCGGTGGAGGGCATCCCGCGGCCGAACTACGACGCCGTCGCCTCGCAGCTCCTGTTCCACTACCTCGCCCGCCGCGGGGCGATCGTGCTGGAGGGCGGCATCATCCGGCTCGGCGGCGGACTCCCCACCGCGCTGGCCGACTTCCTCGCCGAGATCCAGGCGATCGAGCACAGGATTCACCAGGAACCGGTCGACGCCGTGAAGAAGAGGCTGCGGGCCTTCACCGACGAATACACGGACTACGACCCCGAGATCCGCGACTACCGGCACATCCCCTTCTTCGCGGACGTCAAGAGCCGACTGGGCGTCTGACGACGCCCGCGACCCGCAGAACCCCACTGGAGCGAGCGTGACTGCTGTACGACCTTCCCGCGCCGGGCACAACGAGCTCGATCAGCGGGTGGAGGCGGAAATCGACAAGGCGGGGCTCCGGCGCGCGGACCACCCCTTCTTCAAGGTCGCCCGCGGCGTCGAGTCCGTCGACGCGCACGCGGCCCTCGAAGTGGCCTGCCGCTGGCGGGCGATGACCAAGAGCTTCATGCTCACCACACTGTCCGGCCTGGGGGTGCTCGCCCGCACACTGAACTCCCGTGGCGACGAACCGGGACGCGACCTCCTGGGAGCCTTCCAGACGGCCTACCGGGTGATCGGCGACGACCTGGACAACGTCGCCGCCGCGTTCCGGGAGGTCGCCCCGGCGGGCCCCGACGGCATCCACTACCTGTGGTGGGACGACACCGTGGTCGCCCCCGTCGCCGCCCTGCTGGACACGGCGCGGCAGCGGTCGGCCGCCGAACTGCCCGCCCCGGTCACCGCCCTCCTGGCGAACATGGAACGCCTCGCCGACGAGCCGCTGGGTCCCGGGGTGCAGCTCCGCGTCGTCGAGACCATCGCCCTGGACATCGCCGTCGCCTTCCGGCGGATGTTCCCCAGGACCGCCGTGCCCGCCGGGCACGGCGCGCTCTTCACCGGCCCGGGCGACCTGGCCTGGATCGACTCCCACATCAAGGCCGAGACCGGGCACGCGGCGCAGGTCAGCGACGACGAGAGCGGGATGACCGGCCTGGTGGCCGACCCCGCCGACGCGGAGCTGTTCCTCGCGCTGGTACGGGAGTACGCGCAGAACTGGTCGCGCGCGCTGGAGACCTTCGCACGGAGCCTCGTACCGGCCCTCCCGGAGCAGAGCGCCGGCAACTGATCACAGCGGAGCGCCCCTTGCGCGAGCGGCCGGACCGGTCCCGCGCAAGGGGCGCCCCGCTCTCCCGGATCATCCCGGCGGCGCGCCGTCCGCCACCGCCCGCAGCCACCGCCTCGCCTGCCGCCCGGACGTCAGCCGCACCACCCGGACACCGGGATGACGGGCCAGCTGCTCCTGGGTCTCCCGGCGGCGCTGCGCGTACAGGTCCAGCACCCGGCGGACGGGATGGTCCGGGTTGAAGAGCAGCGAACGCCAGGTCTCGACGTTGCCGCCGTAGAGCCGCCGACGGCCGGCGACCCGCCACAGCGACCGGCGGACCAGGCGGGCCAGCACGGTCCTGCGCGGCAGGTCCAGCCAGATCACGCAGTCCGCGCGCTGCCACACCAGGTCCCCGATGACCCAGTGGTACTGGCCGTCGCAGATCCACCGCGCACCGGCGGCCATCTCCCGCACGTCGTGCTCGAACTCGGCGCGCGGGGTCCAGCCGGGCCCGTAGAAGAGCCCGTCCATCTCGGTGTGCGGGATCGACAGCCGGCGCGACAGACCGCGCGCCAGCGTGGTCTTACCCGCTCCGGAGATTCCGGCGACGATGATCCTCTGCACGGGGCTGCCTCCTGGGAGCACGGGATTGCCTGCCGGGACTTCCTGGCGCGCGGGGTCGGACACCACGGTGGTACCGAGCTCCTCGCCGTCGAGCACGCTCCTGGCCAGTACGTGCGGTGCCAGGCCCGGCAGCATACGCACCTCCCGCACGCCGGCGTCCACCGCCCGCAGGCACGCGGCGGCCTTGGGAGCCATGCCGCCCCCGATCTCCGGCAGCAGCTCCGCGAGCTCTCCCGCGGACAGCCTTCGCACCACCCGCGCCTCGGGACCCGCGTACAGGCCCTCCACATCGGTGAGCAGCACGAGGGTCCGCGCCTTGAGGGACACCGCGAGGGCGGCTGCCACGGTGTCCGCGTTGACGTTGAGGACGCCGCCGTCGGTGCTGCGGGCGATGCCGGACACGACGGGGACGCGTCCGGCGGCCAGCAGCGTCCGCAGCAGCCCCGTCTCCACCCGGACGATGTCGCCCACCCGTCCCAGCTCCACCTCCCGGCCGTCCGCGGTGGTGTGCCGCCGGGGTGCGGCCGCGAGCGTGTGGGCGTCCTCGCCGGTCAGGCCCACGGCCAGGGGCCCGTACGCGTTGATCAGACCGACCAGCTCGCGCTGGAGCTTCCCGGCCATCACCATCCGTACCTCGTCCAGCATCTGCGGGGTGGTCACGCGCAGGCCGTCGACGAAGGCCGGTTCCACCCCCCTGGCGCGCAGATGCGTGCTGATCTGGGGGCCGCCGCCGTGCACGACGAGGACCCGCCGCCCCGACCTCCGCAAGCGCCAGACGTCCTCGGCGAAGGCGCGCAGGGTCGCCGGTTCGCCCATCACGCTGCCACCCAGTTTGACCACGGCGAGGGGCCCGCGCCCGCCCCTCCCGTGCCCCGGTTCACTCACCGGCGTGCTCGTACAGGACGCCGTCGCTCCAGATCCTGCCGATCCGTCCCCAGCCCATCGCGGACGCCACGTCGGGGAAGAAGCCGCAGCCGTTGAGGTTGGCACTGGTGTTGCAGAGCACGGGGACACCACTGAGCGCGTGGTACTCCGTCAGGACGGCGGCGAGGAAGACGTCGTCCTCGGCCGACACCGTCTGGAGCCGCGCCGTGCCGTCGAGGTGGACGACCGCCGGGATGCGGTCCCGCCACTCGGGCCGTACCTCGTGGTCGAAGAGCATGTACGGGTCGGGCGTCCCCGGAGCGAAGATCTTCGGGGCTTCCCCGACCAGGCAGACCGGGGCCACCGGACGGTACGGCTCGCGCTTCTTCACGGAGTTGAGCAGGTCCTTCATGGCCGGATCGGTCGGGGCCGCGAGGATGCTGCGCCCGCCGAGGGCGCGCGGCCCGAGCTCGGCACGGCCGTTCAGGACGACGACGGGCTCCCCGCCGCCGTGCAGGACCCGCGCCAGAGCGCGCGCGTCGCACGGGCGGGCGCTCCAGCCGTCGGGGACGTCACCGACCGGGCCCAGCTCGGGCCCCGAGCGGGCGTGCCAGCGCAGGGGACGCAGGCCGCCGTGCCGGATCGCGCCGAGCGCGGCGGCGCCGATGGCCGATCCGGCGTCGTTGGGGAACGGCGGCACCCACACCTCCCGGACCTGGGGGACGGCCCGCAGGGCGCTGTTCCACTTGATGTTCAGGGCGCAGCCGCCCGCGAAGCACACGTTCCAGGGGCCGGGCCCCCGCCAGTCGCCCAGCCGCTCCGTCAGCCGGGTGACCAGCAGCTCCTCCAGGAACGCGTGCACGCTCGCCAGGACGTCCTCGTCCGGGACGTCCTGGCCCGTCAGGCGTTCGCGCACGGTCGCGAAGAAGGCGTGCACGGGCGGGATCGACGGTTCGAAGAGGCTGCCGAAACCGCCCACCGAGGCGCGGTACTCCCGGGCCCGCGGGTCGTCCCCCTCGAAGATCTCGTGGAATGCCTCGCGCAGCACCGCCACCACGGGGGCCCGTACCTGCCCGAGCGCGATGTACGCCATCAGTTTGCCCGCGACCGAGAGGTCCTGGACGGTGGGGGACTGGCGGGTGCGCCGGAAGGGGCCGAAATGGTGTCCCGCCGTGGCGTAGGCGTGGCCGATCAGGGGGAACAGGGCGCCGCCGTTGCGTACTTCCCCCCGCCCGGGGTCGCACCAGTACAGCCGGGGGAAGAGCCCGCCGTCCCAGATCAGTACGGCCGCGGCCTCGCCCCGCGCGGCGAACGGGCTCGAACAGTAGGCGCTCGCGACATGGCCCGCGGCGTGGCTGTGACTCGTGTAGGGAAAGGTCTTCCCGCCCAGCGGGAACACCCCGGACATGGCCGGCCGGAGCAGGTCGGGGCAGGCGTCGGACTCGCGGTAGGGGCCGACCGGCAGGGCCAGCGGGCGACCGCGACCGGTGGTCTCCGCGATGCCGGACACGTCGCCGTCCCAGCCGTCGATCACCCACTCGTCGACGTCGGCGGGCTTGTACCCGAAGTCGCCGAGCAGGCCGGGAATCACGTCGAGGTCGGCGACCGGGCTGTAGCGGGCGCCGTTGGCGATCTTCTCCATCTCCACGCTGAAGACCAGCCGGTCGCCGTCCACGAGGGCGACGGCTCCGTCGTGGGTCACCTTGAGTCCGCAGACGATCACTTGCTCAACTCCTTGACTCGGGCGGGCACGGCCGTGGCCCGGTGGGTGCGGGCCCGCTGCCGGGGGCGGTGAAACCGAGGCCGAACGGCTGGTCCGTCGGCATGATCTCGATCATGTTCACGTTCACGTGCGGCGGCCTGGCCAGACACCAGGAGACCGTGTCCGCCACGTCCTGCGCGTCCAGCGGCTCGACCCCCTCGTAGAGCCGGTCCGCCCTCCGCGCGTCCCCGTCGTAGCGGACCAGGGCGAACTCGGTCCTCGTCATCCCGGGGGCGATGCAGGTCACCCGCACCCCGGTGCCCTGGAGGTCCGTGCGCAGGCTCAGGCTGAGCTGATGCACGAAGGCCTTGGTCGCGGCGTAGACGTTCCCGCCGCTGTAGGGATAACGCGCGGCTATGGAGCCGATGTTGACGATGTGCGCGGCAGGACCCCGCTCGACGAGCCGGGGCAGCAGGACCGACGTCAGGTTGAGGTGCCCCCCGATGTTGGTCTCCAGCATGTCCCGCCAGTGCTCGGGGCTGCCCTCCTGGAGCGGCCCGAACCCCCGGGACAGGCCCGCGTTGTTCACCACCGCCGTGATGTCCTGGAACTTCTCGGGGAGGCCGTCCAGGGTGCGGGCCAGCGCGTCCCGGTCGCGGACGTCGACGGGCACGGCCCGGATCTCCGCCCCCGGCAGGTCCGCCACCAGGGCGTCGAGCCGCTCGGCGCGGCGGGCCAGCGCCACCACCGCGTACCCCTCGCGGGCCAGGGTCCGTGCGGTGGCGAGGCCGATGCCCGACGACGCACCCGAGACGACAACAGCACGCACAGGCGATCACCTCGGGTCGTAGCTCATGAGCAGCATGTCCCGGGTGCCGTCACCGAGCCGGGGGTCGGCCTGCTCGACGTCCTCCACACCGTGCCGGATGCGGTGGTCCTCGCCGTACAGCGAGTCGAGGCGCGCGGAGAACACCTTCCGGGTGAGGAAGTTCTCGTCCGCGTCGTAGACGCTGGTCCCGGTCCGTCCGATGTTGTACCGGTTGATCATGTGCAGGCTGATGAAGGGATAGCCGTCCCGGTGCACCCCCTCGGGGGTCGGCCTGCCCAGCGCGTTCTGCCGGGCGACGATGCGCACGCAGTGCGCCTGCACCTCCCACCGGGTCGTCGTCTCCTGCGGGGGGAGCCGGTCGCAGTTGAAGGCGATCAGGGCGGCGAGGAACGGGCTGCGGACGATGTGGCCGGCCAGCTCCTCGTAGGTGCGCATCACCCCGCCCGCGAACGGGTTGTTCTCCGCCGTCTGGAAGTAGCCCGGGTTCTCGATGACCTCCAGGTGCCGGGTCGCCGCGTCGAAGAGGTAGCGCGAGTGACGCCGGTAGCGGTACCGGCCGCCGTCCGGCAGGAAGGGGTCGGCGGGCAGGTCCTCGTAGGAGGCGACGAACTCACCCAGTGAATCCACGAGTTGGTCCGGGACGTGCAGTTGCGGGCCGTCGACCAGGGAGAACCCCCGGCGGACGATGTCGTCGGTGACGTCCACTTCGGTGGAGAGGGTGTGGTCCGGCAGGACGTGCATGGCGCTCCTCACGAGCCGCTGCGGGCGAGGGGGTCGGGGGAAGCGGCCGTCGGGCCGTCCCCGGGCGGGCGGACGAAGTGCACGAGCAGGGCGAGCCGCTCCTGCGGGCAGTCCTCGGTCACGGGCGGAACGCCGTGCCAGGACCGGGGCGAGGGCACCATCACGACGGACGTGCCGAGGCGGGGCGGGACACGGCGTACGCAGTCCCGCATGCGAGGTCCGCTCAGGACACGGAAGTCACCGTCCCACTCGGCGCGCCAGCCCTCGTTGAAGTAGAAGAGATGGGTGAGCGCCTTGTCGGGCCGGTCGGTGTGCGGCTCGATCCAGCAGCCCGCCGCGTAACGGGTCAGCCGGGCCTCGACCGCGCACCCGTCGAGCGCGACCCCGGTCAGTGCGGCCAGCGCGTCCCGGTACCCGTCGGACAGCAGGTCGTCGACGACGCCGCGCCAGGCGGGGGAGAGGTCGTCCACCCCGTCCGGTACCCCGTCGCGCACCACGGTCCGGCTGAACATGACGTACTGCTTGCCGCCGGCCCCCGCCCCGCGCTCGCTCCGCACGAAGGCGTCCGCGGCGAAACCGGACCCCAGCGCGCGGGCGGTCGCCCCGTCGGCGAAGGTGTCCGTGATCACCGCGAAGTCGTAGGGGGTGCGGACCAGTTCGGCGCCCGCCAGGGCGGTGAGGTCGATGAGGGACATCAGGCTCCCCCCGCCGCGGCCCGGGCGGGCTCCAGGGCCTGTCGCCGGGCCCGCCGCCAGTCCGGTCCGGTCAGCCCGAACCCGGTCAAGTAGGCCCGCACATGGCCGTGTTCCTTCTCGATGCCCTCCAGCAGGGAACGCATCGTCCACGCGGGTGACGCGGTCCTCGCGGCGAGTTCCCGCGCCGAGTACTCATCGACCCAGGGCGGTCTCGGGTCGTCGGGACGCAGCTTGCGGTAGGCCCGCCCGGTGAGCGCGTAGTCCTTCACGATGTCGTCCAGCCGTACGCCCAGCGCGCGCAGGACCAGGGCGGTCATCACCCCGGTCCGGTCCTTGCCGACGGAACAGCACACGTACAGCGGGCAGGTGTCCGGCGCGGCCAGGGCCTGGACGATCTCCACGGCCACGGGCGCCGCCACCGACAGCATGCTGCGGTAGTTGACCAGATACGCGCCGGGGCCCGGGAGCCGGACCCCGCGGATGCGCGTCATGTCGCCCCACACCGGCCGGTGCAGCACCCGTGCCCCCCGGTCGCGGGGCACGTCCGCGACGTCCGTCTCGGCCTTGCTGCGCAGGTCGACGACGGTACGGATGCCCAGGTCGGTCAGCAGGCCGACGCTGTCCCCGACCGGTGCGGGGCCGCGCAGCAGCACGCCGCGCCGCATCAGGGCGTTGTCCGACGTACGCAGTCCACCGGTGTCGCGGACGTTCGGCAGCCCGGCCCCGGGCAGTATGCGGGTGGTGCGGCTCATCGTGGCTCTCCTTGTGCGGGTGGTGCGGGTGGTGCGGGTGGTGCTGGTCATGCGGTGTGCGCGTCCTGTGTGGTCTGTGCGCGCGGTATCAGGCCGTGCCGGTGCCGGTGCGCCAACAACTCGCCGACCCGATCGACGTCGTGCCGCTCCCCCACGGACACGCGTACGGCGGCGGGCAGCCCCGGGAACCCGGACAGGTCGCGGATCACGAAGCCGTGTTCGTACAGCCAGGCGGTCGCGGCGGCGGCCTCGGCGGGTGACGGCACGTCCCAGCAGACGAAGTTGCCCTCGCCCGGACGGGCCCGCCAGCCCGGTGCGGCCGTCTCCACCAGCCGGGCCAGGAGGGTGCGCAGGCCGCGCACCTCCGCCCAGATCTCCTCGAAGAGGGCGGGCCGGCCCAGAGCGGCACGCAGCAGGGCCAGCGCGGGGCCGGACACGGAGGCCTCGGCGTCGATGTCGAGGAGGTGCTCCGCGGTGTCCGGGTGGGTCATCACCACACCGATACGGGCCCCCGAGAGCCCGTAGCTCTTGGAGAAGCTGTTGACGCGCACGACGTGGCGCAGCCCGGTCAGGGCGCGCACCGTGTCCTCCCCGCCCTCGGAGAACGCCAGATAGGCGGTGTCCAGCACCAGCAGACTGCCGTGCGCCGCGACCTGCCCGGCCAGCTCGTGGAGCTCGGCGGCGGTGTGGGCCTGGCCGGTGAAACTGTGCGGCTGGGTGACGACCACGAAGGCGGGCGGCCCCTCGCGCAACCGCGCCGCCAGGTCGCCGAGCGAGAAGAGGCCGTTCACCGGGTCGGGCGGCACGAGGTCGAGCGCGCAGCCGCCGATCCTGGCGAACTTTCCCCAATTGTCGTAGCTGGGGGTGTGGAGGACGATGCGCCGGGCACCGGGGAAGGCGCGTACGAGGAGCTGCAGGCCGGGATCGCTGCCGGCGGTCAGCACCAGCGCACCCGGCGCCAGCCCGAACCGTTCGGCGACCATGGCGTACGTCGACTTCAGCGCCGGGTACGTCAGGACGTCGAGCGGATCGAGGAGGGAGAGCGTCTCGTGGTGCAGGGCGGCGGCCCGGGGATGCAGCAGCCCGCAGCTCTTCAGGTTGACCTCGCCGGGCCGGTGGCTGCGCGTGTTGCGGTACAGGCCGCCCGCCGCCGGGCGGGCGAAGGGCGCGTTCCCACCCGGCCTGGGCGGTGCCCCGTCGCTGCTCATCGCACCCCCCGCGGGCCGGGCGCCGGCGTATCGGCCACCGGCCGGGAGCGCTCGGGGATGTGCTGGAAGACCTCGGTCTGGTCGGGCTGCGGGCCGAAGACCACGTGGTAGGCCGCCGCGAGATCCTCCGGGGGCATGCTGTGGGTGCCCGGCGCGAAGAGCTGCCGGTTGAACGCCGACATCTCCCGGTCCGTCATGTCGGCCCGGGTCTCGTCCCAGGGGCAGTAGACGGTGGGGCGGGCCCGGCCGCCCAGCTCGTGCACCTTGGCGACGGTGCGCCGGGTGCCCTCGACGGTGGTGCCGGGCAGGCCCACCATGACGAAGCAGTTGAGCTCGACGCCCGCCGCCGCGCACCACCGCGCGAGCCGGTCCAGGTCCCCCTCGGACTTCTGCTTGGAGCGGGGCAGCGCGTCGTGCCCCTCCTCGTCCAGGGTCTCCAGGCCGACGCTGATCCGCACACAGCCGGAGCGGCCCATCCGCGTCACCGTGTCCTCGTCGAGATGGTGCAGGGTGGTGGCGCACTTCCACGGATAGCGGGAGCCCGCCGCCTCGAACCGGTCGCACATCGCGCGCACCCAGGTGCGGTCCAGGGTGAAGGTCGGCGCGTAGAAGGCCACGTACTCGAAGGGCGCGGCGGCGAACGACTCCTCGACGTACTCCATGACCTGATCGACCGTCAGCCGGCGTTCGCGCTTGCCGAAGATGGTGTGCACCTCGCAGTACGAGCAGCCGATGGGGCAGCCGCGGGCGGCGGGCACCACCAGCTCGCGGCGGCGGGGGATGCCGCAGAACTTGTTGGCGTCGTTGCTGTACAGCTCGTCGTAGCGCGCGTAGGGCAGCTCGTCGGGCGTGGGCAGGTACCAGGCGGAGGGCGGCAGCAGTGTGCCGGGGGCGTCCGGCGCCCGCCAGCCGTCGGGGCCCTTGACGTAGACACCGGGCGCGCGCTCCGCGTGTCCGTCGAACACCTCGATCGCCGCGTGGACACCCGCCTCGAAGTCCCCGTTGTGGACGATCGCGTCCAGGGCGAACTTCTGGAAGTACTCCGGGTTGACGCCGCTGAGGCGCCCGAAGGCCACGGCCTTGGACCGCGGGCTCAGCTCGGCGACGTACGAGAGGAAGCGGGCCAGCCCGTCGACGCCGTCGAAGTCGTTCATGACGGCGATCACGTCGTACTGCTTCTGGAAGAGCGCGTTGCCGATGTCCTTCCAGGTGAGCCGCTCCACGCTGGCGTCCACCGCGTCCACGACGCTTCCCCGCAGAGCCGTCCGCAGATGGCCCGCCACCTGGTGCAGTGCCAGGTGGTGGCCCGCGTTGAAGTAACTGAGCACCTGGGGAGGCCAGATGACGAGGATGCTCCGGGGCGTGCTCCGTGTGTGCGTCATTGCTCTCTCCTGTGCGGTGGTCTCTCCTGTGCGGTGGCGGACGGTGCCGGGCCGCCCCGGCTCAGCCGGCGGACGGCGGGGCGTCGGCGGGGCCGGCGACGGCGGCGATGTCGGCGCCCAGCGACCGCAGGTCCCCGGGGAGGTCGCGGTAGCCGCGGTCCAGGTGGTGGCCGCCGTGCAGCAGGGTGCGGCCGGGGACCGCGAGCGCGGCAAGCAGCAGCGCCGCCGAGGCGCGCAGGTCGGTGCCGGTGAGGGTCCGGCCCGGGAGCCGGGGCGGGCAGGGGCCGTCGACGCGCAGGACCCGGCCGTCCTGGGTGGCCCGCATGCCCAGGGCGATGAGCCCGGGTACGTATCCGTACCGGTTCTCCCACACCGCCTCGGTGATCGTGGTGGGCCCTTCGGCCAGGGCTCCCAGCAGGGCGAAGAACGGCTGGCTGTCGCTGAAGACGCTCCGGGAGGCGGCGGTGAACTCCACCGGACGCAGCGGCCTCTCCGCCGGATGGACCAGCAACTCTCCGTCTCCGACGGAGAGTTCGACGCCCATGCGGTCGAAGAGGTCGAACTCGGGGCGCAGTGCCCGCACCGCCCGCGCCATCCCGGGCCCGGTCGCCCGCAGCGGCCCGTCCGCCAGGGTGACCGCGACGCACACCCAGGTGATGATCTCGATGAGATCGGGCATCAGGGTGTGCGCCGCCGCACGGCGCAGCGAACCGGGTCCGCGGCCCCGTACGACGAGCGTCTCCGGTCCGTCGTCCTCGATGTCCGCGCCGAGGGCCCGCAACACCTCTACCAGGTCGGTGACGTCCGGCTTGGGGTACAGGTGGCGCAGTGTCGAGGTGCCCTCGGCCATGACGGCGGCCAGCAGCGCGGTCTTGGTGGCGCCGCCGTACTGCGGCCCCGACATCAGGGCCCGGTTGCGCGTGTAGTCGAGCAGGTCCACGGTGCAGGGGAGCAGCCGCTCGGCCCGCACTTCCAGCGCGCCGTCGTCGGCGATGCGCCCTCGGGCCCCGAACCGTTCCAGGATGCTCAGGAAATGCTCCACCGGACGGCCCTGCGGGCCCTCGCCGATGCGGCAGCCCCCACTGGCGGGCATCCGGGCGGCGCCGTGCCGGGCCAGCAACCCGGTGAGCAGGTACGAGGAGCCGTGGATGCGGGTGGCCAGGTCGGCGGGCACGTCGGCGGCCCGGCCGCCGCCGAAACCCGACGCGTCGAGGGTGAGGCTGTCACCCGTCCGCGTCGCCCGGCCGCCGAGGGACCGGAACAGCCCGCTGAGGACGTCGGTCTCCACGATGTCCGGGCAGTTGTCGATGCGGACCGGGGCGTCGGCCACCGCCGCGGCTCCCGCGAGGGTGACCAGCGAGTGTTTGAATCCGGAGGTGGCCACGGTCCCGGACAGGCGCTTGCCGCCGAGCACGTCGAGAACGGGGTCGGGGCGCGGGGGTGAGGGGTGCATGCGGTCGTACCTCACAGAGGGTGGGAGGGGCGTGCGGAGTTCAGGCGGTCCCACAGGTGCGCGGGAGCGCACGGAGCGGGTGGTCCCGGTACGCCTTGGGCAGCGCCGTGGTGCGGCCTTCCCACACCACGTTCCGCTCCCACCAGTCCTCGACGCGCCGCAGTTCCTCGCGCGGGTCGGGCGCGGACAGGGTGAAGACCACGTCGGCGACGCTCGGGCCGAGGTGCCGGGCCCCCTCGTACGTACGGCCGACCTCGCCGGAGGCGCGGTAGCTCAGCGTTCCCGGCAGCGGGCAGTGGCGCGGCAGGTACCGCAGCGTGCCGTCGGCGGGCGGGAAACGCGCGTAGCCCCGGCGGGGGAGCCCGGTGGGACCGATGCGTACCTCTTCGCCGCGTCCGGCCTGTCCGAGCAGGCTCGCGCCGTGCAGGTTGACGCCCAGCACGGCCTCGTGGGTGTCGACCATGTGGGAGCCGCCCGCCCGGCAGGCGGCCTCGCAGATCACGAGACGGTCGTCGGGCGTATGGAAGAACTCGACCTGGAACGCGCAGATCCCGGGCACCGCGGGGAGCGCCGCCAGCACATCGGCCGCCGTGCGCCGCAGCCGTCCGGAGAGCGGATGCTCCTCGGGCATCATGGCGCTCATGCCGGGAGCGTCGAACGCGACCGAGAACCAGTCGGAGTACGGATGCAGCGAAGGCTGCCCCAGGACGATCCGGCCCGCCTCCATCAACCCGTTGACCTGGTAGAAGTCCCCTTCCACCCAGCCCTCGACGAGGTGTTGCGAGCCCGGTGCGTGCGGCTGCCACGTCGTCAGGAACTCCGCGAGCGCCTTCTCGTCGACGAGCACCCGGGTCCCGTTCGAGCCGCCGCTGTCCACCTGCTTGACGACCAGCGGAAAGCCGTGGTCGCAGGCGAAGGCGCGCAGGTCGCGGGCGTCGGTCAGGCGGCGCATCGGGGCGACCGGCATCCCGGCCCGCGCGAGTCGCGACTTCATCACGTACTTGTCGCGGAACGGGACGGCCTGCTCCAGGCTCTGGCCTTCGAGCCCGAGCCGCTGTCGGAGCCGCGCCGCGCGCAGCACGTCCCGCTCACCGGTGGACAGGACCCGCCGGATGGCGAACCGTCTTCCCAGTGCGGTGAGTTCGTCCTCCGTACCGGGCCCGTCGAAGTCCTCCACGAGGTGCAGGTGCCGGAACTTCCGTGCCAGGGAGGGCAGGTGCGCGTCCCCCAGGGCCGACCGCGTGGTGACCACGATCAGCTCCTGTCCGGCGTCCGGGAACCACTCCGGCAGGCGGTCGAGGATGCTCTTGGTGTTCAGGACGAGGAAGAGCGCGGAGGACGATGACGGTGCCATGGCGCCGGAGATCCCTTCGGGTACGTCACGGTGTCTGAGGTGCGGAGCACCGGTTCAGGGGCACACTCGGCCGGCCGTCGCGAAAGCCTCGTGGGTCAGCGGCATCAGCCGGCTCCACTCCTCCTCCATCCGTTCGGCGACGATCTCGATCTCCCGCTGGGGGTGGGAGACGTACGTGGCGTCCGCCTGGTGGGTGCGCAGGCCGAGGAAGTGCATCAGGGAGCGGGCGTTGCAGGTGGCGTACACCGCGGAGAAGGTGGACACGGGCAGCACCATCCGGGCCAGCTCGCGGGAGATCCCGGTGTCCAGCAGGCGGGTGTACTCCTCGAACGCGGTCTCGTACGAGCGCCTCGCCGAACTCAGCAACTGCCTCCGGTCGGCCTCCGAGCCCGGTACGTAGCGGTAGTGGCCGGGCTTGCCCACCTGCCGCAGGAACCGGGTCTCGTCCGGTACGTAGAAGACGGGGGCGACATCGCGGTAGCGCGCGCTCTCCTCGTTGAACGACCAGGTCCGGTGCCGCATGAGGTGCCGCACGGTGAAGAGGGGGGCGTGCACCAGGAACGTCATGGAGTTGTGCTCGAAGGGGCTGCCGTGCCGGGAACGCACCAAGTAGCGGATGAGCCCGCGCTGATCGGCCGTGCTGCGCCCCTCGTGCTGTGCGGCCTCCCCGGCGGTGGAGACCCGGGCGGCCCGGACCACGGCCGCGTCGTCCGCCGAGTGGTCCACCAGCTCCACCGTGATCTCGCTGCGAAGCTGGACGAGGGGAGGCCGTTCGGGAGGTTCCTCGGGGGGTGCTTCCCTGTCGAGGACTTCCCTGAGGTCCGCTGTCGGATGCGCGAGTCGACCTTGTGTCATGCCGTTTCGTCCCCTCGGTCGCCGCAGTCGGTGTGTCGCCGCAGAAGCTTGTGCCGAGGACCCTGCCGAAACCATGTCGGTCCGCTGGCCACGCGCTTGTCGTTCGTCCGCAAGCACCCGACAAGGCACACCGCATGCCTCCCGGGCCCTCATCACCCTTTGGTTTAAGAACGGGACCCACGGCGCGTGGGGAGGGCGGAGTCGGGGAACGTGAGGACCGGACGGCACGACGGCATCGCCCAGGGCATGGCACCAGCGGAGAAAGTGATGGCGTGTGGAGAAGGAACCCCGCACCACAGGAACACGTGTTCCCGCGCAACGGGACGGCATCACGGGCGAGATCAGGGATTCGGCCGGGGGCGTCCGGGAGCCGGGCGGGGGGCAGTCGCAGCGGCTGAGCATCGCCGCCCTCGGGCCGCTGACCGCGCGTGCGGGAGGGCGGGAACTGGCGATCGGCCCGCCCCGCCGACGCGCGCTGCTGGCCCTTCTGCTGATCAGGGTCGGACACGTCGTTCCCCTGGGGCAACTGATCGACGAGCTGTGGGGCGAGACGCCGCCGCGCCGCCCCACGGCGACGCTCCAGAGCCACATCTCGCACCTGCGGCGCGTGCTGAGCCAGGAGGGCAGGCTGCGCCGCCCCACGGCGCTCGTGCGCTTCCGGGCACCGGGGTACGAACTGGAGATCGTCCCCGAGGACATCGACGTCCTCGCCTTCGAGGAGGGCGTGCTCCGTGGCCGCCGCCTGCTGGCGGAGGGCGACGCCCGGGGAGCCCGGGAAGCGGTGGCCGCCTCGCTCTCGCTGTGGCGCGGCTGCCCGTACGCCGAACTCAGCCAGTACGCCCCCTTGGCGGCGGAGAGCAGCAGGTTGCAGGACGTACGGCTCGGCGCGCTCGAAGTCCTCGCGGAGGCGCGGCTCCATCTCGGTGACAACGAGACGGTCGCGGCGGAGCTGGGCCGCGAATTCGCCGAACACCCGTTGCGCGAGCGGCTGGTGGGACACCTGATGACGGCCCTGTACCGGCTGGGACGACAGGCCGAGGCCCTGCGGATCTACGAGCGGACCCGGCTGGTGCTGGCCGAGGAACTGGGCGTCGACGCGAGTGCGGAACTCCAGGCGCTGCACACCAGGATGCTGCGGCAGAACCTGGCCGCCCCCGGGCAGGTCACCCGGCACAGGAGCCTCCCGCACGCTTCCGCCCCCGCGGGCGGGTCCGGCCCTTCCGGCCCGCCGGCGCGCGGGCCGCGGACGGCGACGGTCCCCGGACCCGGGCCCGCACCGGGACACGCCGCCGACCCGCCCCCGGCGCCTTCGCGAGAGGAGGGCGGGCCCCCGGTGTCCTCGCGCGCGGCCGGTGACCCTCCGGCGCCCGGCCTACGGGTGGAGGCGTCCGCCGGGCGCGCGGCCCGGCCGGGGACGGAGCCACGCAGGGCGAAGGAGGCGCGCACGGGAGCGGAGGACCGCACCGCAGCGGAGACCCGCTCCCGGACGGGGACCGCCGCCGACCCTGCTGAAGAGCTGCCGGCCACCGGCGCCTTCGTCGGCCGCGAACGGGAGCTGGCCGCCCTGCGGGCCACGCTGGCCCACACGCGCACCGGGGGCGGCCGGCTGATCACCGTCCACGGCGAGGCCGGGATCGGCAAGACGCGCCTGCTGGAGGAGGTCGCGGCACTCGGCAGGCCCGGGGAGGACATCGTCTGGGGCCACGCACACCCGGGAGGCGAGGCCCCGCCGTACTGGCTGTGGACCCAGGTCCTGCGCCAACTGGCCACCCTGGCACCCGAGACGTTCCGCACCGCCCACGCGAGCCGCGCGCTCCTGCTCGCCCCGCTCTCGCACGGCCAGTCCTGCGCCCTCCCGGAGGACCCGGCCGGGCTCCCCGTGCCCGGAACGGGGAGCCCGGCCCGCGACGCCGCGCGCCTCGCCTTCCTCACCCGGGACGCGGTCTGCGAGACCCTCCTGGCCTTCGCGGGGCAACGGCCCCTCGTCCTGTTCCTGGAGGATCTCCAGTGGGCCGATACGGAGAGCGTCGAGGTCGTACGGCTGATGGGCACCCGGCTCCACGGCCGGGCCCTGACCGTGGTGGCCACCGCGCGCGACAGCGGGACGAACCCGGCCCTGCACCGGACGGTCCTGGATGTCGTCCGCAGCAGCCGCGAGGCGTTCCGCCTCCAGGGACTGACCGCCGAGCAGGTCAGGGAACTGCTCGGATCGCAGGCGGGCCCGGGCGTGAGCCTGGAGCTGGCGCGATCCGTCCAGGCCCGCGGCCACGGCAATCCGTACACCATCCAGCAACTGCTCTCGATGCTCGGCGACGTGCGGCGCCTCCACGACGCGCAGGCGTCCCGCGTGCTCTTCACCGACATCCCGGCCGGCGTGCAGGAGTCCGTGCGGCACCGGCTCGCCGGGCTCTCCCCGCAGGTGCAGGACGTGCTCCGGGTGTGCGCGGTCCTGGGCGCACGCAGCGACCTGTACCTCGTCCAGGAACTCGTCGACGGTCCCCGGGCGGACATCGCCGCCTCGGTGGAGAGCGCACTGCGGACCGGTCTGCTCACCGAGGACCCGCGGTTTCCCGGGCAGCTCTCCTTCAGCCAGCCCCTCGACCGCGAGACGCTGGTCGCCGCGGCCGGACACGCCGAGCGCGGCAGGCTGCACGCACGGGTGGCCCGGGTGCTCGCCGCGCGCGGCGACGTGACGGTGGACCGGGAGCACATCGCCCACCACGCCTGGCAGGCCGCGGGCGCGCTGCCCGAGTCCGAGGCCCTGCCGCTGCTGGCGCGGGCCGCGCAGGAGGCCGAGAGCCGTCATGCGTACGACGAGGCGGAGACCTGGCTGCGGCGTGCGGCGCGGCTGCTGCCCGGACTGCCGGCCGAAGGCGTCAGAGGGGCGGAATCCCTGCGCGCCGAGCGGCAGTTGCAGCTGAACCTGGGAAGCGTCGTGTCCGTCACCTGCGGGCCCGGCCACGGAGACACCCTGACGGCGTACCGCCGGGCGGAGGCACTCCAGGGCGCCGACCCGCGCGAGCGGGCCTGCGCCCTGTGGGGACTGACCGCCTGGCACCTGGTCAGGGCGCGGTACGCGCGGGCCCAGTACTACAGCGCTCTGCTGAGCGAACTCGGCGCGGAGACGGGCGACCCCGTGGCCCTGGTGGGCGCCGCCTGCGCCGAGGGGGTGGTGAGCCTCGCCCGGGGCCGGGCCGACGAGGCGCGCGTCCTCCTCGACACGGCGGTGGGGCTCGCCGACAGCCACGTCGACGCGTGCGCCTACCACCCGGCGCCGGGCATCCTGCGTGATCCGCGCGTCATCGTGCGGCTGCACAGCGCCCTCGCCCACTGGATGTCCGGTGACCGCGCGGCGGTCTCGGCGCGTCGGGCCGAGGCGCTGGCCGCCACCCACGGGAGGGGCGGGCCACCGGACCGGGCGACGGCCCTCTACCTCGACGCGCTCGTCGCGGCGCTCGACGGCGACCAGGAGACGGCCGTCCGCTCGGGAGGGGAGGGGCTGGAACTGGCGGAGCGGCACGGGATGGAGCACTGGGCGCACGGGCTCCGGGTCTGCCGGGGGTGGGGCAGGGTACGGCCCAGCGGCACGGAGGAGCTCCTCGCGCAGTTGTGGGAGACCGTGCACAGCCCGTCGGTCTCCCACCTCTCCCACTTCCCCCTGCATCTGGGACTGCTGGCCGACGCCCAGTACCGGGCGGGGGACAGGGACGGGGCCGCGGCCACCCTCGCCGCGATGCGGGACACCGTGGGGCGGCAGGGGTCCACCGTCTTCCTCACCCCTCGGCTGCCCTTCAACGGGCTGTTCGCCCGGCTCTGACGGCCCCCCGCCGCCGCCCCCCATCCCCTCACCAGGTCACCGGCAGCTCGTACACCCCGTACACCAGCCCGCCGTTCTTGAACGGGACCCGCTCCCTGTCCACCGCCAGGCGCAGGTTCGGCATCCGGCGCAGGAGGGTGGCGTAGACGACCTGGAGCTCGACCCTGGCGAGCGCCTGGCCGAGGCACTGGTGCACGCCGAAGCCGAAGGCCAGGTGCCGCCGCGCGTCCCGTGTCACGTCCAGTCGGTCGGGGTCGGGGAAGGCCGTCCCGTCGCGGTTGGCGATGCTGTTCACGAGGATCACGCCGTCACCGGCGCGGACGATCGTCCCGGCGACCTCCACGTCCTCCCGCGCGACCCGCCCGCGCCCCGTGTGAAGCACCGTCAGGTACCGCAGGAGCTCCTCGACGGCGAGGGCGACGGCCAGGGGGTCGTCGCCCTCGCGGAGCAGCGCCAGCTGGTCCGGGTGGTCGAGCAGGGCCAGGGTGCCCAGCGCGATCATGTTCGCGGTGGTCTCGTGCCCCGCGATGAGCAGCAGCATGCTCGTGAGGACGACGTCCTCGCAGGTGAGCGCGTTGGACCGGACCTGACGGACGACCAGCTCGGACAGCAGGTCGTCACCGGGGTCCGCGTCCTTCGCCGCGACCAGCCGGTTCAGGTACTCGTGCAGGTTGCGCTGGGCGTCGAGGGCCACCTGCGGCGCGGACTCGCCGTTGATCAGGTCGCGGCTGTTGCGCTGGAAGAAGTCGTGGTCCTCGTACGGCACGCCGAGCAGTTCGCAGATCACCAGCGACGGCACGGCCAGCGCGAGCGACCGGACCAGGTCGGCCGGGCGCGGGCCCGCCGTCATCGAGTCGATCGCGGCGTCGACGATCCGCTGGATACCGGGCCGCATCGCCTCGACGCGCCGGGCGGTGAACGGGGCGGTGACCATGCGGCGGAGCCGGGCGTGTTCGGGGTCGTCGAAGTTGATGAAGCTGCGCCGCTTGCGCGTCGTCCTGCGCGCCCTGAACGTCTCGCTGATGTGCGGGAATCCGGGCAGCGTGACATCGCTGCTCATCCGGCTGTCGCTCAGCAGCTCGCGCTGTTCGGCGTAGCCGGTGACCAGCCACGGCGTGGTGCCGTCCCACAGGCGTACCTTGGAGATCGCGGACGCGCGACGCGCACTGCGCAGAGCCGGTGGCGGGTCGTAGGGGCAGCCTTCGGCCCTGGGCATGGGGTAGTCGGGGATTCCGTCCGCTTCCCCCGGGGGCTGCTCATCCGGTTCCTTGGCGAAGACGTTCGCGGCTGATGTCATGAATGCACTCCGGAATGGATGTCGGACACGCCGTCGGCCTGCGGATCACGGCCTCGCCGGCCGTCGACGCATCCGAGCCCGGTGCCTGTGTTCCGGAGCGTCCCAGGACCCACCTGTTGACCACTCTTCGTCCGCTTGCGGCTGCTTGCCACATCCTTGCCGAACCTGTGCCGAGCGACGGTGCGGGAGGAACCGGGAGGAACGTGCGGCGGCCGCAGGTGGTTCCGGCGGCGCGGCTGCGGGGGGCCAAGTGCAACGCCTGCGGCACGAGCGGCCACGGGCTCGGCCCAGGGGGTGCCGGTCCTCGGCCCCGCAGCTCCTCTCCGGCTACGGCTACGGCTGCGGCTCCGGGGACAAGTCCCAGCGGTGGTACGTCCCTTGAGGGGTGGGTGCCCGGGCACCGCCCGGGCCGCCGGTGGTCGCGGCGGCCGGGGCGGCTCCTCGTGCCGGTGCGGTCAGGCGTCCGGGGTCAGGCCGGAGCGGACCTCGCGGGCCGCGGTGACCAGGTTCTCCAGGGAGGCCTTGGTCTCGGGCCAGCCGCGGGTCTTCAGGCCGCAGTCGGGGTTGACCCAGAGGCGTTCCGCCGGGATGGCCTCCAGTCCCTTGCGGAGCAGGGCGGCAGCCTCCTGGGCGCTGGGCACGCGCGGGGAGTGGATGTCCCAGACCCCGGGCCCGGCCTCGCGCGGGTAGCCGTGCCCGGCCAGTTCGGTGGCGACCTGCATGTGGGAGCGGGCGGCCTCCAGGCTGATGACGTCCGCGTCGAGGTCGTCGATGGCCTGGACGATGTCACCGAACTCGGCGTAGCACATGTGGGTGTGGATCTGGGTGTCCGGCCGCACCCCGGAGACGGTGAGGCGGAAGGACTCGGTGGCCCAGTCCAGGTATGCGGCGTGGTCGGCGGCGCGCAGCGGGAGGGTCTCGCGGAGGGCGGGTTCGTCGACCTGGATGACGGAGGTGCCCGCGGCCTCCAGGTCGTTGACCTCGTCGCGCAGGGCGAGGGCGACCTGGCGGGCGGTGTCGCCGAGCGGCTGGTCGTCGCGGACGAAGGACCAGGCGAGCATGGTGACCGGGCCGGTGAGCATGCCCTTGACCGGCTTGGAGGTCTGAGCCTGGGCGTAGGAGGTCCAGCGGACCGTCATCGGCTCGGGGCGGGAGATGTCCCCGGCCAGGACGGGCGGGCGGACGTAGCGGGTGCCGTAGGACTGGACCCAGCCGTGCTGGGTGGCGAGGTAGCCGGTGAGCTGTTCGGCGAAGTACTGCACCATGTCGTTGCGTTCGGGCTCGCCGTGGACGAGGACGTCGATGCCCGCCTTCTCCTGGAAGGCGAGGACCTCGCGGATCTCGTCCTTGACGCGCTCCTCGTACCCGGCGGTGTCGAGGCGTCCGGCGCGCAGGTCGGCGCGGGCGGTCCGCAACTCGGCCGTCTGGGGGAACGAACCGATGGTGGTGGTCGGCAGGAGGGGCAGGCCGAGGTGGGCGCGCTGGGCGAGCGTCCGTTCGGCGTAGGGCTGGGAGCGGCGGCCGTCGGCGTCGGTGATCGCGGCGGTACGGGCCCGTACCGCCGGGTCGCGGGTGAGGGCGGACCCGGCGCGGGAGGCCAGGTCGGCCCGGTTGGCGGCGAGTTCGGCGGTGATGGCGTCGGTGCCCCGGGCCAGGCCCTTGGCGAGGGTGACGATCTCGGTCGTCTTCTGCCGGGCGAAGGCGAGCCAGCGGGCGATCTGCGGGTCGATGTCGCGTTCGGCGCCTGCGTCCAGCGGGACGTGCAGCAGGGAGCAGGAGGCGGCCACGTCGACCTGGCCGGCGAGGCCCAGCAGCGTGCCGAGGACGGCGAGGGACTTCTCGTAGTCGTTGATCCAGATGTTGCGGCCGTTGACCACGCCCGCGACCAGGCGCTTGCCGCGCAGTCCGCCGACGGCGGCGAGGTCGTCGAGGTTCTTGGCGGCCCGGTCGGTGAAGTCGAGGGCGAGCCCGTCGACGGGTGCCTTGGCCAGGACGGACAGGGCCTCGCCGAGGCGGTCGAAGTAGGAGGCGACCAGCAGCTTGGGCCGGTCGGTGAGCGCGCCGAGGTCGCGGTAGGCGCGGGCGGCGGCGTTCAGTTCGGCCGGGGTGCGGTCCTGGACCAGGGCGGGCTCGTCGAGCTGCACCCACTCGGCGCCGGCGGCCCGCAGGTCGGCGAGGACCTCCGCGTACACGGGCAGGAGACGGTCCAGCAGGGTCAGCGGCTCGAAGTCGGCGGCCACCCCGGGAGCGGGCTTGGCCAGCAGCAGGTAGGTGACCGGGCCGACGAGGACCGGCCGGGCGTCGAGGCCGAGCGCGAGGGCTTCCTCCAGCTCGGCGACCTGCCGGGAGGAGTCGGCCGTGAAGACGGTGCCGGGGCCGAGTTCGGGGACCAGGTAGTGGTAGTTGGTGTCGAACCACTTGGTCATCTCCAGGGGCGCGACGTCCTGGGTGCCGCGCGCCATGGCGAAGTAGCCGTCGAGCGCGTCCGCGGCGTGGGCCTCACGGTGCCGGGCGGGGACGGCGCCGACCATGACACTGGTGTCCAGCACGTGGTCGTAGTACGAGAAGTCGCCGGTCGGCACCTCGGTGATGCCCGCGTCGGCGAGCTGCCGCCAGTTCGTCCGGCGCAGCTCCGCCGCGGTCTCCCGGAGGGCGTCGGCGGTGACGCGGCCCTTCCAGTAACCCTCGACGGCCTTCTTCAGTTCCCGGTTCTGTCCCTGGCGGGGGTAGCCGTACACGGTGGCCCGTACTGCCGCGGCTGCGGACTTCGCTGTCACGGAACTCTCCTTCGCGAGATGTGTCCTGGAGATCCCGGGGACGGGACGAGGACGCGAAGGGGAGGCAGACCGGACGGGACCGTTGCCGCGCGCGGGGCGCGGTCGTCCGCCTGATGTGCGTCGCCCCGGACTTCCGTCCGGGGTTTCCTCCGACCCGCCCACGAGGTCACCGGGATATCCGCGCACGATCGGCCGTGCGCGGACAGCGGGCAGGTCTTCGGACTCGCGGGCACGCCGGCCGGTCTCCCGGCGGACACCTACTGGCCGTCGCTTCCCAGGACCGTTTCCCGGTCCCAGTGCGTATGACGGCGGTCGTTCCCGCTCACCGCTGCGGGGCAGTCCCGGATTTCCACCGGGTTCCCTCTTACGACGCATCCCGCCTGGCGGACGGGGCGAACCAGCTGTGCCCGTCAGAGTAGAGGGATCACCCGCGTTCGGACAGTACTGTTCACATTCCGGACCGTGAGAGGGGACACGGACGGGCCGGAGCCGGAGCCGGAGTCGGAGCCGGAGCGGCAGCGGTCCGGCCCGCCCGCGGAGCGGTTCACCGGCCTCCGGCAGCCCCACGCCGGTTGCGGCCGCCCGGCCGCGTACGGCAGCGAGAAGAGCGTCCGTGACCTGCGGGTCCGGCAGATCCTGGAAGGAACCGACGAGATCATGCGCCTCCTTGTGGCCCGCTCCCTGCCCGGGGCCGTCCGGTGACCGGCGACGAACCCCCCGTCCTGACCCGGGCCGAGGGCCGCCTCGGCGTCATCACCCTGAACCGGCCCCGGGCCCTCAACGCCCTCACCCACGAGATGGTCCACCGGATCGCCGGGGCCCTGGACGCGTGGGAACACGACCCGGCGGTCGAGGCCGTCCTGATCACCGGGGCCGGGGAACGCGGCCTGTGCGCGGGCGGCGACATCCGGGCCATCCACGAGGACGCCCGCGCGGGCGGCGCCGCCTCGGCGGAGTTCTGGCGGGACGAGTACCGGCTCAACGCCCGCATCGCCCGCTACCCGAAACCGTACGTCGCCCTCATGGACGGCATCGTCATGGGCGGCGGGGTCGGCGTCTCGGCGCACGGCGGGGTACGGATCGTCACCGAACGGTCCCGGGTCGCCATGCCGGAGACCGGGATCGGCTTCGTACCCGACGTGGGCGGCACGTACCTGCTGGCGCTCGCCCCCGGCGGGCTCGGCACCCATCTGGCGCTGACCGGGACGGCGGTGGGGGCCGCGGACGCCGTGCTGTGCGGGCTCGCCGACCACTTCGTCCCGGCGGACCGGCTGCCGGAACTCCGCACGGCCCTGGCGGCGGCGCCGGTGGACGAGGTGCTCCCCGCGTTCGTCGGCGAGGCGCCGCCGGGGACGCTGGACGCCTTCCGCGAATGGGCCGACCCCTGCTACGGGGCCGACACGGTCGAGGAGATCGTGGACCGGCTCCTCGGCACCGGCGCGCCCGCCGCACGGGAGGCGGCCGGGACGATCCTCGCCAGGTCGCCCACCGCCCTGAAGGTCACCCTGGCCGCCCTGCGCCGGGTACCGGCGCTCGGGCCGCTGGAGGCGGTGCTCGGACAGGAGTACCGGGTGTCCTGCGCGGCCCTGTCCTCACCCGACCTGGTGGAGGGCATCCGCGCCCAGGTCGTCGACAAGGACCGCTCGCCCCGCTGGACACCCCCGACCCTCGCGGAGGTGACGGACGAGGACGTGGCCCGGTACTTCGCGCCGCTCGGCGACCGGGAACTCTCCCTGGCCGCCAAGGCCCCGCAGGAGGCGCCCCGGTGAGCCGGACCACCGCGCGCACCGCCTGACCCGGGGGGCCGGAGCCCGCCCGCCGCCCGCCGGACCGTCCGGCAGGCTCCGCCGGGCCCCCGGCCGGGCCCGGGTCAGGCGGTGCGGGCCCGGCCGGGACGACGGAGGTCCGCGGTCAGCACCGCCATCAGCTCACCCGGCGCCTCGACGAAGCGGTAGTGGCCGCCGTCCAGCAGCGCGAAGGTCGTCTCCCCGCACGCCGACCAGCCGGTCATGAGGGACGCCGGGACACCGGTGTCCCCGGTCCACCCGATGGCGGTCACGGGACACGGCAGCCGCACCGGATCGGCCACGTGGTACCGCTTGTTCATCTCGACGTCGCCCCGCAGCACACCCAGGTAGAGCGCGAGCAGGCTCGGCTCCAGGGTGCCGCCCAGCTCCGCGACGAGGCGGCGCAGCTCGACGGCCAGTTCGTCGTCGCTCATGTCGAGGAAACGGCCGTAGGGGCCGTCCTGCGGCGCCACCTCGGCCGAGACGAACACCTGGGTGGGGGCGGGGCAGCCCTTCTCCACCAGCCGCACGGCCGTCTCGTACGCCGCCAGCGCGGAACCGCAGTGCCCGAACAGCGCGTAGGGGCGGTCCAGATAGGGCCGCAGCGCCTCGGAGAGGTCGTCGGCCAGCGCCTCGTAGGTGGCGTAGGCGGGCTCGCGCATCCGGTTCTCCCGGCCGGGCAGCTGCACGGGACAGATCTCGACGCCGTCGACCGACGACGGCCAGTGACGGTACATGCTGGCGCCGCACCCCGAGTAGGGCAGGCAGAACAGCCTCGCCGGTGCCACCGGCGACGGCTCGCGCAGGAACCACTTGTTGCGGGTACGGGCCGCTGGAGCGTCCACTGATGACCTTCCGGTGGGGACTTCTGGGGACTTCTTCTCGCTGATGAGGGGGGCGGCCGGGAACGGCGCGGGGTACGGGGCGTGGCAGCGCCTACCGGAGCCGCGCGGTGACCGGCAGGTGGGTGAAACCGGCGATGATGTTCGAACGAATCCGCCGCGGTGTCCCGGCGAGTTCGAAACCGGTGAACCGGCCGAGCAGCTCCTCGAACAGGACCCGCAGGGTCACCCGGGCGACGGTGTGCCCGATGCAGTAGTGCGCGCCGACGCCGAACGCGATGTGCCGGTTGGGCTTGCGCCGGATGTCGAAGGTGTCCGGGTCGGTGAAGACGCTCTCGTCACGGTTGGCCGACCCCAGCCACACGACGACCGCGTCCCCCGCCGGGACCCGCACCCCCCGGATCTCGACCTCGCGGGTGGTGTGGCGCATGAAGTGCTGGGTGGGCGAAGCCCAGCGCAGCGACTCCTCCACACCACTGGTGAGCAGCTCCGGGTGGGCCGCCCAGTCGTCGAGGACCGCCGTCCCGGCCAGCTCCGCCATCGCCGCGCTCGGCGGCTGGGCCGTGGTGACGGTCGCGCCCAGCAGCAGGCTGTAGCAGTTGGACACGATCTCGCCCGGCGACAGCCGGCGCCCGTCCAGCTCCATGGTCAGCAGCACGCTGATCAGGTCGTCGCCCGGCGCGCGCCGCCGCGCGGTGACGATGTCCTGGAAGTAGGCGAACAGCTCGCGGTGCGCGGTCACGAGGGTGGCCCGCGGTCCGGCGGCGAGCTGGAACTCGGGGTCGTCCGCGGCGACGCACGCGTGGGTGAGCCGGACCAGACGCGGCCAGTCCTCCTGCGGCAGCGCCATCATCGTGCCGATCCCCGCCATCGGCAGCGCGGACATGGCGACGGCGAAGTCGAACGGGCCGCCGTCCGCCAGGGGTTCCAGCAGTCCGCGGACGACGCGGCGGATCTCCTCCCGGTCGTTGTCCACCGTCTTGATCGACAGCGCCTGTTGCAGGGGGCTTCGCATGTGGGTGTGTTTCGGCGGATCGGTCACCGCCATCTGCCTGCCGCCCGCCGGGTCGCCCTTGCCGAGGAGGTTGAGCAGGGTGCCCTGTTCGGAGGTGAACGTGTCGTGGTCGCGCAGCACCTGGTTGGCCTCGGCGTGCCCGACGACCGACCAGTACCCGGTGTCACGGACCGGCTGCCAGCTCACCGGGGCGTGGCGGCGCAGCTCCCGCCAGATCGCGTGTGCCCCGTCGCCCTGGTGGAGGCCGGGGTCGATCAGGTCGGCCCGGTGCGGAGCGGAGACCGGGCACCGCGAGGCCGCAGGAAGCACCGTCATCGGGAACACCCCTCCTGCGGCCCGCCGGCCGCCGGGGCCGCCGGGCTGTGCGGACCCGGCTCCTTCATCCGCCCGGCCAGCGCCGCGGCCAGCTCCGCGACGGTCGGCGACAGGTACAGGGTCTGCGCGGGGACGTCCACACCGAACTCGTCCTGGACGGCGACCAGCAGTTCGGTGGCCAGCAGCGAGTGCCCGCCGAGGTCGAAGAAGTCGTCGTGCACCCCGATCGGTTCGACGCCGAGGAGTTCGCCCCACAGCTCGGCCAGCCGCACCTGCACCGCGGTGAGCGGCGCGGTGAACTCCTCGGCCACGTTGCGCGGCACGCGCGTGGCGGTCGGCAGGGCGCGGCGGTCGACCTTGCCGTTGCGGTTCAGCGGCAGCTCGGGGCGGACGAGGACGGCCCAGGGGACGAGGTGTCCGGGCAGCCGGTCCCGCAGCGCGTGGCGCAGTTGCCGGCCGAGGTCGACGGTGTCCGGCAGGTCCGGGTCGGCGGGTACGACGTATCCCAGCAGCCTGGTGCCGCCCGCCGGGTCGGCCTGCGGCAGCACCACCGCGTGCCGTACCTGGGGCAGCCGTTCGAGTGCGGCCTCGACGGCCCGCGGTTCGGCGCGGTAGCCCTGGACCTTCACCTGGTCGTCCGCGCGCCCGACGAACTCCAGCGTGCCGTCCGCCAGCCACCGCACGAGGTCGCCGGTCCGGTACATCCTGGCCCCCGGCTCCGTCCCGGACGGGTCGGGCAGGAACCGTTCGGCGGTCGCGCCGGGACGGCCCAGGTAGCCGCGGGCCAGACCGGCCCCGGCCGCGTACAGCTCGCCGCACTCGCCGACGGGCACCGGGTCGAGGTTGCCGTCGAGCACGGCGACCCTGGTGCCGCTGACCGGGCGGCCGATCGGGACGCTCGGCCCCGCCGCGGGGGCGCTGCTGGTCCAGCAGGTCGTGTACGTGGTGTTCTCGGTCGGCCCGTAACCGTTGGTGAAGAGCAGCTCCGGGTAGGTGGTCAGCAGCCGCTCGACATGGCCCGGCGAGGCCACGTCACCACCGGTGAGGACGTGACGCACCCCGGCGAACGCCTCCAGGTGGGAGCCCACCATCTGGTGGAAGAGCCCGGTCGTCAGCAGGAGCACGCTCACGCCTTCGGCGCGCACGGTCCTCGCCACCTCGTCCAGCGCGATCGTGCCCGGGGGGAAGACGACCAGCCGGCAGCCGTTGACCAGCGGGGCCCAGATCTCCAGGGTGGAGGCGTCGAACGCGACCGGCGCGAGGTGGAAGAAGACGTCCCCGGGACGGACCTCCATCCAGTCCGCGCCCCGGACGAGGCGGTCGACCGCCCGGTGGGGCACCCCGACGCCCTTGGGCTCGCCGGTGGACCCCGAGGTGTAGCTGACGTAGGCGAGCCGGTCCGGGCCGGCCGGGAGGTCCGCGACCCCCTCGGCGATCCCCTCCCCGGCCTCCGGCCCGGTCGTGTCCCCGGCCTCCGGCTGCTCCGGCGGGGGGCCTTCCAGTACCGCGACGACCGCCCCGGGCACCCGGTCCCGCAGCGCCTCCTCGACGACCGTCATCTTCACGCCCGCGTCCTCGCAGAGCAGTTCGCGGCGGGACGGCGGGTCGTCCGGTTCGAGACCGAGGTACGCCCCGCCCGCGACGAGGACGGCGAGCAGGGCCACGATCAGCTCCGGCGACCGGCGCACCAGCACCCCGACGACGTCCTCCCGCGCCATGCCCGCCGCCCGCAGGCGCGCGGCGAGCCGGTGGGCGCGGACGTTCAGCTCCCGGTAGGTCAGGGTCTGCCCGTCGCAGGTGACGGCGGGCGCGTGCGGGGTCCGCTCCGCCTGCTCGGCGACCAGCTCGTGGAGGGTCCGCGCGTCGAACGGCGGCCGTCCACTGCCGACGAACCCCGGTATGTCCGTGGTAGAGACCGTCTTGCTCAACTGTTTCCCACTTTCCTGTCCTGAAGAGTGCCCGTCGGGGCCGAACGCACCCAGGCCGCGGCGGCGCGGCCGAGTTCCGTCCCGTCCCGGCGGAAGAGCGCGGTGGTGCAGGTGAGGACCCGCCCGTCACCGGGCACACCGCGGGCGACCACGACGACGGGTTCGCCGACGCGGGGGAGGGCCGAGAGCCGGGCGGTCATCCGGCCGAGCAGCAGGGGGCTGCGCAGCGGGTCGAGCGTCCAGCCTCCCGGGCAGTCCAGCACCGCCCACACCAGCTCCTCGGCGACGGCGCCGCTCCCGTCGCCGCAGGAGGCGTCCGGTGTCCAGACGCACGCGACCCGGTTGCCCGGGCCGGGTACCGGGCCCGGGGCCAGCCGCAGACCGTCCCGGTGGCCGGGACCGCACACGAAGCAGGTGGGGAAGAGGTGGGAGCGGTGACCCTCGTAACGGCCCATGGCCCGCTCCGCGACGGCCGGGGCGACGAAGTCCACCCGGTCCGCGACGGACACCTGGGGCGCCGCGGTCGCGAGGAGCTCCTCACCGTGCCAGAGGTGGACCCGCCGGCCGGCCCGGGTCAGCAGGAGCCCGGTCTCCAGCGGCGGAGGGGCGTGCAGCTGGACCACGACCTCGCCGTCGGTCCCCAGCATCCGGCGCGCCCGCGCGGCGACGAGACCGCACACGTAACCGCCGTTGGCGCTGTCCGGGGGGCCGTTGTAGCGGCGGCCGACACGGATCACCCGGTCCGCGGGGGAATCGGTGACGTCGGCGGATCTGGTGGGTTCGGTGGGTTCGGTGGGTTCGGTGGGTTCGGGGGAGTGCACCGCCTCAGACCGCCGGGACGTGGAAGAAGGTGTCCCGCGAGGAGATGAGCCCCTGCGGCGTCGTGCGGAAGAAGTCCGCGAACCGCAGCTCGACCTGACGGCCGTCGTGCAGCACACCGCGGAACAGCCCGTGCACCGCCGTTTCGTCACCGGCCGAGACCACCGTGGCCAGGGTGTGGACGCCCGAGCGGATCACCCGCTGGTCGCGGTAGAAGCGCTCCAGTTCGCCGTGCCCGGTCATCGGCGGGTAGCCGGGCCGGTGGTAGCGCGCGTCCGGGGTGAACAGGGAGACCAGCGCGGGGACGTCCCCGGAGTCGACGGTCCGGTAGTAGCGCCGGACGAGGGAGGCCCCCGCCGTCGCCGGGGCGCCGTCGGGGTGAGGGACGGCGGGAGGGACGGGGTGGGGCATTACGAGACACTTCCTGTGGTCACTGTCGGCGGTACGGGCGGTACGGGCGGTACGGGCGGTACGGGCGGTACGGGCGGTACGGTCGGTACGGGCGGTACGGTCCGCCGGGAGAGGCCCGGGACCGCCGCGGTGTCCGGGGCGCTGTCGAGCGCCGCGGCCAGACGCGCCGGTGTGGGGGCCTGGAACAGGGCGCCCAGGGTGAGTTCACGGCCGAACCTCACCCGCACCCGGTTGACCAGGCGGGTGGCGAGCAGGGAGGTGCCGCCCAGCGCGAAGAAACCGTCGTGGACGCCGACCGCGGACCGGCCCAGCACCTCGGCGAAGAGCGCGCACAGGGCCTCCTCCACCGGGGTCCCGGTCCCCGGCGCGGACGGCGGCGGCGCGAGGTCCGGCAGGGGCAGCGCGGCCCGGTCGATCTTCCCGTTGCGGGTCAGGGGGAAACCGCCGAGCACGACGATCGCCGAGGGCACCATGTAGTCGGGCAGCGCCGCCACGGCGTGCTCCCGCAGCGAGGCCACGTCCAGGTCCTGGTCCCCGGCCGGTACGACGTAGCCGGTCAGACGCTTGTCGCCCGAGCCCGAGCCCGAGCCCGAGCCCGAGCCCGGGGCTGGGGCGTCCGGGTGGGCCACCACGGTCGCCTGGGCGACACCGGGATGCCGGGCGAGCACCGCCTCGATCTCGCCCAGCTCGATACGGAAGCCGTGCAGCTTGACCTGTTCGTCGGCGCGGCCGAGGAACTCCAGCTCGCCGCCGGAGTTCCACCGCACCACGTCGTCGGTGCGGTACATCCGCTCACCCGGTGCGCCGAACGGGCACGGCACGAACTGGCCGGCCGTCAGCCGGGGGTTGCCCAGGTAGCCGCGCGCCACACCGGGACCGGCGATGTACAGCACCCCCGCCACTCCCGGCGGCACCGGTGACAGCGCCTGGTCCAGTACGTACACCCGCCGGTTGTCCATCGGCCGGCCGATGGGCACGACCTCGGGCACGGCCCGGCCGGGTTCCAGCACCGTGCGGGTGGTGAAGGTGGCGGATTCGGTCGGGCCGTACCCGGCGACCACCACGGTGTCCGGGCAGTGCGCGTGGACCCGCCGTACCGCGTCGGCCGGGACGATGTCACCGCCGGTCCACACCTGGTCCACCTGTGCCAGCGAGCCGGGGGACTCCTCGGCGAACACCCGGAACAGCCCGGCCGTCAGCCACAGCGCGCTGACCCGGTGGTCGACGACGAGCCGGTGCCGGGTCGCGAGGTCCAGCTCGCCGGGCGGGGCCATGACCACCTGGCCCCCGTTGAGCAGCGGCACCCACCACTCGTAGGTGGAGGCGTCGAAGGCGTGCGGGGAGTGCGCGAGGACCCGGGGGCCGCTCCCGCCCCGCCAGCACCGTTGCGAGGTCATGCTGAGGACGTTGCGGTGGCTCAGGGCCACACCCTTCGGCGTGCCCGTGGACCCCGAGGTGTACAGGACACAGGCCAGGTGGTCCGGACGCAGCGCTACGACGGGGTCGGTGGCCGGTTCCCCGTCGAGCCCGGGGTCGGCGTCGACGACGATCACCGGTGTGCCGTGGGCCAGTTCGTGGTCCTGGGTGGCCCGGTGCGTGAGCAGCACCCGGGCCCGCGTTCCGGCCATGACCAGACGCAGGCGGGCCACCGGGGAGCGGGTGTCCAGCGGCACGTAGCAGCCGCCCGCCTTGCTGATCGCCAGCACCGCCACCACCACGTCGGCGGAGCGTTCCATGAGCACGGCCACCGTGCTCTCGCCGCGCACACCCCTCGCGATCAGCCGGTGGGCCAGCCGGTTGGCGCGGGCGTTCAGTTCGGCGTAGGAGAGCGTGGCGCCGCCGAGGACCACGGCGGTCGCGTCGGGTGCGCGGGCGACCTGGGCCGCGAAGGCCTGCGGCACGGTCGTGTCCGGCAACGGGTGCGCGGTGCGGTTCCTCGCCACGACCGTCAGCTGCCGCTCCTCGGGGGTGAGGACGTCCACCGCGCCGATCGGCCGGTCCGGCCCGGCGGTGAGGAGGGCGTCCAGGAAGCCCAGGAACCGCTGCTGGTGGGAGGTGAGTTCGGCGTCGGAGTAGAGCAGGGGGTTCGCGTCGAGATCGACCCGGGGGTCGGTGCCGTCGGAGCGGTCGTAGACGGAGAACGAGAGGTCCTCGACCGGCCCGTTCGACAGGTTGTGCGCGGTGGCCCGCACACCGGCGAAGTCCAGGCGGTAGTAGAAGGCCATGATGTTGACGACGGGGCCGAACAGGACCTGGTCCGAGCGGTCCGGGCCCAGCTCCCTGCGCAGGTCCTCGCTGCGGTAGCGCTGGTGCGCCCGCAGCGCGCCGATCTCTTCGGCGGCCTGCCGCACCAGCGCGGACAGACCCCGCTGCGGACGGACCCGCAGCCGCAGCGGCACCACGTTCGCCACCATGCCGGGGACGGCCCGCCCGGAGGAGTCCGCGCGCGCCGTCACCGGCATGCTGAGCACCACGTCCCGCTCGCCGCCGAGCCGGTGGAAGTAGGCGGCGACCGCCGCGATCAGGGCCGTGGGCCAGCTCGTCCCGGCCTGCTGGGCGACCTGCCGCAACGCGGCCACGGTGGGCGCGCGGAGGCTGCTCGTGCGCCGCAGGAAACGGTCCGAGGCCGGTGCCGACCGCCCGGCGAGGCTGACGGGAGCCGGCAGGCCGGCCGTCCGTTCCCGCCAGAACGCCCGGTCCAGCACCCGCTGTTCCGAGGCGCGGTAGTCCGCGTCACGAGTCAGCAGAAGACTCAGCGGACCGAAGGCGGCACCCGCGCCGTCCGCGCCCTCGGCCAGCCTGGTGTAGGTCTTGGCCACCCGCCGTGCGACGAGCGACATGCTGAAACCGTCGACCAGGACGTGGTGGACCCGCTGGTACCACAGGAAGTGGTCCGGCGCGATCCTGAGCAGGGCCTGGCAGAACAGCGGACCGCGGGTGAGGTCGACCGGTGTGGACAGGTCGGCGCGCATCCACTCCTCGGCCGCCCGCCGCGGATCGGGCGCCGAGGCGAGGTCGACCCGGTGCATCGACCAGCCGGGCGCCGGGGCGACGCTCTGCCGGGGGCCGTCGGCGCCCACGGTGAAACGGACCCGCAGCGACTCCGTCTCGTCCACCACGCGCCGCAGCGCCCGCTCGAACAGTTCCCCGTCGACCGGACCGGGGATGTCCAGGTACTCGCCGGTATTGTAGGCGAGGTTGTCCGGACGCAGGTGGTGGGCGAACCAGATGCCGGACTGCGCCGACGACAGCGGCATCCCGTGTCCCGTGCTCATCGGATGTCCTCCAGGGCTGCCGACAGCGCCTTCGCGAAGGACGCGACGTGCGGCGGCGACAGCATGTCGTGATGGTTGCCGGGCACCTCGACGACGCTCAGCGTCCCCTCGGTGCGCTCTCGCCACAGCGCGGGAACCACCACCGGGTCGGCGAGCGTGGGATGGGCCTCGGTGCTCGTGAACAGGTGGACGGGCGTACGGAGCCGCGCCGTCGGGCGGTAGCGCGGGACGGCGTCACCGTTGGCGGCGAAGACCCGCACCATGCGCCGCATCTGGTCGGTGCGCACCCGCGCGGGGAGCCGTTCCCGCGCGTGCGCGTCGCTGAGCAGCAGCGACAGGACGTCCTGCTCATCGAGGTCACCGAGGTCACCGAGGCCGCCGAGGCCGCCGAGGTCACCGGCGTCCCGCGCCGGCAGCCCGGAGGCGATCGCGAACCGGGCGGCCCCGCTCACGTCGCGGCCGGCCGCCCCGCTCATGGAGCCGGGCGCCCCGACGTCGATGATCCCGAGGAACGCCGGCGGGCGCCCCTGCGCCTCCAGCAGGCGGGCCATCTCGAAGGCGACCAGCCCGCCGAAGGACCAGCCCGCCAGCAGACAGGGGCCCTCGGGCAGCACGGCCCGCACCTCCCGCAGGTAGCGCTCCGCCTGCTCTTCGACGGTGGCCAGCGGCTGGTCGTCGGTGTTGTAGCCGACGGCTTCGAGGGCGTACACGGGCCGGTCCGCCGTGAGGTGTCCGGCCAGCGGGAGGTAGCAGCACACGTCACCGCTCTGCGGGTGCACCAGGATCAGCGGAGCCTTGCGCCGGTCACCCTCCACCAGGGGGACCACCGGCTGCCGCAGCGCGGCCGACGCGGTGGGCAGCTCCGCGCACAGGCCCTCGACGGTGGGATGACGGAACACGGTGTTGAGCGGTGCGGTGACACCCAGCTCCCGCCGGACCGCCTCCATGAGCTGGACCGCCCTGAGCGAATGCCCGCCCAGCTCGAAGAAGTTGTCCCGCACACCGACCCGCCGGACGCCCAGTACGCGCTCCCAGATCCCGGTCATCCGCAGCTCCAGCAGGTCCCGGGGCGGCAGCGCGGACACCTCGGGACCGCGGCGGACGGGAGCGGGCAGGGCCCCGCGGTCCACCTTTCCGTTGCTGGTCAACGGGATGCCGTCGAGCACGGTCAACGTCGTGGGCACCATGAACTCGGGCAGGGTCTCGCGCAGGAAGTGTCGCAGGGCCACCGGATCACCGGGCCGTTCCCGCCACACCACGTAACCGGCCAGCTCGGTGTCGGTCCCGCTGCCCAGCACCGTCACCGCGGCCCGCGCGACCTCGGGGTGCGCGCACAGCGCGGTCTCGATCTCGCCCAGTTCGATGCGGTATCCCCGGATCTTCACCTGCTCGTCGGTCCGGCCGAGGAAGACGAGGCTGCCGTCCGGCAGGTACCGGGCCAGGTCACCGGTGCGGTACAGCCGCCGGCCGTCGCCGCCGAACGGGTCGGGCACGAACCGCTCGGCGGTCAGCCCCGGCCGGTCGGCGTACCCCCGGGTGACACCGACGCCACCGATGTGGATCTCACCCGGCACCCCGACCGGAACCGGAGCCCCGGCCTCGTCCAGGAGGTAGACCCGGAGGTTGCCGAGCGGGCGGCCGATGGGCAGGGACCCGCCCGGCCGGTCCAGGTCCCGTACGGCGTCCACCCGGTGGGTGACACAGCCGACGGACGCCTCGGTGGGGCCGTACCCGTTCCACAGGGTGGAGACCACGCGGAGCAGACGCCGGGCCAGCCGGGGCTGGAGCGGCTCACCCACACAGATCGCCTGGAACCGGCCGCCTTCCCACCCGTTGTCGAGCAGCAGGAGCCAGGTGGCCGGTGTGGCCATGAGCGTGGTGACGCCGAACGCGCGCATCATCTCCACGAGCCGCGGCCCGTCGACCGCGACCTCCGACGGGGCGATCACCACGCTCGCACCCCGGGCCAGGGGCATGAACACCTGGGGGACGAGGACGTCGAAGGAGATCGAGGCCACCGAGGCGACGACGTCGCAGCTGTCGAGGGCCAGCTGCCGGCCGCGGACCACCAGGTAGTTGACCACGCCCTCGTGCGGGACCAGCACGGCCTTGGGCAGGCCGGTGGAGCCGGAGGTGTAGATCGAGTACGCGAGGCCGGCCGGTGTCGCGCGGGCCGGCAGCGGGTCCTGGGACCGGGCCGCGATCAGGTCCGCCTCGGTGTCCGTCCACACGATGGTGGCGTCGTTCTCCGGCAGCCGGCCGGCCAGCGAACTCCGGGTGACCAGCAGCGGCACGGAGGCGTCGGCGAGCATGAACGACAGGCGCCGGGACGGCAGTTCCGGGTCCAGCGGCAGGTAGGCGGCGCCGGACTTGAGTACGGCCAGCAGCGCCACGACCAGCTCCACCGAGCGCGGCAGACACACGCCGACCAGGAGATCCGGCCCCGCGCCCCGCTCGCGCAGGTGCCGGGCCAGCCGGTTGGCGTCCTCGTCGAGCTGCTGGTACGTCAGCCGCTCGGTACCGCAGCGGACCGCCACCGCGTCGGGGGTCGTCCGGGCCTGGCGTTCGATCAGCTCGTGCACGCACAGGTCGGAGGGAACGGGCGCCTCGGTGGCGTTGGCCTCCACCAGGAGCTGTTCGCGCTCGGCGTCGGTGAGCAGGTCCACCCGCGAGACGGGGCGGCCGGGGTCGGCCGCCACCCCGTCCAGCAGCCGCAGGTAGTGGCCGGTCAGGCGCTCCACGCCCGCACGGTCGAACAGGTCGGTGTCGAAGGCGACGGTACCGGTCGCCCCCGTCGGGCCCTCGGCCATCACCAGGCTGAGATCGACCTTGGCCGTGCCGTTGTCGAGGGGGACCTGTTCGACCTCCAGCCCCGGCAGCCGCAGCGCGGCGACGGTGTCGGACAGGCCCGAGAACAGCACCTGGAACAGCGGGTTGCGGTCGAGACCGCGCTCCGGCCGCAGTTCCTGCACCAGCCGCTCGAAGGGCACGTCCTGGTGGGCGTAGGCGTCCACCGAGGTCCGGCGGACCCGGCCGAGGAGGTCGGCGAAGCTGGGATCGCCCGACAGGTCGGTCCGGATGACCAGGGTGTTGATGAACGAACCCACCAGCGGGTCGAGTTCCGGACGGGTCCGGCCCGCGACCGGTGTGCCGACCGCCACGTCGCTCTGTCCGCTGTAGCGGGAGAGCAACGCCTGGAACGCGGCGAGGAACGTCATGAACAGCGTCGCGCCGTGCCGCTGCCCCACCAGCCGCAGCCGTTCGACCAGTTCCCCGGGCACCGTGAACGTGGTCCGCTCGCCCCGGCCCGAGCGGACCGGGCCGCGCGGCCGGTCCGTCGGCAGTTCCAGCGGGGGCACACCGGAGAGCCGGTCCTCCCAGTACTCCAGCTGGCTCCGCAGGAGCTCACCGGTGAGCCGGCCGCGCTGCCAGTGGGCGAAGTCCGCGTACTGGATCGGCAAGGGGGGCAGCTCGGGCTCCCGCCCCTCCAGCCCGCTCCGGTAGAGCGCCGCCAGGTCGTCCCACAGCAGCGGCATCGACCAGCCGTCGACCGCGATGTGGTGGACGACCACGACCAGGAAGTGGTCGTCCTCGCCGACCTGGAGCAGCGACGCGCGCAGCAGCGGGGCGGCGGTCAGGTCGAAGGGGCGCCGGATCTCGGCGTGGGCGAGCGCGAGGGCCCGCCCGGTCCTGCGCCCGGCCGGCCCGTCCCGCAGGTCCGTCGTGGTGAGTGCGAGGGGCCGGGCCGGTGAGACCAGGGGTCCGGGCCGTCCGTCCCGCTCGGGGAAGACCGTGCGCAGCACTTCGTGCCGGCGTATCAGCCCCGAGAGGGCGTGGCCGAGGACGGCCACGTCCAGCGGGCCGCGCAGCCGGAAGACCTCGTGGACGTTGTACATCGCGGGGCCGTCGAAGAGCCGCTCGATCAGCCACATGCGTTCCTGGGTGAACGACGCGACCTGCGGGCCCTCGGGGCGGGGCGGCACGGAAGGTCCCGCGCCGCCCTCGGCGGCCTTCTTCCGGGCCGCGCGCACGCGCTGGTCGAGCAGGGCCCGGGTACCGGCCGGTACGGAGCCGGCCCGCGCGGTGTCGGCCTGTGCGTCCGGCCGGGGCCGAGGGTGCTGCGCGTCCATGGTCACAGCCCCTTTCCGGTGGGGAGCGGAGCCGCTCCGGCGGGAAGCGCGGGTGCTCCGGCGGGTGGCGGCGCCGTTTCGGAGGGGGCGCCGTCGAGGTCGTGCAGCAGCGCCGCGTCGATGGCGTCCGCCAGCTCCGTGACGCTGGGGTGGTAGAACAGCAGGGCGACCGGCAGTTCGAGGTCGAGCGCCCGGCCGAGCCGGGACATGACCTTCGAGGCGAGCAGCGAATGCCCGCCCAGCTCGAAGAAGTCGTCGTGCACGCCGCCCGGGGCGACGCCGAGGACCTCGGACCAGACGTCGAGGACGAGGAGCTCGGTCTCGGTGGAGGGCGCGCCGCCGCGCCCGTCCGGCCCGGCGCCGGGCGACGCGGCCGGACCGGAGGGGTCCACCCGTGGGCCGAGCGACGGTTCCCACGCCGATAGCGGCTCCCCGGGAGCGCCGACGAGGTGATCGAGGAGCGACCGGTAGTCCTGGGCGAGCCGCCGCATCGTGTCGCGGTCGAACAGGTCGGTGGCGTAGCGGACGACCCCGGTGAAGTGGTCACCGCGGTCCGTCAGGGAGACCTCGACGTCGAACTTCACCACGGTGTACGGGACCTGATGGGCGCTCACCTCAAGGCCCGGCAGGTCCGCCGGGAGCGCGGGCACCTCGTCCATCTGGAACATGACCGTGAACAGCGGGTGCCGGCCGAGGTCGCGTTCGGGCCGCACCTCCTCCACCAGCCGGTCGAACGGGACGTCCTGGTGGGCGTAGGCGTCCACCGCGCACCGGCGCACCCGGCCGAGCACCTCGGCGAAGCCGGGGTCGCCCGACAGGTCGGTGCGCAGGACGAGCGTGTTGACGAAGAACCCGATCAGCGGCTCCACCTCGATCCGGTTCCGCCCGGAGATCGGTGTCCCCACCGGCACGTCGGGCTGCCCCGAACAGCGCGCCATCAGCACCTGGAAAGCGGCCAGCAACGTCATGAACGGCGTCACCTCGTGGGCGCTCCCCAGGGCCCGTATCCGGTCCGTGAACTCCGCGGGGATCTCGATCCCGACCTGGTCCCCCCGGCCCGACCACAACGCGGGGCGCGGCCGGTCCGGCGGGAACACCTCCCGGCTCCGCCCGGACAGCCGCTCCCGCCAGTGGTCGAGCTGGTCCCGCAGCGCCGCCCCGTCCTGGGCGCTCCGCTGCCAGGAGGCGAAGTCCGCGTACTGGACGGGCAGTTCCTCCAGCACGACCGGCCGGCCCTCCACGGCGGCCCGGTACGCGGCGGAGAACTCCTGCCACAGCACCGACGACGACCAGCCGTCGAAGGCGATGTGGTGGACCACCAGCAGCAGCAGGTGCTCGTCGGAGGCGACGCGGATCAGCCGGGCCCGCAGCATCGGCGCGGTCGCGAGATCGAACGGGGTGGCCGTGTCGGCGGCCACCAGCTCCCGGGCCCGCTCCTGGGCCTGTTCGAACGGCAGGTGCGTCAGATCGGTCACGGCCGGTACGAACGTCCCGGTCTCCTCCGTGATCTGGTGCGGGACGTCGTCGGTGACGACGATCCTGCTGCGCAGCACCTCGTGCCGCCGCACGACCTCGTCCAGCGCCCGTACCAGCGCCCCCTGGTCCAGCCGCCCCCGCAGACGGACCGCGACCGGGACGTTGTGGTCCGGCCGGCCCGGCCGGAGCCGGTCGAGGAACCACAGCCGTTGCTGCGCGAACGAAAGAACTGCCGGAGCGTCCACGAGCCGATCAGGGCCAGGCATGATGGATTCACCTTTCACGGCGACCGGGAACTCTTCCAGGGATACGGAAAGCCCCGCCGATTCGCCACATTGCGAGCAGTACGGCGGATGCTAGATGACGTCCGTCCCGCTCGGCAAGATCAAACAGTGAAGAAGAGGCGTCAAGAAATTTTTGTGGCCTTCGGACCGGTTCGATGGATAGCATCGCCTCGGCGCAAGGCCAACGCCCCCTGTCGCACCGCCATTTATGCGAACCTGATCCCGCATCTGATAAGGATGAGGCGTCAGTGCTGGTCAGATGCCATGCTGAAGAGGCGTGAGGGTGTGAATACGCCCTGTGCGAACGGCACTTGTCCGAATGTCCTGGTGATTTGCAGGCGTAGCCGCATGATAAATTCGTTTGCTGCCGGGGGTCGGCCGGTCAGCACTGTCATGACTGGCATGCCGGGTCGTCATGGGACCGAATGATTCAAGAGAACCCGTCGCATGAACCCGTCGCATGAACTCGGGGCATGAACTCGGAGAAGCGCAGGACGATGCAGCAGAAATTAGTTACTTCATTTGTCTCCCATGCCACGGCTCACCCGGATGATCCGGCGCTGGTCTGGCACGGGGAGGAGACGACCTACCGCGCACTCCACGAGCGGGCGGACCGGGAGCGCGCCCGGATCACCCGGCTCGCGCCGGGCGCGGACGAACCGGTCGGCATCCTGGCCGCCAAGTCGCCGTCGGCGATCGCCCTGGTGCTCGCCTGTCTGATGGAAGGGCGGCGGTTCCTGCTGCCCTCGCCGACGCTGCCCCCGGAAGTGCTGCACCGGCTGTTCGAACAGGCGGGCTGCCGGCACATCCTCTCACCGGAGAGCGGACCGCCGCTCCCGGCTCCGGCCCCGGCGGCCGGACCGGCGCAGCCGCGTCCCACCCGGCCGTCCGACGTGTCCTTCATGTTCACCACCTCCGGCTCCACCGGGCAGCCGAAGATCGTGCCGCTGAGCACGGGCGCGGTGGACCGCTTCACCGACTGGGCGGGCGAACGGTTCGGCATCCGCCGGGGCACGACGGTGCTCAACTACGCCCCGCTCAACTTCGATCTGTGTCTGCTGGACATCTGGGCCACGCTCAAGCACGGCGGCCGTGTCGTCCTGGTCGACCCGGCGTACGCCACCCGGGCCGGGCACCTGCTCGATCTCGTCGCCCGCCACGAGGTGCGGATCGTCCAGGCGGTGCCGATGTTCTTCCGGCTGCTGATCGACGCGGCGGGGCAGGACGGCCGGCCGCTCGACACGGTCGAGCACGTCATCTTCACCGGCGACACCCTGCCCGCCGGCTGTCTCGCCGAACTGCCACGGCTGTTCACCGCGGCGCGGCTCTACAACGTCTACGGCTGCACCGAGACCAACGACAGCTTCCTGCACGAGGTCGACGGCACCGAACCGGCGGGCGGGCCGGTCCCGATCGGCCGCCCGCTGCCCGGGGTCCACGCCGTGATCGTCGGCGCCGACGGCACGGTCCTGACCGGACCGGGCGCCGGTGAACTCCATGTCGCGACACCGTTCCAGACCGAGGGCTACCTCGGCCGGGAACAGGACGCGGACCGGTTCGCGGACCACCTCCACGGACAGGAGGAGGTCCGCCACTTCCGCAGCGGCGACCTCGTGCGCCGCGACCGGGACGGCCGGATCACCCTGGAAGGCCGAAACGATCACCAGGTCAAGGTCCGTGGCGCACGGGTCAACACCCACGAGGTCGAGCAGGTCCTGCTGGCCCACCGGGAAGTCGTCGAGGCGGCAGTGGTGACGGTGCCCGATCCGGTGGCGGGCCGCCTGCTCCACGCCGTGGTGCACCGCACCGCGGACAGCGGGCTGAACAGCCTGGTCCTGCGCCGGCACTGCGCCGAGCGGCTTCCCCCCGCGGCGATCCCCTCGGTCCTGCGGATCGTGGACGACCCGCTGCCGAGGACGTCCACCGGAAAGATCAACCACATGCTCCTCGAAAGCTCTCATCCCCGCCCCAGCCGGACGGGCCCGCGCCCGGCACGGCCGAACGAAGGAACGCTGACGTGAAACACACCGCGGTCGTGAAGCAGTTCATCATCGACGAGTTCCTGCCGGACGTCAGCGTAACCGAACTGGCTTCCGACTACGATCTTGTGGACGGCGGGGTCATCGACAGCCTCGGCCTGCTCAAGACGATGGCATGGCTGGAGGACCGGTTCGACCTGCGCGCCGAGGAACTCGAACTCGCCCCGGACAGTTTCCGCTCCGTCGACGCGATCAGCGGCTTCATCGAGCGCGCCCACGGGCTCCGGCCGGAGTCCGACTAGTCATGCACGAAGTGCTCAGCGCGCTGCTCGCCCGGGACCGCTCCGCCGACCAGCAGATGTGGCGGTCCTTCTGGGACCGGTTGCGGGACGGCGGTCTCCAGCGCGGCGAGACGGTGGCGCTGCTGGCCTCCCTGTCCACCCGCATGCCCGACCAGGACACGCTGAGCGGGTTGCTCCGTTCGCTCGACGAGCGCCGCCCGCCCGTCACCGTGCGGCTGGACGACACCGTCAACATCGTCGGTACCGGCGGCGGGCCGAGGACGTTCAACATCTCCACGGCGGCGGCGTTCACCGCCGCCGCGATGGGTGTCCGCGTGGTCAAGACGGGCTCCCGCGCCTATACGAGCACCTGCGGTTCCTTCGACCTGCTCGACCTGCTCGGCATCGAGCTGACCAGCTCCTACGAGCAGACCGACGCCGTGCTGGAACGTTTCGGCATCGCCTTCCCCGGGCACTTCGTGTACCCCCGCGAGGTGATGTCGCTGGCCAAGAGCATCCTTCCGATGGACCTGCGGGCGCTCGGCGGGTTCATCAACACGGTCGGGCCGTTCCTGGCCGCGATGCCGGTCTCCGCCCAGCTCGTGGGCGTCTCCGACCACACGCTGCTGCCCGCGCTGCGGCACGCCGCGGCCACCGTCACCGACCGGAAGATCTGGCTGTGCGCCAATGAGCTGGGCATCGACGAACTGGTCAGCTCCGTCGACAACGTCATCCACACCAATACCGCCACCGACGCAGATACCAGCACCGGCACGGACGCCGCCGGCACCGACGCCGCCACCGGCTCCTTCCGGCTGCGGGCGGGCGCGCTCGGCCCGGCCTCCGGAACGCTCGCCGAGCTGTCGCCCGCCGGTTCCGGGGCGGCGGTGGTCGACCACTTCCTCGGGGTCCTGTCCGGGAACGGCACGGGTCTCGCGACGCGGACCGTCTGCCTGAACGCCGCCGCGCTGGCCGTCGCCGGCGGGCTCTTCGAGGAGTGGACGCAGGCGGTCGCCGCGGCGGACGACACCCTGCGCGGCGGCGCCGCCCGCGCCCTCGTCGACCGCCTGCGGGCGCGGCCGGTGGACGGCCCGGCGGGCGGGAGGGGCGCACGGTGAGCGAGTTCTTCGCGCGGCGCCCGCCGGACCGGCCCGGCCTGGCGGTCTTCCTCAACGCCGGGGACCCGCCGCTGCCCGTACTGGCCGACCTCCTGCGGATGCTCGACGACTACCGGGTCGACTGCCTGGAACTGGCGGTGCCCTTCCCCGACTCGGTCACCGACGGAGCGGTCAACCGCCGGTCGGCGCGGCGGGCGCTGGCCGACGGCACCGGGCTCGACGAGGTGCTCGGCTTCCTGGGCGCCGTCCGGCCCCGGCTGCGTCACCTGCGGGTCGCCCTGCTGGCCGACTGGAGCCACACGGTCAAGCCCCTGTCCCTGCCGGACTTCGTCCGCCGGGCGGCCGATGCGGGCGCCGACGGACTGCTCGTCCACGGCCTGCCCCCGCGCCTGCGGGCGGCCTACCGCGAAGCGGTGCGCCGGGCCGGGCTGCCCATGGTGGCCACCTGCTACGCCACCTCGTCGGCCGAGGTGAAGGCCGAGGCCGCCGAGCACGCCTCCGCGTACCTGTACCTGGTGGCCCACTACGGCCGCAGCGGCGGCGCCCTCACCACCGGCCGCGAGGAACTGGCCGCCGCGGTGGCCACGTTGAAGAAGGCGGCCACCGTACCGGTCGCCGTCGGATTCGGTGTCCGCTCGCGGGCCGACATCGACATGCTGCACGACCTCGGCGCCGACGCCGCGGTGGTGGGCAGCGCCGGGGTCGCCCGGATCGAGCACGCCCTCGCCGGACAGCGTGACGTGGTCGAGGAATTCCACTCCTTCCTCCAGACCCTTTCGCCGATCTCACCGATCTCACCGATTCCGCAGACTTCACCGATCTCACCGCGCTCGGCGTCTTCGCCGGACTCGCGGTAATCACCATGTTCATCCAACCGGGTAGGAGGTCCACCCAATGATTGTCCGACGCCTTGACGAAGTGACGACCGTGGACTGGGGCAACGGGCTCAGCCGCAGATTTCTTCTCGAATCCGACGGCATGGGCTACTCGATGACGGACACCACGGTACGCGCCGGGACCAAGTCCAAACTGGAGTACCGGCGTCACCTGGAGGCCTGTTACTGCATCAAGGGCACGGGAGAGGTGGTGGATTCCGACGGCACGTCCCACCCGATCGAACCCGGCACCTTCTACGCACTCGATCAGCACGACGCGCACTTCCTGATCGCGGGCGAAGAGGAGGACCTCCGTCTGGTGTGCGTGTTCTCGCCCGCGCTGCGCGGAGGAGAACGGCACAGCCTGGACTCGGCCGACTTCTCCCAGTACTGACAGGGCTGACACATGATCAGATGGAACGCCGACCAGACCGCCCTGCGCCAGGGCCTCGCCCGTTGGTGCGAGCCGCTCAGCGCGGGCCACATCGAGCGGGACGCCGAAGGCGTCTTCCCGCAGGACCAGTGGAAGCTCGTCCAGGAATCCGGAATCCTGGGCCTGCCGTTCGACGAGCGGTGGGGCGGGCTCGGCCAGTCCCTGCTCACCACCCTGTACGTGCTCGAAGAACTCGGCGCGGGCTGCCGTGACGGCGGACTGAACTTCTCGGTCGCCACCCACATGGTCAGCTGCGGCGTTCCCCTGCAACGGTTCGGGTCGCAGGCGCTCAAGGAGCGCTACCTGCCGGGGATCTGTTCGGGCGCGACGATCGGGGCGCACGCGATCAGCGAGACCGAGAGCGGCTCCGACGCACTGGCCATGCGGACGACGGCGACCCGCGAGGGCGACGCGTTCGTGCTGCGGGGCGGCAAGGCCTTCGTCAGCAACGGCCCGGTGGCCGACGTGTTCGTGGTCTACGCGCGCACCCACCCGGACGGCGGACCCTTCGGCATCACCGCCTTCCTCGTGGAGCGGGACACCCCCGGGCTGTCCGTCGGGGCACCCGTCGCCAAGATGGGGCTGCGGACCTCACCGCTGAGCGAACTCCATTTCGACGAGTGCAGGATTCCCGCGTCCGCCGTGATCGGCCGGGTCGGCTCCGGATTCCTGATCATGGACCACGTGATGAAATGGGAGATCCTGTGCTCTTTCGTCATCACCACCGGACAGATGCGGTACCGGCTCGACCGCTGCGTCGAACACGCCAAGGAACGCATCCAGTTCGGCAAGCCGATCGGTTCCTACCAGTCGGTCTCCCACAAGATCGTGGACATGAAGATCGGCCTGGACACCGCACAGAAATGGCTCTACGACACGGCGGAACGGCTGACGGCCGGGGAGAACGTCACCACGGACATCTCCATCGGCAAACTCCTCGCCAGTGAGAACAACCTCTCCTCCGCCCTGGCGGCCGTGCAGATCTTCGGCGGCAGCGGATACCTGACCGAGTACGGCCTGGAGAAGGACCTGCGCGACGCGGTGGCCGGACCGATCTACTCGGGCACCTCGGAGATCCAGCGCAACCGCATCGCGTCGATGCTGGGGCTGTGACACCTGATGCTGGTCAAGATATGCGGAGCCACCTCGGCCGGGGACGTGGAACTCCTCGACGCCGCCGGAGCCGACCTCGTCGGCCTGTGGCACGGCGTCCCGGGAGGACACGCGGAGCTGCCGGCGGGTGACCTGCCGGCGCTGGCCGGGGCCGCGCACCGCACGGCACGGCTCCGGCCGGTCCTCGTCACCTTCCTCGCCGACGTGAAGGCACTGCGCGAGACGACGGCCGCCGCGCGGGTGCGCTGGGTCCAACTGCACGGCTACCAGCCGCCGGGCACGGTCCGCGCGCTGAAGGACGCCGCGGACCTCACCGTGATCAAGGTGCTGCACCTCGGCGCGGACGGCTGCGTGGAGCGGCCCCTGATCGCGGCGTACGAGCGGGCGGGAACGGACGTCTTCCTGCTGGACTCGGTCACCGGGGACGGCCGGATCGGCAGCACCGCCCGGCCGGTGGACCGCGGGGCCGTCATCGAGATCGCGGACCGCGTGTCCCGGCCGTTCCTGCTCGCCGGGGGAATCACGGCCGGGAACCGGGACGACTACCGGGCCGTGGCGGACCACCCCCTCTTCCTGGGGATCGACGTGGACACGGCGGCCAGGGACCCCGGCGGACGGCTGCGGGCCGACCGGGTCACGGCCGTACGACGGGGCTGGCGGGCGACCGACGACACCGGGACGGGCCCATGACGGCGACGTTCACCGAGGCGCTGCTGAGCGCCCGCCGACCGGTGATCATGGAGCTCAAGCGGCAGGACTCCGCAGGCCGCGACCTGTTCGGCGGCAGACCGGTGGCCCGCATCGTCGCCGCGTACCAGGACGCCGGAGCGCCGTGCCTCTCCGTGGTGACCGGGCGGTGGTTCGGCGGCACCCCCGACCTGCTGCGCGAGGTCGCGGAAGCGACCGACCTCCCCTTGCTGCAGAAGGACTTCCTCACCCGCCGCAGCCAGCTGGACCGGGCCCGCGAGAGCGGCGTGTCCGCCGTCCTGCTCACGGCCGCGCTGCTGCCGCGCTCCACCCTGGGCAACCTGGTCGACCACGGCCTGCGGCTCGGCCTGACCCCGTTCGTCGAGGTGGCCACCGAGGAGGAGGGCCGCCGGGTGCCACGCGCCGAGGAGTGCGTGGTCGCCGTGAACAACAAGGACATCGCCACCCGCGAACGCGGCGCGGCCGACATCGGACGGAGCACGGCGCTCCTGCCCGCGCTGCTGAGCGGCGGCACCCGGTGTCCGGTGAGCGCCAGCGGCATCCGGCGCCCCGAGGACGCCGCCCGGCTGGTGCGGGAGGGCTTCGCCGGTGTGCTCGTCGGGACGGGCCTGCTGCGCGCCGACAGCCTGCCGCGATGGCTGGACGACTTCGACCGCTGCCGCGGCGACGGCGGCAGCCCACCGACGGCGCCGGTCCCCGCGGACGCGCCCCGATCACCACCGGTGCCCTGACACCGGTCCCACCCGCCCCGCCGCCCCGGCGGAGCGCGCACCACACACCGACACCCGGAGGTACCGGCATGACCGGCGAAATGCACGAGCAGTGGAAGGTCGTCGTCAACGACGAGGAGCAGTACTCGATCTGGTCCGCCGACCGGGAGGTGCCGGCCGGCTGGCACGAGACCGGCGCACAGGGCACGAAGGAGGAGTGTCTGGCGCACATCGAACGCGTATGGACGGACATGCGCCCCCGGAGCCTGCGACCGCAGACCGCCCCGGAAACCGGCGCGCGGTGAACCGGACGCTCTCACCGCACGGTGCGGCCGGGGCGACGCGGCCCCTGCTCTCCACCACGCTGCACCTGCCGGAGACCGGAGCGCGGGGGTGGGTCGTCGTCGACTCCATGGTCGACGGACTGGCCATGGGGGGCACCAGGATGACCCCCACGGTGACCGAGCGGGAACTGGCCGACCTGGCCAGGGCCATGACCCACAAACTGGCCCTGGTCGGCCTCCCCATCGGCGGCGCCAAAGCCGGCATCGCGCCCGGCCCGGGGGCCGCCGTCCCACGGCACACGGTGATGCGGGCGTTCGGCCGCGCCGCGGCCCCGCTCCTGCACGGCGGGGTGTACCTGGGCTGCGACCAGGGCACCACCTACGCCGACCGGAGCGTGGCCTTCGAGGCCGCCGGGTACGACGTCGCCCACCGGGCCGGGGCGACCCGCCTGACCGTCGGCTGGGGCGAACTGTGGGACCGCATGGGCGACATCACCGGGTTCGGGGTGGCCGTCGCGGTGCTCGGCGCCCTGCGCGCCTCCGGTGCGCGGACCCCGCGGCGCATCGCGATCCAGGGCTTCGGCACGGTCGGCCGGGCGGTGGCCGGGCACCTGGCCGCCCACGGCCACCTGGTGGTGGCCGTGGCCGACGTCCAGGGCACGATCGAGGACCAGCGCGGACTGCCCGTCGCCGAACTCACCGCGCTCACCAGCGGCGACGGCACGATCGACCGGACCCGGCTGCCCGCCTCGGCCAGGGTCCACGGGTCCGGGCGGGCGTGGCTGCACGTCGACGCCGACGTCCTGGTGCTGGCGGCGTCCGCGTCCGCGGTCGACGAGGAGGCGGTGCCCGAGGTCCGCGCCGCGATGGTGGTCGAGGGCGGCAACATGAGCTGCACCGCACCGGCCCGACGGCTGCTGCGCGAGTCCGGCCGCACCGTCCTGCCGGACGTGGTCGTCAACGTCGGCGGCGCCGCGGCGACCGGCTGCGTGCTCGCCGGGCTGGCCCCGTCCGGCCTGCCGCTCGCCCAGCTGTCCGCGTGGCTGCGCGAGTGGGTCGCCGACAGGATCGCCAGGAACTGCGAACTGGTGCAGGAACTGAGCGCCTCGGGCAGCGCCGATCCGGTCGCGCACCTGCTCGCCGCGCGCGGCGCCCCCCGGGCACGGGCGGCCGGTACCGCCGGGGCGTGACGAAACCGGCGCACCCGGTCCGCACGACGGGGCGGGGGGAAGGGGGCGTGGGGAAAGGGGGCGTAGGGGAGGGGAGTGGGAGCGGAACGGGCTGAATCACCCCGTACGGCATGGGCTTATGCCGCATGTCCACCCATCTCCTCGCCCGGCGTGACCGGGGCGCCGATCCCGGTGCCCGGTCCGGGTGGTACCGCTTGAATGATCAAAGCACCAGGGGGTTAGCATATGAGCGCTGCCTAGCTCGAAAGAGAAACCTGTGACTGTCAACGACGACTCGTTCACCAACTGGAAGAACCGCGAGGAGATCGCGGAGTCGATGATCCCGATCATCGGGAAGCTGCTTCGGGAACGGGACGTCACGGTCCTGCTCCACAGCCGCTCCTTGGTGAACAAGTCGGTGGTCAGCATCCTCAAGACCCACCGGTTCGCCCGGCAGATCGCCGGCGAGGAGCTCTCGGTCACCGAGACGCTGCCGTTCCTCCAGGCCCTCACCACTCTCGATCTCGGCCCCTCCCAGATCGACATCGGCATGCTCGCCGCGACGTACAAGGCCGACGACCGCGGCCTCTCGGTGGAGGAGTTCACCGCCGGGGCCGTCGCCGGGGCCACGGGCCCCGGCAAGATCGAGCGCCGCGAGTCGCGCGACGTCGTCCTCTACGGGTTCGGCCGCATCGGCCGCCTCCTGGCCCGCCTGCTCATCGAGAAGGCCGGCTCCGGCAACGGCCTGCGGCTGCGCGCCATCGTCGTCCGCAAGGGCGCGGGCCAGGACATCGTCAAGCGCGCCTCGCTGCTGCGCCGTGACTCCATCCACGGCCAGTTCCAGGGCACGATCACCGTCGACGAGGCGAACAACAAGATCATCGCCAATGGCAACGAGATCACGGTGATCTACTCCGACGACCCGACCTTCGTGGACTACACGGAGTACGGGATCAAGGACGCCATCCTCATCGACAACACCGGCAGGTGGCGCGACCGCGAGGGCCTCTCGAAGCACCTGCGCCCCGGCATCGCCAAGGTCGTCCTGACCGCTCCGGGCAAGGGCGACGTCCCCAACATCGTCCACGGCGTCAACCACGACACGATCAAGGACGACGAGCAGATCCTGTCCTGCGCGTCCTGCACCACCAACGCGATCGTCCCGCCGCTCAAGGCGATGGCGGACGAGTACGGCGTCCTGCGCGGCCACGTGGAGACCGTCCACTCGTTCACCAACGACCAGAACCTGCTGGACAACTACCACGACTCCGACCGCCGGGGCCGTTCGGCGCCGCTCAACATGGTCATCACCGAGACCGGCGCCGCCTCCGCCGTCGCCAAGGCACTGCCCGACCTCGACGCGAAGATCACCGGCAGCTCGATCCGCGTCCCGGTGCCCAACGTCTCGATCGCGATCCTGAACCTGCGGCTCGCCCGCCCGACCACCCGCGAAGAGGTCCTCGACTACCTCCGCAACGTCTCGCTGGCCTCGCCGCTCCGCCGCCAGATCGACTTCATCACCGCCCCCGACGCGGTGTCGAGCGACTTCATCGGCTCGCGCCACGCCTCGATCGTCGACGCGGGCGCCGTCAAGGTCGAGGGCGACGACGCGATCCTCTACCTCTGGTACGACAACGAGTTCGGCTACTCCTGCCAGGTCATCCGTGTCGTCCAGCACGTGTCCGGGGTGGAGTACCCGACCTACCCGGTTCCGGCGGTCTGACCCGGAAGCCCGGCCCCGGCGGTCCGCCTCCGGCGCACCGCCCGCCCTGCCCCGTCCACTCCGGTGGGCGGGGCATCGGCGTATCGACGGCGGGGCCGTACACCGGCCGGGGAGTTGACGGATACGGCCTTCCCGGACCCGCCTTGGAGTCCTGCGCGGACGGGTCGGGAATGACGCGGCCCCGGTTCCGGCTTTGTATTTTATTTCCGCATTCGATTCCGCATTCCGGTCGGGTGCCTGCGGAATTTCCTTTCGCTCTGCTCTTCCGTGCGAATGATCATTCGGTGGGTCATCGGCGGGATCAGGGGAGAAGGAGTGGCCCGGTAGATCATCCGCCCACCGCGCCTGCGGGGAACCGGAATTCCCGCACGGCCTGCCGCCCCTTTCGGCCGCAGCGCCCCCTCTTACCGGAATTCTTCGACCGGGCCACCGGGCACCACCGCATGTGACACCCCCGTGCCGGGGAGGGGCGGGCGGCGGGCCCGTCAGGTCCGCGAGGCCGGTGGTCCGCAGACCGGCCCCTCACGGCCGCCGGCTCCGTACGGTCGGCGGCTCCGTACGGTCGGCGGACACAGGCCCCGGCCCACGGACCCGTCCGCCCCCGCACCCCTCGCGCCCCCCGCTCCGGAGCGGGTCCGGGCATCCACCCGCCCCGCCGGATTGTCCGTGAATTCCGTCCGCCGTCCACGCCCGCCGACAGGTGCGAAGCGCACTGGATCTCGGCTCCAGCGTTTCTTCAGTTTCCCCGGTGATCCTGGGGACAGGTCGCACCACCGGCCCGGATGAAGTCCGGGTCGGGAAGGGCCGGATCGACGTTCGTCAGCCGTCGTGAACGGGCCCACCGGCCCGGACCTGACGGACTGAGACAGAACACGTCCCCGGGCACCTGCAAAGGGGTCCCCGAGGGCTACCGTGTTTCAACCACTACACATCCGATTTTCCCTTCGCATTTCCGGGAGACACGTATGTCCGACATGGCACGCACCTCCGAATTCGGCCTCCAGGACCTGGACCTGGATCTCAGCGACCTCACCGTGACCTCGATGCGTGACACGGCGGCGCTGCCCGAGGGCGGGGCCTCCTGGGCCTCCTGTTCCTGCCAGGGCTCCTCCTCCTGCGCCCCGCCGATCGATCACCCCCAGACGATCGCGGGCTGATCGTCCGGGCACACCCCGCACCTCCGGCCACAAGCCCCTCACCGAAGGAGACGACCATGAACCCCACCACCGACACCTCGATCTTCGCGATCGACGAACTCGACCTCGGCGACCTCACCGTGACCTCGATGCGTGACACGGCCGCACTGCCCGAAGGCGGAGCCTCCCACGGCTCCTGCTCCTGCCAGGGCTCGTCCTCGTGTGCCCAGCAGCCGACGCACCCGGACATCCCGGTCCAGTAGCCCCACCACCCGCACGGCGGGAACCTCCCGCCGCACCTCGTGTGCGGCGGGAGACCCGCGCGCCCTCACCGACAGGACGGGGACCACCATGCCGCAGCCGCAGCCGCAGCCGCAGCCGCAGCCGCAGCCGCAGCCGCAGCCGCAGCCGCAGCGCACGGCCGACGGCGCCGACGGCTACCGGGTACGGTCCGCGCCGTACGCGCTGGCCCGCGCCACCGTGCTCTCCCAGCCGGCCCAGCGGCCGGCCGCCGCGGAGTTCCGCGCCCTGCTCGCCCGCCTGCACCAGCTCGACACCCGGCTGCTACGGACCACCGCCCCCCTCTGCGACGGCCTGCACGACAGCCGCGACGGCCACCCGGCGGAGTTCCACCGCGACGTCGTCCTCCCCCTGCGCCGCGCCCTGCACAACGGACGCGAACCCCGCCCCGCCCTGCTGGCACGCCTCGGCGACCTGCCGGACCGGGTGCCCCTGCTCGCCACCTGGACCGAACTCCGCGCGCGCCGGGCCGCACTCCTCACCGGACTCGAAGACGCCGCCGGACGGGCCCTGGCCGCCGAACGCGCCGACCTGGCCGCCCTGTGCCGCGAACCGGCCCTCGGCAAGGCCGTCGCCCTCACCAGCACCGACCTGCTCCGGGCCGTGGAGCGGGCGGGCACCGGCGCGGCCGACCGCAGGGCGCGCAAGGAAGAACCCACCGTGCTGCGCTACGCGCTGCGGGCCAGCACCAAGACCAGCCCGCTGTCCTGGTTCGCCGCCGTGGGCTGGGGGCCGCTGCCCGGCACCCCGGCCCGCCCCGTCCCGTCCTGGGGCGCCACGCCCCTGTTCGAAGGCCCCCTGCGCGCGGTCGTGAAGGCCAACCGCACCCTGACGACCGCCCTCACCCTCGCCCTCCTGGACGCCCCGCACCGCCGGGCCGCGCTGCCCCACCGCATCACCAGCACCGCCCGCGTCACCGACGGGCGGGCGACGTACTCCCGTGACCGGACCAGCTTCGCCGGGGGCCGCTACCTCGTCTCCGGCGAGGACGAGGCGGAACTGACCTTCGGCGGCCCGCTGCGCCTGGTCACCGAGTACGCCACGACCCCCAGGGCGCTCGGCGAACTGACCGACCTGCTGGCCTCGGCCCTGACCGGGGCGGGCGGTGACGGCCGCACCGCCGCCGTCACCTTCCTCGACCGCCTCGGACAGGCGGGCCTGCTGGTGCCGGGGGACCCGTTCCCGCCGGAGGAGGCCGACCCGGTGGGACGCGTCGCGGCCTGGCTGCGGGAACTCGCCGCCGCCCACCCCGGAGCCCCCGCCCCCGCCCCCGCCTCCTCCGAGGACGCGGCGCGCGCGGACCGCATCGACGCCATCGGCCGGACGACCGCGGAGTTCGCCACCGCGCCCGCCGCCCGGCGCCCCGCCCTGCTCGCCGGCCTCTCGCAGCGCTGGGCCGCGGAACTGGCCGACGCGGGACGCCCCGTCCCCACCGTCTCCGCCCCGCTCAACGCGCTCTCCGAGGATGTCGTCGCCCCGCGCCCGCTGGAGCTCGGCGGTTTCCTCGACGGCGCCGACCACGAGGCGCTCGGCGAGGTCACCGCGCTGGCCGAACTCTTCGACCTCGGCCACCTCTTCCGCCGGATCGTCCGCGACCGCTTCGTCGAACGGTACGGACCCGGCGGCCACTGTCCCCACCCGTGGGAGTTCGGGCCCGAGATCGCCGGGGCCTGGGAGGGCGCCGGACGGATCGCGCTCCTGGACCCCGCGGACCGGAACGCCTTCCCCACCGGCGCCGACGCGCTCTCGGCCCTGCGCGTGGAGGTCACCGAAAGCGTCCGGGCCGCCACGGCCACGGCCCCGGCCGACGCCGACGAGATCGTCCTGGAGCCCGACCTCCTCAAGACCCTCGGCGAACGGCTGCCGCGCTGGGCCGTCGAACGGCCGCTCAGCTACGCGTACTTCCTCCAGCGGGACCCCGACCGGGGACGGCTCTGCGTCAACCACGTGTACAGCGGGTGGGGCCGGTTCACCAGCCGGTTCCTGGACTCCCTGGACCCGCGCGCCACCGCCGAGGTGTCCCGGCAGATCCGGCGCGGGCTGGGGCCCGGCGCGCGCGCCGCGCAGATCCGGCCCGTCGGCGGGTTCAACGCCAACCTGCACCCCCTGCTGGTCCCCGACGAGATCGGCCCCGACCGCCGCTGGGCGTCGATCGGCGAGGACGGCCTGGAACTCGTCCACGACGAGGCCACCGACCAGGTACGGCTGCGGCTGCGGACCACCGGCGAACTCCTCGACGTCCTCTACCCGGGCTTCCTCGCCCCCGTCCTGCTGCCGCGCCGCATCGCGGCCCACCTGTGCGACCAGCCCCACGGGGTGGTCGAGCTGGGGGCGCTCGTCCCCCGCCACGCCCTCCCCGCCCCGGGCGGCACGGTCACCCGCAGCCCCCTGCTGCGCCACCGCCACGTGGTGCTCCAGCGCCGCCGCTGGCGACTGCCGCCCGGGGTGGTGCGGGAGCTGCGCGCCGACCTCGCCGCCGCCCCGGTACCGGCGGAGGCGGTGGCCCGCTGGCGGGCGCTGCTGGACCTGCCCGAGCAGCTCTTCCTATACCCGGTCGCGCCCACCCTCACCGGGCGCGCCGCCGACGACTTCCTGAGCCGGCTGAGCCGCCCCAAACCGCAGTTCGTGGACCTCGGCAACGCGCTGCACCTGCGCTGCCTGGCCAAGTGGCTCTCCCGCCACGGCGACGGCGCGGTCCTGGAGGAGTCCCTGCCCGCGCCCGGCGGCCGGGCCGCCCCGGCCCGCGCGGTCGAACTCGTCCTGGAGGTCTACCGGGCCGGACGGCCACGATGACCCGCCCGCACACGACAGAGGACACGACGGAGGAAGGGAACGTACCGCCCGTGCACCCCGACACCAGCAACACCAGCAACACCGGCGACGACCTCGGCGCCCGTGACGTGGTCGCCTACCACCACCATCCGGTCAAGGCCCCGTTGCTGCGCGAGGTGATGCTGCCGCTCGCGGGCTCCCTCGCGGCGCAGGGCCTGGCCGCCCACGTCGAACGGCACTGGCTGCACGGCCCCCACCTGCGGCTGCGCATCCAGGGCCCGGCCGCGCGGGTGGAAGCCGCCGCCGGGGCCGCCGCCGCCCGGACGCGCGAGTGGCTGCGCGCCCACCCCTCGCACGGAGACCTCACCGAGGCCCAGCTGCTGGAGCGGGCCGCCGAGACCGGGCGCGCCGAACTCGTCGCCCCGCCCTACGGGCCGATCGTGCCCGACAACACGGTCCGGATCGAGGCCGTCGACCGCTCCTCGCTCCGCGCCCTCCTCGGCGAGGAGGGCGCCGCCCTGCGCGAGGAGCTGCTGCGGGCCGGGCTCGACGCGCTGCGGGCCGGCGCCGGGTTCCTCGCGGAGCACGGCGACACCGCCCCGGCCCGGCTCCAGCTCGCGGTCGCCGCGCTCGCCGCGCACGCCGGAGCCCACCCCGGCGGTCTGGCGGGCGGCCACTACTCGTACGTCTCCCACCTGGAGGACTTCCTCCTCCACGACGATCCGGACGGGCGGCTGCGGGACAGCTTCGAACGCCACGGCGAGCGCACCGGCGAGGTGGTGACCGCCCTCGTCGGACGGATCGCCGGCGGCGGCGCCCAGGGCTGGGAGCAGTCCTGGGCGGCCTTCTCCGCGGACGCCTGGCAGCTCGCGCGGAGCAGGTACGACGCGGGCGCGGACCTGCACGGCGCCCCGCTGGAGTACCGGGCGCGGGCCGCCGCCACCGGGGACGCCGCGGCGGCGGAACGCTGGAACCCGCAGACCCGTACCCGCTACAGCGAGTTCCACCGGCTGCTGAGCCGCTCCGACCCGCGGGGGACGATGTGGACCCGCCCCGACTACCTGGTGTACCGGGCCTGCACCAACGCCCTGTACCGGCTCTTCGCCATCTGCGACATCCGCCCGCTGGAGCGGTACCTGGCCGCGCACCTGGTCGTCCGCGCGGTACCCGGTCTGACGGGCTCCGACTGGCGCACGGAGCTCGGCGCGGCCGTCGACGCGGTGGAGGCACGGGCATGACCCCCGACGGCACCACCCCCACCCACGCCACCCCCGCCGGGCCCCGCACCGTGCGGCGGCTGCGCCCGGGCGTGGCCGTCACCCTGTTGCGCAACGGCCTCCACCTGCGCGGCCGGCGCGGGAACGTCACCCTGGAGGGCGGCACCGGGCTGCCCACCCTGTGGCGCCGGCTGGAGGGACCCCTGTCCGACGGCGGCCTCGAAGAGCTCCTGGACGGCCTGGAGCCCGGCTCGTCCCTGCGCGCGGCGGTGGACACCCTCCTCGGGCAACTGGACGCGCACGACCTGCTCGTGGCCGGACCCGCCGGACCCGCCGGAGGGCCCACCGGCTCCGGCGAGGCCCCGGACCACGCCCGCCCGCCCGCCTCCGGCCCGGCCGCCCGGTGGATCGGCGTGACGGCCGCGCAACCCGCCGCCGCCGCGGCCTCGCTCGCCGCGGTACGGGCCGAGGTGGTGGCCGCCGACCCCGGCGCACCCCTGGCCGGGGCCGCCGGACGGGCACTGGAGCGGGGCGGGGTGCCCGTCACGTACACCGCCGATCCGGCCCTGCCCGAGGGCCGGGTCCTCCTGTACGCCCACGGCGGCGCCGGGGCGGGCCGGGGGATCGTGGCCGGACTGCGCGGCGGGACCGGTTACGTCACCGCCCCGGGCGGCCCGGACCAGCTCCGGTCCGACGCGGCGGCCCTGGAGGAACGCCTCGCCCCCGCCCCGGAGCCCACGGGGTCTGCGGGGCCCCCGGAGCCCGCGCCCCCCGGGGCGTTCGTGCCGCTGCTCGCGGGCGCCGCCGCGCACCGGCTGCTGTGCACGGCCGCCGGACTGCCCGACCCGGCGGACGAAGGGGACGACGGGCGGCTGCTCCCCGGCCTCCCCGCGGTGCTCCTCGCGGACGCCCGCCCGCTCCGGGCCGACTACCGCACCTGGCTCGGCCCCGGCCGCCTCGACACCGACCGGCGGGCCGACCTCGCCCCCGCGGCCACGCTGGGCGAAGCGCTGCGACGGGTGGCGGCCCTCGGCGACGCGCGGTGCGGGGCGCTGCCCGAGCCGCTCCCGGGGGAGCTGCGGCAACTGCCCGTACCGCTCGCCACCTGCGAGCTGCCCGCCGCCCACCCCGGCGGGCGCCTGACCGGCGGTGCGCCCCGGCTGGACCTGGCACGGCTGGAGGTGTTCTGCCGGACGGCCGAACTGCTCCTGGACGCACCGGGGTCCACCGTCGGCGCCGACCCGGGGCACGCCCGGGGCCGCGCCCTGCGCGAGGCCGCGGCCCGCCGCCCCGGCCCGCGGGCCGGGCAGCCGCCCGTGGCGGCGGACCACTGGTCCGGGCATCCGCAGCTCCGCCACTGGTGGACGACGCTGACGGTCCGCCTGGCCGTGCCCGCCCGCCTGGAGGTGTACCGGGCGGCCCCGGGCGAGGAGGCGTACCACGCCCTCGTCCACCGGACCGCACCCGGCGCGGACGGCGGCGGCCCCCCGGAGCCCTCGCCGCTGGGCGAGGCCGTCGAGGCGACCCCGGGTGACGCGGCGGCGTTCGCCGCGCTCGCCGCCGTCGCCGCCGTGTGCGCCCCGGGCCCGGCCGCGGGCCCCGTCCGGCCCTCGGGCGGCGCGGTCGCCCCGCTGGCCTCCGCGGGGGCGCGCACGGCCGCCTGGGAGGACCACGGCTGGACCGGCCGCTGGCTGGCGGACACCGCCGGACGCGAGGAAGCCCTCCAGGCGGCGCTGGGCCGCCTGACGGGAGCGGCCCTCCCCGCCGGGCCGCCCGCGCCACCGGGGAACCGGGAACTCGCCGACCGGCTGCGGGCCTTCGGATTCACCGTCCTGCACACCCCCGAGGAGACCCGATGACCGCGCCGACGACCGCGCCGACGACCGCGCCGACGACGGCCCCGGCCGTACCCGGCCCCCTCGGCGACCTGCCCGTCCCCGTGCTCGACGCCGCCTCCGCGACGGCGTTCACGGCGGGCCCCGCCGTGGTCCTGCTGACCCGCTGGACCCTGGGCGAGGCCGAGGAGCTGACCCGGCACGCGCGCGCCCACCCGGTGGCCCTGGTCCCGGTGCGCTTCGACGGGCCGCTGGCGGTGGTCGGGCCGCTCCTGGGCCCGGACGCGGCGGCCTGCCTGTGCTGCGCCGAGTACCAGCGGCTGGCCACGGCCGGCGGCCGGGTCCCGTGGCAGAGCCCGAAACTGGCGCTGGCCGGGGTGCCGTCCCCGGCCCTCGCCGAGTCGGCGGGCGCCCTCGCGCTGGACCTGCTGGCGGGCGGCGGCCCACCGCCGCGGGACGAGGAGGCGGGAACGGCCCTCGTCCACCTCGTGCACCAGGGCCGCGGCACCTGGTCCACCCACCGCGTCCGCCCCGTCGGGGGGTGCGCCCTCTGCCGCCCCCTGCCGCCGGACTCCGCGACCGGGGCGGCCCCGCCGCCCTCGGCGCCCCGCCCGCTCCCCGACCCGTACGTCCTGCGCGAACCCAACCCCCGCACCACCGCCGACCGGTTGCGCGCGGCCCTGCACGACGAACGGTTCGGCCCGGTACGACGGCTGCTGCGCTCCGAGGACTCGGCCTTCTGCCTGACCACCGCGCTCATGACGGACGGCCGGACGAGCGACGACGGCGGATACGGCCGGGCCCGCGACTTCACCGACAGCGAGCGGATCGCGCTGTTCGAGGGCGTCGAGCGGTACGCGGGCATGCGCCCGACCGGGCGCCGCACCGACCTGCGGGCCTCCTTCGCCGCCCTGGGACCCGACCGGGCCCTGGACCCGCAACGGCTCGGCCTGCCCGACCCCGCCCACCACGGACACCCGGCGTCCCCGACCGTCCCCTACACACCGGACCTGGAGATGGACTGGGTGCACGGCTGGTCCCTCACCCGGCGGCGGACGACGGCCGTCCCCGAACACGTGGCGTACTGGGACGTGCCCGGGGGCGGCCGGCCGCGCGTGGTCTACGAGTCCTCCAACGGCTGCGGCCTGGGCAACAGCCCCGAGGAGGCCACGCTCTACGGCCTGTTCGAGGTGGCGGAGCGCGACGCCTTCCTGATGGCCTGGTACGCGGCGACCCCCCTGCGCCGCATCACGTTGCCACCGGACGACCTCGACACAACCCTGCTCGCGGACCGGGCGGCCGTCGTGGGCTACCGGCTCCTCCTGCTCGACGCGACGAACGACTTCGGCATCCCGGCGGTCGTCGCGGTCTGCCGGTACGAGGGCGCCCACCCCGGCGCGCCGCGCATGTTCCTGGCGGCGGGAGCCCACCACGACCCCCGCGCGGCGGTCCGCTCCGCCGTCGCCGAGGTCGTCACCAACGTGCTGGAGTCGGCGCAGCGCTCGTTCGCCGAGGGCCGCCCGCGCGACCCGGAGCGGCTGCGGCCGATGCTGGACCGGCCCGAGCTGGTGACGACCCTGGAGGACCACGTCGGGCTGAACACCCTCCCCGAGGCGGGCCCGCGCCTGGAGTTCCTCTTCGCCGACAGGCCGTCCGCGACGGTCGAGGAGGCGTGGCCGGGCGCGCCCGCCCCGGTGGGCGACCTCGGCGCCCTGCTCGGGGCGACCGTGGAGCGCCTCGACCGGTCCGGCCTGGAGGTGATCGCCGTCGACCAGAGCGAGCCGGGGGTGCGCGACCGGCTCGGCCTGCACTGCGTGAAGGTCGTCGTCCCCGGCTCGCTGCCGATGACCTTCGGACACGTCAACCACCGCACCAGGGGCCTGCCCCGGCTGCTGGAGGTGCCCCACCGGCTGGGCCGCACGGACCGGCCGCTGCGCTACGAGGACCTGGCGCTCCACCCGCACCCCTTCCCCTGACGCCCGCCGCCCACGGACCCACCACGAGGACCCGCACATGACGACCGACACCTGGCACAGCCACCACCTCTTCCTGCACTCGGGCACCGAGGACACCGACGCGTTCCTGCTCCGGGGCGCGGCCCCGCTCCTCGACGGCCTGGTGGCGTCCGGCGAGGCCGCCCGGTGGTTCTTCATCCGCTACGGGGAGGACGGCCCCCACGTACGGATCAGGGTGCGCGGCCTGAGCGCCCGGGCCGCCGCGGAGCTGCCGCAGGAGCTGGCGCGGGCCGCGAAGGAGGTGCCCTCGGTGGCGGGCCCGTGGCCCTCGGCCCACGGGGAGGTCCGCGCCGTGGCGTACGCGCCCGAGACGGACCGCTACGGCGGCCCCGGGGCGCTGCCGGTCGCCGAGGAGGTCTTCGCCGCCTCCACCCAGGTGGTGCTCGGTGCCCTGCGGGACCTGCACGGCGGGGGCGGGGCGCGGCTGGCGCTCGCGGCGGACCTGGCCCACGCCACGGTCCACGCGCTGGGCACGGACCGGCTCACCGCGGCGCGCTGGCTGCGCCGGCACGCGGCGGGCTGGCGGTGGGTCACCGAACTGCCGCTGCTGCCCGGCGCGTCGGTGCACACCCGCGTCAACTCCGTCTACGCGACCCAGCGCGCCGGGCTCGCGCGGCGCGCGGCGGAGCTGGGGGAGCGGCTCACGGCGGGCACCGCGCCGCCCTGGCTCGGCCGGTGGGCACAGGAGGTCCGGGAGGCCGACGGACGGCTGCGCGCCGGGAGCGGAGCGATGGACGGCACCGGACCGGACCCGGCGGGCGGGGCGGGCGGGCCGGGCCTGTCCGCGTCCACGTCGGCCTGGGTCTGGGCCTCACAGCTGCACATGCTGTTCAACCGGCTCGGAGTCACCCCCGACGAGGAGCGGGCGGTGTGCCGGCTGGCCTCCCGGACCCTGCTGGAGACGGACGAGCCGCCCGGCTTCTTCCCGCCGGACCACACCGCGGCCGACCTCCAGTACCTGGAGCGGAGCAAGTTCCAGATCGGCCGGGGCGAGGACACGGCGCTGCGGACCCCGGCGCCCCGGGCGCCGGAGACCGGGACGACGCCCGCCCGCCCGGAGCTGCCCCTGCCGGCGGACCCGCTGCCGGACGTGCCGCTGCGCGAGGTGCTGGCCGGCCGGTCCTCGCTGCGCGGCGAGCTCGGGGGGCCACTGGACGCGGGCACCCTGGGCGCGCTGCTGTGGCACTCCCTCTCCGGGAGCAGCCGCTCCGGGCAGCGCCTCGCGGACGGCCCGGCCCGCACCACCGCCCACCGCCCCTACCCGAGCGCGGGCGCCCTGTACACGGCCCGGGTGCGGCTGCTGGTGCTCGACGTGGCCGGTGTCCCGGCGGGCACCTACGACTGCGTGCCCGAGCGCCGGACGCTGCACCGCGTCGGCCCGGTCCCGCAGGTGGCGGAGATCAAGGCCCTGTCGTCGTACCTGTCCCGCCCGGAGACGGACCCGGACCGGATCGGCGTCGACGGGGCGCCGCTGGTCCTGGCCCTGTACGCGGACCTCGGCCTGCTGCGCGGCCGCTACGGCCTGCGCGCGCTGCGCCTGGCCCTGCTGGAGACCGGCCATCTGGCCCAGACCCTCCTCCTCACGGCGCAGGCCCTGGGCCTGGCCGGCACCCCGCTGGGCGGCTTCCACGACGACCTGGCCCACGAACTCCTCGGCCTGGACGACCTGGAACAACCCCTGCAGTACCTCCTGCCGCTCGGCCGCCGACCGGTGGCGCCGACGGGATGAACCCGGCCCGCCCGGGGGGAAGCGGAACCGGGCGGCCCCGCAGGAGGGGGGGCGGAGGCCGTGGCCGGTTCCGTACGGGCGGACCGGGAGGTTCCGCGGGGCTCGCGCCCCGGCCGGGCAGCGGCTCCCCCGCCGGCCGCCGGCCGAAACCCCGGGTCCGGGGTGGTCCACCCCGGACGGTCGTCGTAACGTACGTGGCCGGGCCGGGCCGTTGCCGCGCCCGGCCCAGGGGGGGACCGGGCGCCGCCCGGTCCGACCGGCACGGGCAGGAGACTTCCAGCACGGGCAAACAGTGCCCTAACGGACCACTAACGGTGCCCTCCCGAACCTGGCCGCCGGGGCCGGGTACCCCACCTCGATGGGGTGAATCCACCCGGTATGCTGGGGGCGGACCGCTAACCGAATTGGCCGGGACACCTCTCATGGCGCGAAAAGGATCGGCCGTAGGATCGGCGGGGCCGGTGGACGCACAGGGGGGAACACACATGGACTTCCGTGTGCTGGGCGCGGTCGCCGTGGTGGTGGAGCACGCGAGACCCCTCCCGCTCGGTTCCGCCAAGCGCCGCAGCCTGCTGGCCATGCTGCTGCTGCGCCCCAACGCGGCCGTCGCCGTCGAGCGGCTGACCGAGGCGCTGTGGGGCGAGGAACCGCCCCGGCACTCCCGGACCGTGCTGCAGGGCCACGTCTCCCGGCTGCGCGCGCTGTTCGCCGAACACGGGGCACCGGCCCACGGCGTCGAACTCGTCACCCAGGGGCAGGCGTACGCGCTGCGGCTCCCCGAGGCGCTGCTGGACGCGCACCGCTTCGAGGCGCTGCTGCGCACCGCCCGTCAGCAGCGCGAACCGGCCCGGACCGCGGCGGCCCTGCGGGAGGCGCTCGCGCTGTGGCAGGGGCCCGCGCTCACCGGGACCCTGCGCAACCCCCCGCTGGAGACGGCCGCGCACACGCTGGACGAGCTGCGGCTGACCACCGTGGAGGAGCTGGCCGCCGCCCACGGCCGGCTCGGCGAGCACGGCGCGGCGGCGGCCGTCCTGCGCGCCGAGGCCGTCGCGAACCCCTTGCGGGAGCCGTTGGTGGCGGCGCTGATGCTGGCCCTGGGCAGGGCGGGCCGCCAGTCGGACGCGCTGGACTGGTTCCACCGCACCCGACGGCTGCTCGCCGACCAGCTCGGCGTCGACCCCGGAGCCGTGCTCGCCGACGCGTACACCACGCTCCTGCGGGCCGACGCCCGCCGGCCCGCGTCCGCCCCGGTGGCCGCCGGGCCCCGGGGAGCGCGCCGGGCGCCCGAGCCCGCGTCCGCCGGGCCGGACCCGTGCCCGGCCGCCCCGCAGCTGCTGCCGTGCCGGCCCCGGGGGTTCACGGGACGCCAGAGCGAACTGGCGGCGCTCGACCGGGCCACGGCGGGCACCCCCGCCCCGATCGCCATGGTCACGGGCAGCGCGGGGGTGGGAAAGACCGCCCTCGCGGTGCACTGGGCCCACCGGCACCGGGAGGACTTCCCCGACGGCCGGCTCTTCGCCGACCTCCACGGCTACAGCCCCATCCCGGCGCGCGACACCACCGCCGTCCTGCGCGAGTTCCTCCTCGCGCTCGGCGTCCCGACGGGACGGATGCCGGGCTCGGCCGAGGCCCTGGGCGCCCGCTACCGCGAGCTGACCTCCGGCCGCAGGATGCTGGTCCTGCTGGACAACGCCCGGGACGCCGAGCAGATCCGCCACCTGCTGCCCGGCGGGGAGGACTGCGTCACCCTCGTCACCAGCCGCAGCCGGCTCGCCGAACTCGTGGCCTCCGACGCGGCCCGCCCCGTCGCGGTCGCCGGACTGCCCACCGCGCAGTCCACCGCGCTGCTCGCCGCCGTCCTGGGTTCCGAAGCGGTCGAGGCCGAGCCGGAGGCCGCCGCGCGCCTCGCCGGTCTCTGCGACGGGCTGCCCCTCGCCCTGCGGGTGGCCGCCGCCCGGCTCGCCACCCGCCCGCACCACGGCCTGGCCGCCTTCGCCGGTGAACTCGCCGACGAACACACCAGGCTGGACCTGCTGAACATCGGCAACACCGGTGTCGCCGCCGCCCTCGGCCTCACCGTGCAGCACCTGCCGGAACCGGCCCGGCGGATGTTCCACCGGCTGGGGCCGCACACCGGGGCCACCCTCGACATCTGCACGGCCGCCGCGCTCGCCGGCTGCCCGCCCGGCCAGGCGGCCGGGGCCCTGGACCAGCTGGCCGCCGCCCAGCTCGTCGTCGAGGTGGGCCCGCACTCCTACGTCCTGCACGACCTGGTGCGGCTCTACGCCCGGAGCCTGTCCCCGGGGCACGACCCCGAGGGGCTGCTGCGGCTGCTCGACCACTGGCTGCACACCCTCCACGCCGCCGACGCCGCCGCGGAGCCCGGCAGCGAGCCCTGCTGCGAGCTGCCCCCCGGGGCCCGGCCCGCCGCCGCCATCCGGACGTTCACCGGCCGTACGAGCGCGCTGGCCTGGTTCTCCGCCGAACGGGACACGCTGCGCGGCGCCGTCGAGGCGGCCGTCGCCGCCGCCCTGCACGACCGCGCGTGGCGGCTGGTCCTGCTCCAGTGGCCCCTGATCGTGTGGCAGGTCCGTGACGGCTGGGTACCGCTGCTCGAACAGGGCCTGGCCTCCGCCGAACTCGACGGCGACGTCCGCGCCCAGTCGCGGGTGCGGGCCCTGCTGGGCTGGGTGCTGGCCGAGGAGGGCCGGCCCGAGGAGGCCCTCGTCCAGCTGGAGTGCGCCCCCGGGCTCGCCGCCCTGGCGGGGGACACGGCCGGGGAGGCGATCGCCCGGATCAACCTGGCCGTCGCCCTCATGCGGCGCGGGGAACGGGAACGGCCCCGGGAGCTGCTGCTCGGGGCCCTCGCCCTGGCGGAACGGGCGGGTGCCACCGAGACGGTCAGCCTCGCCCACCAGCACCTCACCCAGCACCTCCTCTCCATCGGCTCTCCCGCCGCGGCCGTCGGCCACGCCGCCCGCGGCCTGGCCCTGGCCGCCCCGCCCCTCGCGGCCCCCCGGCGCGTGGCGCTGCGCACGCTGTACGGCGAGGCGCTCGCCGCGACGGGCCGCGAGGACGAGGCGGTGCGCCAGCTCGGCGACGCCATCCGGGAGGCGAGGGCCCACGCGTACGAGGAGGGCGAGAGCGCGGCGCGAGCCGTGCTGGCGACGCTGACGGGACGGTAGGCGCCCCGCGCCGCGGCCCCCCGGCGGCGCGGAGACAGGTCTGCGGGGGGCGGGAACACCCACCCCGGCCGGTGCCGGCGCCGTGCCGACCGGCCACGGCGGGACGACGCGCCGTCGGCCGGGCCGACAGGGCCACGAATGGCTGAAAACAATCGCTCCGGGGTGGAGATCGGGCGGCTCCGTCGGCCCGTCCGGTGGTGACACGAGACCCGCGCCGAGCCCTGTCCGCCGGTGACCGGCGGCACGGGCCGCCCGGGGGTGCGCGGACGCGGCGCGAATCCTGCACTCCCCATGTCGCAGGAGGGTCGTGGCCGACTTCGGGGTGATCGCGGGGCCGGGTGCGCCGAGGCGCTCCGCACGGTGTGCCGAACCCCTGCGCGCAGTCCTCCCGCGACCCCCGCGACGGGCTTGTTGACCGCATGTCAGGAGGGGTCGATCGGCGTGAAATTGGTCTGGACCACGTGACTCGGAGATGGTTAGGGTTCTTTACATAACTCGTGCTCACCAGCTGCGGGCCGATGCCAATTCCTGGCAATTTTCTGTCAACTTTCTGTCAAATCCGCTGATGGGGGACCCGTCTGTGATCGATATCGTGGTGGTGCTCAGAGCCGAGGACGCCGTCCTCGACTTCCTCTCCGTACTCACCGACCCGCAGGGCACCGAAACCCATGTGATCTGCGGCGACACCTCGCAACGCGTGGTGCTCCCGGCGGACGGCACGCTCACCGAGCGGCTCGCCGTCCTCGCCCGGCACGTACGCCCGGTCGACGACTCGGCCGCCTCACCCGGACCGGAGGCCCTGGCCGCCCTCGTCGCGCGGTCGACGACCGGACGACAGGCACGGCTGTGGACCCACTCGCCCGCCGACAACCGCCGCAGCCGGGGAGTGCTCGGCCGGGACGCCGCCCTCGCCGGGGAAGGCCTGACCGTCCGGCACGCCGTGGGCTACTCGCCCTTCCTCCAGTTCATCAGTGACCTGGACCGGCCGCTGGACCGCGCCCGCACCGCCGCCAAACTCGGCTTCGTCAACCGGCACTGCGGCCACCTGCTGCACACCACCTCCCCGGACCAGGTGCTCTACACCGCACGGGTCCCGGCGACCGAACGGTTCTTCACCGCGGAGGCCGACGAACGGGACCGGCTCTTCGCCCTCCTGGCCAGCCTCGGCGACGAGGCCGCCTCCGTGGACGACCCCTGGGAGTTCGCGAGCTCCCCCTACGAGGACGAACGGCTGGACGCCACCACCGCGTGGATCGCCGACCGCTGCGACCCCGACGACGGCCCGCTGATCGAGGTCGGCGCCTGCGAGGGCGCGCTCACCACCCGCCTCACCGGCAAGGGCTTCACCGTGGAGGCCACCGAACCCAATCCCCTCTTCCGCGGGCGGCTGGCCGAACGCGTCGGCGACACCGTCCGCGTCCACCCCGACGGCCTGGAGGAACTCGCCGCCCGGCCCCACCTGCCCGGCCCCGCCTACCTCCTGATCGAGATGCTCTACTACGGCCAGGACCTCGACCTGCTCGACACCCTGCCCACCGACCGGGTCTTCGTCGCCCTGGAGCCCGACGCGATCGCCTCCCGGCTCGACCCCTGGCTCGAAGCCACGCCCGGCTGGGAACCGGCCGACCGGACCCACCTGGTCCTCCCCGTCCTGGAAACGGTCTGCGGTGGCCGCGCCTACCTCAGCAAGCGCGGAAGCGTCGGCGTCCTGCTGCGCCGCACCACCCGCTGAACCGGCCCGCCACCCCCGGCGCGCCCCCCGGCCCGGACCGCCCCCCGGCCTGAACCCCGCCCGGACCGCCCCCCGGCCTGAACCCCACCCCGGGACACCCCCCACCCCGGGACACCCCGCCTCCGCAGGACCCCGCCCCGCCGCACGCCCCCCCCGTGTCGGCGTCCCCGCCCCTCACCGGGCCGGCGCGGCCGGCGCCCCCACCCGCGACGCGCGGGCCCGCGCCGCACCCCGCGCCCCCACCCGTGGCGACGCCCCCACGCCCCGACGACCCGGCCGCGCCGGCCGCGTCGTCCCCTCCTTGCCTCTGCCCCGTTCCCGAAGGTTGAACGTCTGTGAGCACTGTCTCAACCCTGGTCAACGCCTGCCTGATGCCCGCGTACGACGGCCGGGTCCCGCCCGACTGGGTACTGCGCGCCCTGGACGAGGGAATCGCCGGAGTCGGCCTCTTCGGCACCAACCTCCTCTCCTCGGGAGGCCCGCTGCGCGAGGACATCGTGGACCCGCTCCGCGCGGTACGCCCCGACGCCCTGATCGCCCTGGACGAGGAAGGGGGCGACGTCACCCGGCTCGACTACCACCGCGGCAGCGTCTACCCCGGCAACCACGCCCTCGGCACCGTCGACGACCCCGAACTCACCCGGCAGGTCGCCCTGGCCATCGGCTCGGACCTGCGCGAGGCGGGCATCAACCTCTGCCTCGGCCCCTGCGCCGACGTCAACTCCCGGCCGAACAACCCGATCATCGGCGTACGCTCCTTCGGCGCCGGACCCGGCCTCGTCGCCCGCCACACCCAGGCGTTCGTACGGGGCCTCCAGGAGCGCGGTGTCGCCGCCACCCTGAAGCACTTCCCCGGACACGGCGACACCGGCACCGACTCGCACACGGCGCTGCCCGACATCCACCGCGACCTCGACGCCCTGCGCGTCCTGGACCTGCCCCCCTTCGCCGGGGGCATCGCCGCGGGCGCCAAGGCCGTGATGACCGGCCACATCCGCCTGCCCCACCTCGCGGAACTCCCCGCGACCCTCAGCCACCGCGTCGTGACCGGGCTGCTGCGCGAGGAACTCGGCTACGAGGGCGTGGTGATCAGCGACGCGCTGGAGATGGCCCCCATCCTCGACCGCTGGGGCTTCGGCGGCGCCGCCGTGCTCGCCTGGGCGGCCGGCGTCGACCTCGTCCTGCTCGGCGCCACCGACGGGGAGAAGATCCTCCCCGAGGTCCACCGGGCGGTGGAGGACGCCCTGCGCGAGGGCACCCTCTCCCTGGACCGGCTGGAGGAAGCGGCGGCCAGGGTCGCCGCACTGCGGGCCTGGGCGGCGCCCGCGGAGGCCGCCCGCCGGGACCGGAGCCCCGCGACCGGTTCCGGGATCGGCCTCGACGCCGCCCGGCGCGCCCTGACCACGACCGGTCCGCCGCTCGTCACGGCCGAGGGGCCGGTGCACACCGTACGCCTCGTCGGCTCCACCAACATGGCCGTCGGAACGGCCCCCTGGGGACTGGAACCGGCCCTGGAACTGCTCGGCGCCCTGGCCTCCTCCACCGACGTCGAACACGGCACCGACCCGCAGGACATCCCGCTCCCCGCCACCGGCCCCGTGGCCGTCGTGGTCCGCGACGCCGGGCTCGACCCCTGGCAGAGCGCCGCCCTGCGCAGCCTGCGCCGGCGCAGACCCGACCTGGTCACCGTCGAGATGGGCCTCGGAGCGCAGACCTCCGGGACGGACACCCGGCTGCTCCTCACCCGGGGCGCCGGCCTGGCCAACGCGGTGGCCGCGGCCGAACGCCTCACCGGCCGCACCCGCACCGACCCACTGCGGGACTGACGAGCCCCCCCCGCTCCCGGCACCGGAACAGCCACCGGCGCCGGGACCGGACGCACCCCCGCGCCCCCACACCGCCCACCCGCCCTTCCCCCACGGAGGACCACGTGCACGACGTCTGCGTCGGCCTCGGATACCACTGCGAATCGACCTACCAGATCCGACGGATCACGGGGGACGACCGCGCGCACTTCTTCGACTGGCTCGACCTCGACTTCGCCTCCGTGCTCGAAACCATCGGGACCGACTTCCGCGACGTCCTGCGCCCCGGCCTGACCCAGCCCTTCAGCAACGGCGCCTGCGCACTCGACAACGGTTCGCGCATCCGCTTCTTCCACGACTTCCACGCCCCCGACGACGGCCCCCTGACCGCCGAGGTCATCTCCGGCCAGCTCTCCTTGGTCCGGGCGAAGTTCGACCACCTCGCCGGCCGCTGGAGGGACCTGACCGCCTCCCGCTCCCGGGTCCTCTACATCCACCACGACGCCTTCGACGAGCTGGAAGCCGTCGACCTGAAACGGCTGCACGACCTGCTCCGGGTCCGCTACCCGGGCCACCGGTTCGCCCTGCTCTGGCTGCGCCGCACACCCCCCGCGGACACCTCCGCCCTCCCGCCCGGCGTCAGCTGGGGCACGGTCGCCGAACTCCCCGGCCGCTGGCAGGGCGACGACCAGGAATGGGACGCCGCCTTCGCCGCACTGGACCCGCAGATCCTCTGGCCCGGCCCCGCCCGGCCCACCCCGTAGGACGCGCGCGAAAGCCCTTCCGGCCCGCACGCCCTGCCCCCCGACCTCTTCGCCCCCCGTACCCATCCGGAGGTACTCATGCCCGTGCCCGACCCGCTCTCCTGGCGGACCGTCGTCCTCTCACCCCACTTCGACGACGCCGCCCTCTCCCTCGCCGGGCTGCTGCCCGCACTGCCCGGACCGGTCGCGGTCGTCACCGTCTACGGCGGCGCCCCCACCCCGGACGCCCCGGTCTCCTGGTGGGACAGCACCTGCGGCTTCTCCTCCGCCGCAGAGGCCCACCGGGCCCGCCGCGCCGAGGACGCCCGCGCCTGCGAACGCCTCGGCGTCGAACAAGTGGTCCTCGGCCACCCCGACGGCCCCTACGGCGACGGCGGCGAACCCACCGAACTGGACGCCCTCCTGCGCTCCCTCGCCCCCGGCACCCGCGTGCTCGCCCCGCTCGGCAGCAACCAGCCCGACCACGAAGCCGTACGGCTGCGCGCCATGCGGGTCCTCGCCGCCCACGGCGCCCCCGCACCCTGGGTCTACGCCGACCTCCCCTACACCGGACACCTGCCCGAGTGGGGCAGCGACAAGGCGAGCGAGGCCCTGGCCAAGAGCCCGATGTGCGGCCTCGCCTACCAGGAACTGCTGACGGGCCACCGCACCACCGTCCGCCACGCACTGGTCCTGACCGACGACCAGTGGGAGGCGAAGCGCGAGGCCGTCCTGTGCTACGCCTCCCAGCTCGCCCCCCTCGCCCCCGACCACGGGACGTTCCTCGCCCGTACCGGACCGCTGCGGGCCGAGCTGATCTGGTCACTGTCCCCCCTGGACACGCCGTGCTGACCCCCGCGGAACCCGCAGGACCCGCAGGACCCGCCGCGGCCGTGCCCGCCGAGGACACCCGCCCCGTCGTCCTGACCGCGCGCGGCCTGGTCAAGGAGTACCGGCGCGGACGGGCCGTGGACGGCGTCGACTTCACCCTCCACGCCGGTGAACGGCTGGGACTGCTCGGACCGAACGGCGCGGGCAAGACCACCACCCTCCTGATGTGCCTCGGCGCCGTCGAACCGGACGGCGGCCACATCGAGATCCTCGGCCGGCCCCTGCACCGCGGCCGGGCCCAGGCCATGCAGGGCGTCGGCTTCGTCGCCGGCTACCTCCCGCTGCCCGACCGGGTCCGGGTCCGCGAGTACCTGCGGCTCTACGCCGACCTGTACGGGCTGCGCGCCCCCGGCGCCGCCGTGGAACGCGTCCTGACCCGGTTCGGCATCGATCACCTGGCCGTCGCCATCGGCACCGAACTCTCCAGCGGCCAGCGCACCCTGGTCGGCATCGCCAAGGCGGCCCTGCACGAGCCCCGCCTGATGATCCTGGACGAGCCCACCGCCTCGCTCGACCCCGACATCGCCCTGCGCGTGCGCACGGCGCTGCTCGCCCTCTCCGCGGAACAGGGCACCGCCCTGCTGGTCACCAGCCACGACATGGTGGAGGTGGAGCGGCTCTGCGAACGCGTGATGTTCCTGCACGCCGGCCGGATCGCCGCCGACGGGACGCCCGCCGAGGTGGCGCACCGCTTCGGCCGGGCCGACCTGGAAGGCGTCTTCCTGCACCTGGCCGAAGAACGCGACCGTGAAAAGGCGTCCGTACGATGATCTCTGCCCCCCCTCCGGTCACCGAGCACCCCCGCGCTCCCGCGCTGCGCTCCCCGGCCGTCGCCTCCGTCCACCGGGTGCGCGCCGTCGCCCGGCGCCACTGGCTGGTCCTCAAGCGCAGCCCGCACCGCTTCTTCGACGTACTGGTCTGGCCGCTCGTCGACACCCTGCTCTACGGCTCCATCGGCCTGTTCGCGGCCCAGGCCGCCGGCAACGACCCCGGCGTCGCGACCACGGTGACCGTGTACCTGCTCAGCGGAACCGTCCTGTGGCACCTGGTCCACCAGACCCAGATCTCGCTCGCCACCGGATTCCTGGAGGAGACCTGGTCCCGCAACATCCTCGGGCTGCTGGCCACCCCCATGCGGGAGTGGGAGTACCTCGCGGGCGTCGGCCTCTTCGCCCTCCTGCGGACCGCGGTGAGCACCGTCGCGGTCGCCGCGCTCGCCCTCACCGCGTACGCCTTCGACGTCACCGACCTGGGCCTGGGACTCATCCCGGTGGCCGCCCTGCTGCTCGCCTGCGGCTGGTCGGTGGCCCTGCTGGTGGTGGGCCTGGTACTGCGGTACGGCAGCGGCGCCGAGGCCCTGGTCTGGGGCGCGCTCTCGGTCGTGATGCCGCTGTCGGGCGTCTTCTACCCGATCTCCACCCTGCCGGCCGCACTGCGCCCGCTCGCCCAGCTCCTGCCCACCACCCACGTGTTCGCCGCCGGGCGCGCGCTGACGAGCGGCGGGCCGATGCCCTGGCGGGAACTGGGCATCGCCACCGGCGGGACCCTGGTCCTGATCCTGCTCAGCCTGTTCGCGCTGAGCCGGATGATGCGCTCCTTCCGCAGGCGGGGACTGGTGACCCGCTACTCCTGACCCCCACGGGAACAGCCTTTAAGGTGGCCGGGTGAGAAGACACATCGTGTTCGAGCGTCTGCACAACTTCCGTGACCTGGGCGGCTACCCGGCCGCAGACGGCCGCACGGTGGCCTGGGGGCGGCTGTTCCGTTCCGACTCGCTGGGCAAGCTGCGGGACCAGTCCGTGGACCAGGCACAGGCCGGGGACCGGGACCGTTTCCTGGCCCTGGGCATCCGCACCGTGATCGACCTCCGCCACCCCTGGGAGGTCGAACGCAGCGGCCGTGTCCCGCACCACCAGGGCCTGGCCTACCACAACCTGAGCATCGAGCACCGGCCGTACGACCAGGCGGGCCTGGACCCGGACGTCGATCCCGCGCCCTTCCTGGCCGGCAAGTACACCGAGGTCGCCCACGACGGAGCCGAGGAACTCCGCCGCGCCCTGGAGGTCATCGCGGGGGACACCGCCCCGCTGGTGTTCCACTGCCACTCCGGCAAGGACCGCACCGGCCTGCTGGCCCTGCTGGTCCTCGCCCTGCTGGGGGTGGACGAGGACGACATCGTCGCCGACTTCGCCCTGACCGGCCTGGCCACCGACCGCCTGGTCGCCGAGTGGCACGCCTCCTACCCCGACCTGACCCTCAGCTGGCCCGCCTACGGCCACGCCCCCGCCGAGGTCATGCGGCTCTTCCTGGCCGCTCTGACCGCACGGTACGGGTCGGTGCGCGGCTACGCCGCCGAGCGGCTCGGCGTCGGCGACGACCTGGTGGCGGCGGTCCGCGGACGGTTGCTGACCCCCTGAACGGATGCCCCGGCGCGAAAGGCGCCGGGGCATCCGTTCAGGACGGTGTTCCGCCAGATGTTCCACCAGGTGCGCGGCCGCGCCGGCGCGGCCGACGGGTCAGGGGCGGCGGGGTTTGCCGCGCTTGACGGGCTTCGTGGACTTGCCGGCGCCGGAGCCGCCGCGCGGGGCCTTGCCCCCCGTCCTACCGCCCGCCTTGCCGCCCGCCTTGCCCGCGGCGGGCTTGCGCGGGGCGCCGCCCGGGGCGGGGCGCTTCTTGCCCTTCGGCTGGTCCACGGCCGGGGCCGGGGCCTGCGGACCTCGGGAACTGTTGACGGTCCGCCCCCGCACGATCCCGATGAACTGCTCCACCAGGTCGGTGGTCCCGTCCTGCGGCCACGACAGCGCGATCCGCGACTCGGGGACGCCCGAGAGCGGCCGGTAGGTGAGGTCCCGGCGGTGGTGCAGCCGGGCGAGCGACTGCGGGACGACGAGCAGCCCCACCCCGGCCGCCACCAGCTCGACGGCGTCCGCCGTCGTGGCGGGCCGCTCGATCGCGGGGAGCCCCGGCGGGTGCTCCCAGTCGAGGGTGTCGTCGAGGGGGTGGAAGACGATCTCGTCGGCCAGGTCCTCGACGGACACCTCTTCCACCGCCACCGCGACGTGGTCCTTCGGGATCACGACCACGGTCGTCTCGGTGTAGAGGGGGATCGCGCTGAGATCCGTCCGGTCGACCGGCAGCCGGACGAAACCGGCGTCGGCGCCACGGCCCCGCAGCAGGCCGAACGCCTCGTCCGCGGGTACGGGAACGAGGGTCAGGGGGATGTCCGGCAGCCGCTCGTTCCAGATCCGCACCCACTTGGTGGGCGTCACTCCGGGGACATACGCGAGCCGGAACGAAGGGGAGCTTTCCGAGCCTGTCACTCCGCCAGGTTACCGGTCGTGGTCGGAGGTGGCGCACACGCTCGATACTCTTGACACCATGACGTCGCACCAGACCGCCCAGACGATGAAGCCCGCGACCGCGGCCAAGAAGCTGGGTGTGTACCTTGAGGCCACCCCCGCAGAGTTCCAGGAGGGTGTCGTCTCGCGCACCGAATTGAGCGCGCTCCAGGCCGATCCGCCCCAGTGGCTGCAGGACCTGCGGACCAAGGGCCCGCACCCCCGGCCGGTGGTCGCCGCCAAGCTGGGCGTCTCCATCGCCGGTCTCGCGCGGGGCGGGGTCACCGAGCCCCTCACCACGGAGCAGATCGAGGCCCTGAAGGCGGAGCTCCCCGAGTGGCTGCAGAAGGAGCGCACCATCCAGGCCGAGGTCAGGAAGGAAACGGTGCGCATCAAGGAGAAGAACGCGAAGCGCGGCGAGCAGCCCGCCTGACCCGCGTTCCCTTCCTCGGTCGCCCCTCACTCCTGGCCCCTGGCGGCGCCGAGCATCCCGGTACGAGCGGACCGACCCGCCCGTACCGGGATGCCCGGCGCCGCCAGGGGCCGGATCTTTTCCCCTCCGCCCCACCGCGCCCCGTACCGCCCCGGCCCCGCCGGGAGCGGGACGGGGCGCGGCGGTCACCGGCGCAGGGAGGCGGCGACGGGCAGGTGGTCGCTGCCCGTCGCGGGCAGGTTCCAGGCGGAGACGGGAGTCAGGCCCCGGGCGAGGACGTGGTCGATCCGGGCCACCGGGAAGGCCGCGGGCCAGGTGAAGCCGAAGCCCGCCCCCGCCTCCTCCTGGGCCGGGCGCAAGCCGCTCAGGAGCGGTGCGAGCGCCGTGTCGCCGGTGGTGCCGTTGAGGTCGCCGACCACCAGGACCCGCTCCGCGGTCTCGGCGCGCAGTTCCCCGGTGAGCAGCCGGGCGGCCTCGTTGCGGGACCTGGTGGTGAAACCGGAGTCGAGGCGCACCCGTACGGAGGCGAGGTGGGCGACGTAGACGGTGACGGGCCCCTCCGGGGTGTCGGCGGTGGCGCGCAGCGCCCGGGTCCACGGCATGATCGGCAGCGGGGTCGCGTCCCGCAGCGGACGGGTGGACCAGAGCCCGACGGTGTCCTCGACCACGTGGTACGGGTGGGTCGCGGCCAGCGTCCGTGCGTACGCGGCGGTCGCGGGCCGGGTGAGTTCCTGGAGCGCGATGAGCTGGGCGCCCGAGGCGACGAGGGCGCGCGCGGTCCCGGCGGGATCGGGGTTGGCGTCGTCCACGTTGTGGGAGACCACGGTGAGGTCGCCGCCGGTACCCGTCCGGTCGCCGAGGGCGGGGACGAAGAACGAGCCCCAGACCACGGCGGCCGTCAGGGCCGAGGCCAGGGCCGGGCGCGAGCGCAGGAGCAGAGCGGCGCCCAGCAGCGCGAGCACGGCCGCACCGGCCCAGGGCGCGAAGGTCTGGACGAGGCTGCCGAGGTTCCCGGGCCCCTCCGGGAGCCACGGGTGCAGCAGCGTCAGCAGGGCGGTGACCAGGGCGAGGGCCACGACGATCCGGCCGTGGCGTGTCCGCCCCGGCCCGGCCGGGCCCCCCGCCGCCACGAGGAGCCTCCCGCCCCGCGCCACCACGGCGAGGAGCCTCCCGCCCGGAGCCGCCCCGTGCGGTCGCCCGCGCCGCGCCGCCGCGCCCGGCAGGTCCGGCGGGCCGCCCGGCGGCGTCGCGTCGCCCGGGGTGCCGCTCGCCGTCGTCGTCCCCGGCGCCTCTTCACGGGTCCCCGCCATGGCGCGCCTCACCCCCGGCCCCGCCGGTCCGCCGGAGGCCGCGGTGGACGGCGGTCGGGGATCATCGGGATGCTCATGATCTTGGGGACGCCCGTGACCGGGCCCGGGGTTCCGCCGGACCGGTACGCCGGGGGAGCGGTGGACGGGCCTGCCGGGGGAGCGGTGGACGGGCCTGCCGGGGGCGGCCGTGCCGGTCAGGTCGGCGGCCGGCGGTACGCGGTCCCGGGAAGGACGCATGGGAAGACCTCTCGGTGGACGGGTGTGGTGCACACCGGTCACCGTGCCGGAGGGGCCTTTCCGGAGCCGTGCGGTCCTGTTTCCCGCACCGGGAGGCCGCGTATCAGTCGTGTTTCGGCCGGTGGTCGCCAGGGGCTGCCCGGCGGTCGTCCGGCGGTCGCGCGGCGGTTTCGGCCCGGCGGTTTCGGTCCGGTGGTGCGTCAGCCCAGGCGCAGGGTCGCGACCGCCCCGCCGCCGGGGGCGTCGGCGAGGTCCAGCGAGGCACCGAGCACCCCGGCCTGCCCCTGGGCGATGGTGAGCCCGAGGCCCTGGCCGTGCCCGCGTTCGGCGGCCCCGGTACGGAACCGCTGCGGCCCGTCGGCCAGCAGCCCGGCGGGGAAACCGGGCCCGTGGTCCCGTACGGAGACCTCCGCGCCGGTGACGGTCACCTCGACCGGCGCCGCCCCGTGCCGGTGCGCGTTGAGCACCAGGTTGGTGACGATCCGGTCCACCCGGCGCGGGTCGGTCCGCACCACGCGCTCCTCGGCGACCGTGACCCGGGTGTCAGTCCCGGTCCGGAGCACGGCCGCGGCGACCACCTCGCCCAGCGGCACCGGGTCGAGCCGGGCCTCCTCGGCGCCCGCGTCCAGCCGGGAGATCTCCAGCAGGTTCTCGGTCAGCGCGCCCAGCACCCGGACCCGGTCCCGGACCATCTCCGAGGCCTCGTCGTCCTCGGGGAGCAGCCCGGCGGCGGTGGCCAGACCCATCAGCGGGGTCCGTAGTTCGTGCGCGACATCGGCGGTGAAACGCTGCTCGGACTCCAGCCTGCGCTGGAGGGCGGCGGCCATCGCGTCGACGGCCACCGACATCGCGGTGATCTCGTCGCGGGCCCGGCCCCCGGTGCCGATCCGGGCACCGAGGTCACCGCCCGCGATCCGCCGGGCGGTCCGGGCGCCCCGGCGCAGCCGCCGGTTCATCGGCTCGGTGGCGAGCGCGGCCAGCGGGACCACGAGGAGGAGCGCCGCCAGGACGGCCTTGACGATGCTGCGGTCCAGGGCCTGGAGGGCGCGCACCTCGCTGCCCATCTCGACGCGTTCGGCCACGAGCTGCCCGGAGACGCCGCTGATCCCCCACATCCACGGCTGGAGGGGCTTGCGGTCGTCGTACCAGAAGGCGATCTCCTCGTCCCGCGCCCGCCCGGCGTCCCCCGCCCCCGCCCGCTCCGCGTCCTGTGCCCGCCACCGCTCGACCAGGGCGTCGGGGATCATCTCGCCGGTGATCGGGGGCAGGGCGCCGGGCGCGGCCGGGTCCTGCGGCCGGAGCGCTTCGTACGCCCGCTCCCGGCCGAGGCCGAGCGAGCGGTCCCAGGCGGCGTGGTGGACGATGACGCCGACCACGGCCGCGACCGCGCAGCAGGAGGCCGCGACCAGCGCGGCGATCTTCCAGCGCAGGGCGCGGGGGCTGAGGAGGTTCACGTCAGCCCCGCGCCATCTTGTAGCCGAAGCCGCGGACGGTCTCGATCCGCTCGGCGCCTATCTTCCGGCGCAGGCGCAGCACACAGAGGTCCACCACCCGGGTGTCGCCCTCCCAGCCGTAGTCCCAGACCTCCCGCAGCAGCCTGCGCCGGTCGAGCACGGTGCCGGGGTGCGCGGCGAACTCCAGCAGCAGCCGCAGTTCGACGGGGGTCAGCGCGACGGGTGCCCCGCCCCGGTGGACCTCCATGCCCAGGGTGTCGACGGTCAGGTCCCCGAAGGCCAGGACCCCGGTGCGCCGCCCGTCGCCGCGGTCCCCGGGAGCGGGCGGGCCGGCGGTGAAGGTGGCGCGGCGCAGCAGGGAGCGGATGCGGGCCACCAGCACGCCGATGTCGACGGGCTTGACCACGTAGTCGTCGGCGCCCGCCTCCAGCCCGGCCACGATGTCCAGGGCGTCCCCGCGCGCCGACATCATCAGGACCGGGACGAGGCTCTCCTCCCGGACCCGGTGGCACAGTCCGATGCCGTCCAGGCCGGGCAGCATCACGTCCAGGATCATCAGGTCCGGCCGTCCGGCCCGGAAGGCGTCCAGCCCGTCGAGGCCGTCACCGGCCACGTGGACCTCGTACCCGTAACGCTCCAGGGCCAGCTGGATGGACCGGCGGATGACCGCGTCGTCCTCGACGAGCAGTACCCGGACCCGCGATTCAGCCACGCCGTCCACCCACAACCAGAAACCCACCGATCAACTCTGAGAACTCAAACGAACTCGACAAATGAAGGAAGGGACGAGAAGGGGGACGGACCCCGCCCCGCCCCGCCCGGTCAGCGGCGGCCGGTGGGCCGGGGCGGCTCCTCCACGGCCTCGGGCGGGGGCACGGAGTCCCGTACGGGACCGGCCGGCGCGGCGGCGGTGACGGTGGCCACCGGGGCGGCCGGGGCGGCCGGGGTGCGGCGCCGGGTGACCAGGGCCGCGAGCGGCTCGGTGTACCGGGCGGTGAGCGGGCCGACGACCACGAGGATCAGGACGTAGGCGGTGGCCAGCGGCCCGAGGGACGGTTCGATCCCCGCCGAGACGGCGAGCCCGGCGATGACGATCGAGAACTCGCCGCGCGCGACCAGGGCGCCGCCCGCGCGCCAGCGCCCCTTGACGCCGACCCCGGCCCGCCGTGCCGCCCAGTACCCGGTGGCGATCTTGGTCAGGGCGGTCACGACGGCCAGGGCGAGGGCGGGCAGCAGGACGGGCGGGATGCTGGCCGGGTCGGTGTGCAGCCCGAAGAAGACGAAGAAGACCGCGGCGAACAGGTCCCGCAACGGGCTCAGCAGGGTGTGCGCGCCCTCGGCGGCCTCCCCGGACAGGGCGATGCCCACGAGGAACGCGCCGACGGCCGCGGAGACCTGGAGCTGCTGGGCGATGCCCGCGACCAGCAGGGTCAGGCCGAGGACGACGAGGAGCAGCTTCTCGGGGTCGTCGCTGGAGACGAAGCGGGAGATCACCCGGCCGTACCGGACGGCGACGAAGAGCACCGCGCCCGCGACACCGAGGGCGATGGCCAGGGTCACGCTGCCCGCCGCCAGGCTCACACCGGCCAGCAGGGCGGTGATGATCGGCAGGTAGACGGCCATGGCCAGGTCTTCGAGGACCAGGATGCTCAGGATCACCGGGGTCTCGCGGTTGCCGATCCGGCCCAGGTCGCCGAGGACCTTGGCGATGACACCGGAGGAGGAGATCCAGGTCACCCCGGCCAGGACCACGGCGGCGACCGGCCCCCAGCCCATCAGCAGGGCGGCGACGGCCCCGGGCACGGCGTTGAGGGTGAAGTCGACCAGCCCGGCCGGGTACTGGGTCTTGAGGTTGGAGACGAGGTCGCTGGCGGTGTACTCCAGGCCCAGCATCAGCAGGAGCAGGATGACGCCGATCTCGGCGCCGATCGCGACGAACTCCTCGCTCGCCCCCAGCGGGAGCAGCCCGCCCTCGCCGAAGGCGAGCCCGGCCAGCAGGTAGAGCGGGATGGGGGAGAAGTGGAAGCGGCCCGCGAGCCTGCCGAGCAGACCGAGGCAGAGCAGGATGGCACCGAATTCGATCAGGAACAGGGCGGAGTGCACGCGCTCACTCCCGTCCGAGTATCGAGGCGGCCTCGTCGACACCCTGCCGGGTGCCGATCACGATGAGGGTGTCCCCGCCCGCGAGACGGAAGTCCGGCGCGGGCGACGGCCGGGCCTCCGCCAGGCGCAGCACGGCCACGACCGAGACGCCCGTCTCCGTGCGCATCCGGGTCTCGCCCAGCAGCCGCCCGTTCCAGTACGACTGCGCGGACAGCTCGATCCGCTCGGCGACCAGCCCGAGATCGGTGGTGTGCAGCACGTTCGGGCTGTGGTGCTCCGGGAGCAGCGCGTCGACGAGCGCGGAGGCCTCGCCACCGCTCAGGCGCAGCGACTGGGCGCAGGCGTCCGGGTCGTCCGCGCGGTAGACGTTCACGGTCCGGGTGCCGTCCCGGTGCGCGACCACCGACAGGTGGCGTCGTTCGCGGGTGGTGAGGTCGTACTGCACGCCGATGCCGGGCAGCGGTGTGGTGCTCATCCGTGGAGCGGGCACGGCTCTGGCCCCTTTCTCGTCCCCCGGTGTTTCCCCGGTTCCCGTCCCCGGCAGGCCGTCCGGCCGGGCGGCGACCCCCGCCGACGTGCGCACACGCCGACCGGGGCCACTGCCTCAACCCTTTCACAACCCCCCGCCCCCCGACCGTCAACCTCCCTCCGGGCCGTCCGGGGGGCCCGGCTGGGGAGCCGGGGGCAGGTGTCCGGTGTCACCCTCCGGTCGCGGTACGGACCGGCAGGCCGGGCAGTTCCCCGGCCTTGCGGGACATCAGGTAGAAGAGGTTGCGGGTGCGCTGGACCTCGTGGAGGAGGGCGAACCCCTGGCTCTCGTAGTAGCGGACGAGGCCGGGGAACACACAGCCACGGCGCACCCATGCCCGGCCGGTCCGGGCCGCGCGGTCCACGGCCCACAGGGCGATGGCGGTACCGGGCTTGTGGGCGCGGTCGACGGGGTCGGTGACGGTCGTGTACAGGTAGTCGGCGGGCTCGGCCAGCTCGGCTCCGGTCCAGCCCCACGGCGGAGTCTCCTGCTGAACGGTGGTGCACCCGACGAGGCGGCCGGTGCCCTCCTCGGTGAGGACCCACATGGAGCCGTCGGAGTTCTCCGTCTGCCCGGCCAGATCGTCCGCGCTGTCACGCCAGGACGGCATCCGGTGCTCCTCCATACACGTGGAGCGGGCCAGGACGACGGCGTGGACGGCGGGGGCGTCGGCGATGGTGGCAAGCCGCATGACGTGCACGGGTGGTCTCCTCGTCGGGTACGGGCGGGTCCGGTCTACAGGAAAGCGGAGGCCGCGAGGTGGAGGTCGGCGACTTCCAGGAGCGGGGAGTCGCCCTCCTCCCGGTACGGCCCGCCGCCCAACCGCCGCACGGCCCGGCGCAGGCGCCCCACGTCACCTGCTGTGGCCGTGGCGGACCCATTGCTCGGCGGCGGCCGTCATCTCCCTCAGCCACACGGCGTCGGGGTTCCGCCCGGCGAATGCCGTGTGCATGCGTAGTTCGGCGGCGGCGAAGGCGTCGACGGCGGCCGGATCCGCGTCGGTCCACGCGGGGCAGCGGGCCGCGTGGGCTTCGGCGGCCTCGGGCGTGTGTCCGGCGGCGACGAGCTGGAGGACCAGGCGCGCGGGGTCGATGAAGGCCGCACCGCGCGTCGGCCACGACCAGTCCACGACCCAGGAGCGTTCACCGATGAGGAAGTTCGACGGGTTGATGTCGGTGTACAGCAGCGCGTCGCCCTCGAACCCGTGCGCCTCCCTGCCGGACGCGGCGAAGCGGTGCCAGCGGCGCTCGTGCCAGTCGGCCGCGACCTCGGGGAGGGGGAGTTCGCCGATGCGCCGCACGAGGTCGACGACGGCGTCGAGATCCGGTGAGCGGGGCGTGAAATCGGCGGGCCGGGCATCCACCGCGTCGAAGCCGAGGACCAGCCAGGACTCGCTCTCGGCGGACCATCGCAGCGGGGGTGACACGTCCTCGACGTAGGGGGCGACGGCCCGCTCACGCAGGAGGGAGTCACGGCGGCCCCCGGCACGGTTCTTCATCGCCTTGACGAAGAACGGCCCGTCCGCACTGCTCACGATCGCGGTCAGGTCCGACCCGTGCCCGTACTCGGTGGGCCGGATGCCGGTGATGGCCCCTGTGTGCGGCGTGATCAGGGGGCCGATGTCCGTACCGGGGCGTCGTTCACATGTTCCTCATGTCCTCGGGGTGCAGGAACTGCCGGGGAACCCCGGCGTGCATTCATCGTCAGGCTCGCACCCACCCGCGCGGGCAGCCCGGCGTCTGAGCCGGCCCGGCTGGGGAACCCGCATCGCCGGCTGGTCAGGGCAGGTGGGAGACACGGAAGACCGTGCGGGCCGTTTCGGTGTCGAGGAGGAGGGCGAGGCGCTGGAGGAGCGGTGCGCCGTGGCGCACCGTGCCGTGGCGCAGGCTGGTGCGGATGTCCTGGTCGAGGACGTGCCGGAGCGCCGGGTCGGCGGCGAGGACGCGGGGGTCGAGCTCCAGGCGGTTGCCCTCGGTGTCCTCCAGGACGAGCCGCTGCGCGATGCCGTCGTGCCAGGCGACCGAGGCGAGCCGGTCGGTGCGGACGTGCCGGCCGCGGAGCAGTCCCCGGGTGGTGAGCAGGCCCGTCGTGGCGCGGACCCGCGTCGGCCACAGGACGGCGAGGAGGACGAGGCCGAGGGCGGCCCAGAGCAGCGTCCGGCGCCCGCTCGTGGAACCGGCCGCCGCGTCCACCGCCAGGAGCAGCAGCGGGAACAGCGCGGCGACCACGACGGCGCAGCGGCTCTCGCCCGCCGACCGCGCGTCCCGTACGAAGTGCCGCCCTTCCCCGAGGCCGGTCCCCGGCTCCTGCGGGCGGCGGGACATCCGTCCCTCCACGCGGCTCAATCGGCCAGTTCGCGGGCGTCCAGCGGGATGCGCCACGCGTTGCGGCGGTGCACCGCCTCCAGCTCCGCCTGGAGCGGGTTCGGCGGCACCGCGAGGACGGGACAGGGCGCGTGCGACAGGCAGTAGCGGGCCACCGAGGGCCGCACCGCGCCGAGCAGCCCGCCGCGCGGGCCCGCACCCACCACCAGCAGGTCATCGGAGGCACGGGCCGTGTCCACCAGCGCGGGGCCCGGGGTGCCCCGTACCGTCAGCCCCGCCGTGGTCACCCCGGGCCGGGCCGCGCCGAACGCGGTGTCCAGGGTCTCCCGCAGCCGCTCGACCGCCGCCGCCCGGCACTCCATCAGCATCGAGGTGTCACAGGAACTGCGGCTGCCCAGCCCGCCGCCCGGCACCTGCCAGGCCAGCACCACCCACAGCTCCGCGTCCCGCTCCCGGGCCTCGGCGGCGGCCCGGTGCAGTGCCGTGAGGCTCCCCGGACTCCCGCTCACACCGGCCACCACTCGTCTGCCCACCGTCAGCCTCCCGCGTCCCGCGTCCCGCGCCGTCGTGCGCGCCGCCCTGTGCCGCCCGCGTCGCCCGACTCCGTCGCCTGTCGTCCCGTCGCCGGGGCTCCATTCAAATGCGGCCGGTGCGCCCCTGGCCGTCAGCGATCCGTATGAACCGGGACAAGGTCCGTCAAGGTCGCGTCAGGAAGTGGCGCGGGAGGGAGGGGAAGGGGCATAGCTTCGGCGTCGTCACCCACCGATCGCGGTTGGTTCCTCAAGGAGGACCCCATGTGCCTGATCCAGTACGCGGAAGATCCGGAGCCGGAGGAACAGATCCCGGCCGGGCCCCTGTACGTGCCCGCCCGGCCGGGAACGACGACGACGGCGGTGGTGATCCGGATGTTCCGCACCCCGCTGGGCGAGCGCACCGCCGTCGGATTCACCGACGCGGAGCTGCTGGCCGTGACACTCGGCGCCGACCAGCCCTGGGTCCGGCTCTCGGAGTCCGCGCTCCGCGCCGTCGCCGCGCCGCTCGGCGCGGACCGGCTCACCATCGACCCGACCTTCTCGGCCTCCGCCGTCACCCCGGTGCCGGTGCGCGCGGCCGGGGCCACGGTCCGGGCCGCCTGAGGGGGATCGTCTTCCATGACCACCGCTGTTCTCCCGGACCTCGGGACCGGCGCGGACGACCTGTCCGTCTGGCCCGCCTCCACCACCCGGCTGCCGCACGGCGACCTGACCGTCGGCGGCGTGTCGCTGACGGAGATCGCCGAACGCTTCGACACGCCCGCCTACGTCCTGGACGAGGGCGAGGTCCGCGAACGCTGCCGGACCTACCGTGACGCCTTCCCCGACACCGACGTGTTCTACGCCGCCAAGGCGTTCCTGTGCCGGGCCATGGTCCGCTGGGCCGACGAGGAGGGGCTCGGCCTCGACGTGTGCTCGGCCGGTGAACTCGAACTCGCGGTCACCGCGGGCTTCCCGCCCGAACGGGCCGTCCTGCACGGCAACGCGAAGTCACCCCGGGACATCGAGGCGGCGCTGCGGCTCGGTGTCGGCCGGATCGTCATCGACAGCCCCTCGGAGATCGCCCGGCTGGCCGCCGCCGTGGGACCGGACGGTCACCAGAAGGTGATGGTCCGGGTCGTCCCCGGCATCTCGGCCGGCGGCCACGAGAAGATCCGTACGGGCACCGACGACCAGAAGTTCGGGCTCTCCCTCACCGACGGATCGGCGCACCACGCCATCACCCGCATCCTCGGTCAGCCGCAGCTCGAACTGACCGGCCTGCACTGCCACATCGGCTCGCAGATCACCGACGTCAAGCCGTACCTCGCCGCCGTGCGCCGCATGGTGGGCCTGATGGCCCGGGTCCGCGACACCCACGGGGTCACCTTCCCCGAACTGGACATGGGCGGCGGCCACGGCATCGCCTACCGGCCCGGCGAACCGGCCCTGGACCTGCCCGCCCTGGCCCGCAGGCTCCGGGCGGAACTGGCCGGGGGCTGCGCCGCCGCCGGGCTGCCGGTGCCCCGGCTCGCCGTCGAACCGGGGCGGGCGATCGTGGGCCCGGCGGGCGTGGCGCTCTACCGGGTGCTGGCCGTCAAGCACATGGGCGCGCGGGTGTTCGTGGCCGTGGACGGGGGCATGAGCGACAACCCGCGCCCCGCGCTGTACGGGGTGCGGTACGCGCCCCGCCTCATCGGCCGCCACTCGCCGGCCGGTCCCCGCACCACCACGGTGGTCGGCCGCCACTGCGAGGCGGGGGACATCCTCGCCTCGGACGTGGAGCTGCCCGGCGACATCCACCCCGGGGACCTCCTCGCCGTCCCGGTGGCGGGCGCCTACCAGCTCTCCATGGCCTCCGGTTACAACCTCGTCGGCCGGCCCCCGGTCGTCGCGGTCCACGAGGGCCGGGCCCGGCTGCTGGTCCGGCGCGAGACCCTGGAGGACTTCCGCAGCCGCGACATCGGCGGCTAGGTGAGGGTGATCACCGCTTGGTGATCCTTAACGGGTGAGGGCCTTCCGGGTCCGGTGTGGATGGCGACGTCTGCGCCGACCGGAAGGCCCTCTGTACTGGACGCGGTAGCGCTCACCCGGCCGGGGTCCCGTCCTGGTCGTCGAGTCCGGTCCGGTCGTCGGCCTGGAGCCGCTGGTGCAGGGCGAGGTCGTCCGCCTCGGCCTCCGGCGGGAGCCCGAACCGCAGGAGTGCCACCCTCGGGACATCGCGCAGCGGCGTCGTGAAGATCACCTCGTCGAACTCCGCGAGGCGCTCCTCGGGCAGCCCGGCGCGGATGCCGGCAAGCGTGTCCGGTAGTTCGACCGTCCTTCCCCGGACGCTGGTGAAGGGCACGGAACTCTCCTCGTCGTCTGCTGTGTCCTGGTCCTGCGAGGCTCCCACACCCGCGACGGCACAGGACAGAGCGTGTGGTGTCCGGCGTGCGCCCCGTCCGCGGGGCCTACGGCCGGTAGACGAGTTCGATCACCATCGCGCCGATGATCCCCCAGACGCCGATGCCGAGCAGCCACAGGGCGTCGAGGAGGGCGCCCGTGGCGATGACGGCGACGCCGCCCGAGCCGAGGACGAGTACGGTCCGGCGGATGCCGCGGTCGGGGTACCAGGGAAGGGTCACCGCAGTGAGAATGCCGCCCCGCCCGCCTGCGGGCGAGAGCGGGGCGCCTTTTCTGTCGGCATTTTGACGTACCTTGACGCATCGCCACGCCGGGCCACCACCGTGACGACGCGCCGGATCAGCCGGCGTGGACGTGCGGGCGGCGGGAGCGGTCCGGCTCGGCCTCGCGCAGCACCTCACGGGTGACCGGGGCGACCTCGCCCTGCCCGAAGAGGAAGAAGCGCAGGAAGTTGGCCATGGGGTTGCCCTCGGTCCACTCGAAGTAGATGTGCGGACGCCGCCCCGTGGTGTCCCGTACGTGCAGGAGCAGCGCGGCCAGGGCGTTGGGCACCGTCGGGCTCTCCATCGTCAGGACGCGGTAGCGGCCGTGCAGGACCTCGCCGCGCACCCGCAGGTTCGACTCGAACTCGGACGGGTCCAGGACGGTCACCTCGACGAACACCAGGTCGTCCGAGGCGGGCACGTCGTTGTCCGCGCGGATCTGGTGCACCTTCTCGCGGTACTCGGCGGCGTCACGGCGGTCCGGTTCGTTGGCGACGAACCGGATGGTGCGGCTCGCGGTGTCACGGACGAACCGCCGCGCCATGTCGTCCAGCTCGACATGGGTGACGCGCAGCTCGAAGACGCGGGCGAGGCGCGAGAGCAGGGACAGGCCCATGATGCCCGCGATGAAACAGGCGCCGATCTTCACGCCGTCGGGGCGCTCGACGACGTTGGCGGCGGTCGTGTACACGAAGACCGCGGAGATGACGCCGAAACCGGCCGTCCAGCCGCGCTCGCCCGCCCGCCGGGCGGCGAGGGTGACGGCGACGGCGGCCGAGGTGATCAGGACGAGGACCCCGGTGGCGTACGCGCCGCCCTGCGCGTCCACGTCGGCGTCGAAGATCCAGGTGACCAGGAAGGCCACGAGGGTGAAGACGATGACCATGGGGCGGACCGCGCGGGCCCAGTGCGGGGCCATGCCGTACCGGGGCAGGTAGCGCGGCATCAGGTTCAGCAGCCCGGCCATGGCCGAGGAGCCCGCGAACCACAGGATCAAGATGGTGGAGACGTCGTAGACCGTGCCGAAGACGGAGCCCAGGTACTCGTGGGCCAGATAGGCGAGGGCGCGCCCGTTGGCCGGGCCGCCCGCCTTGAAGGCGTCCGGGGGGATCAGCAGGGTGGTGACGAGGCTGGAGCAGATCAGGAAGACGCTCATGATGACCGCGGCCGTCGTCAGCAGCTTCTTCGTGCCCCGGACGCGTCCGGCGGGGTCCTCCTCGGTGTCCCCCGGATCGCCCTTGACGTGCGGCATCACGGCCACGCCCGTCTCGAAGCCGGAGAGGCCCAGGGCGAGTTTGGGGAAGACGAGGAGGGCGATGGCGATCATCATGAAGACGTTGCCGTGCTGGGTGGTCAGGGCCTGGGACCAGTCCGTCACCACCTGGGGTCCGGTGACGACCTGCCAGACGCCGGTCACCATCACGACGGCGTTCAGCGCCAGGTAGACCCCCACGAGGACGACCGCCAGGCCGATCGCCTCGCTGAACCCCTTCAGGAAGACCGTCCCGAGCAGGGCGATCAGGATCAGGGTGATCAGTACCTCGTGCCCGTGCAGGGCGCTGGTGAGGTGCGGGTTCTCGACCAGGTGCGCGGTCGCGTCGGCGGCCGAGAGGGTGATGGTGATGAGGAAGTCGGTCGCCGCGAACCCGAGCAGGGTCAGGACGAAGAGCTTCCCCTTCCAGAAGGACAGCAGCCGCTCCAGCATGGCGATCGAGCCCTCGCCGTGCGGGCTCTCCTCGGCCACCCGCCGGTAGACGGGCAGCGCGCCGAAGAGGGTGAGCAGGACCAGGACGACGGTGGCCAGCGGGGACAGGAGTCCGGCCGCGAGCGCCGCGATGCCGGGCTGGTAGCCGAGGGTGGAGAAGTAGTCGAGACCGGTCAGGCACATGACGCGCCACCAGGAGCGCCCTTCGTGCGCGGCGACGACGGGCGGCTGCTGTTGCTTGGCGCGGTCGGGGATGCCTTCCAGCAGCCACGCGCGCAGGCGCGGCGTACGGGCCGGGGTGGCCATCGTGGGCGGCTCCTGTCGTACGGCGGGGAATCAGCCACCGACGTGGACGGCCGGGCCGGCGTAGGCAGCCTGCTCTTCTATCCCCGGGTACGCGTGGATGGCGACGCCTCCGGGGCGCGAACCCTCCCGGTGGCGTAGCGGACGTACTCCCGCCGCAGCCGGAAACCCGCCCGCCAGGCCAGCAGCCGGCCCGGCCGGTCGCCCCGGGAGCAGGACCAGCTCGGGGTGTGCCCGCGGGCGGCGATGTCCTCGCACAGGGCCCCCAGGCAGGCCAGCGCCAGCCGCTGGCGCCGCTCCCCGGGGTCGGCGAGGACGGCGATGTCCTCGTAGCGGCTGCCCAGGACGTACGTGCACGCCACCGCGAGCGGCCGCCCGCGGTGGAAGGCGCCCCAGGCGGCCCCCGATCCGGCGAGCCCGTGCGGTCCGCCCCAGGTCGAGTGGACCGGGGCGGCCCCGGGGCCGAGCGCGGCCAGCGCCGGGGCGTCCTCGGCCGTCAGCCGCCGTACGGTGACCCCGCGCGGCAGCCGGGACGGCAGGGCGGGGGCCTGGCGGACGTAGAGCATCCGCTCCCGGGGCTCGACCCGGGAGAAGGCGGTCCTCACCACCGGGGCGAACCGGGCCGGGGCCTCGACGTAGCGGGCGGTGAACACGCCGAGGGCCGCCGGGCCGAGTGCCTGCGGGTCGCCCCGCAGCAGGACGTGGTCGCCGCACTCGACCGCCAGGACCCGGGGCGAGCGGGCCCGGTCGGCCCACCAGCGGCCGTGGCCGGTGGTGACGACGTGCTCGGCGAGGGCCGCGATGCCGGGCGCCCCGGCGGGGAACCAGCCGGTCAGGGCGGGAAGGCGGGAAAGGGGAAGCTCTATCACGGGTGAGCCACCTCGGGGGGCACGGGACGGGGGGAAGGGGAGCGGGGGAGCGGGGGCGTCCGCAGGAGCGCGGGCGTGGAAAGCCGGAGAAGCCGGAGAAGCCGGAGAAGCCGGAGAAGCCGGAGAAGCCGGAAACTCGGGGACGCGGAAAGCCGAAGGGAGAGGAACGCGGGGCGGTCCGCGAGAGCCGGGTGCGGCCGGGCCGGGACCGCCCCGGTGCGCCGCCGCCGACAGCGCCGCCGACGACGGCAGCGGTGGCGGCGGACGGGGTACGTACCGGCCGGGCCGGGGCCCGTGGGGCGGGAGAGGTACCTGCGGACGGCCGGGAGACGGCACGGCCGGCCGCAGGGTTCTCATGGCGCCGCAGCGCGGGAGAGGCGGGCGCGGAGCACGGCCGGCGGCACCGTATGCGGTGGCCGGTCGTCATGGCGCCGACCGATGTTCACGTCGCTCATGCAACTGGCCCGGCGGTCAGGTCTCAAGGGCCCTTACGGACAATTGACGGCCCACTGGCGGAATTCATCCGATGCCGGGAACCGTGGAGACGACGAGGTCGATGAGCTTGATGCCGACGAACGGCAGGATCAGGCCGCCGAGGCCGTAGAGGGCGAGGTTGCGGCGGAGCAGGTCGTGCGCGGAGGCGGGCCGGTAGCGGACGCCGCGCAGGGCCAGCGGGATGAGGGCGACGATGATCAGCGCGTTGAAGATGATCGCCGAGGTGATCGCCGACATCGGGCTGTGCAGGCCCATGATGTTGAGCGCCTCCAGCCCCGGGTGGGCCGCCGTGAACATGGCGGGGATGATCGCGAAGTACTTGGCGACGTCGTTCGTGATGGAGAAGGTGGTGAGGGCGCCGCGGGTGATGAGGAGCTGTTTGCCGATCTCGACGATCTCGATGAGTTTGGTGGGGTTGGAGTCGAGGTCGACCATGTTGCCGGCCTCCTTCGCGGCGGAGGTGCCGGTGTTCATCGCCACACCCACGTCGGCCTGGGCGAGGGCCGGGGCGTCGTTGGTGCCGTCACCGGTCATCGCGACAAGCTTGCCGCCCGCCTGCTCCCGCTTGATCAACGCCATCTTGTCCTCCGGCGTCGCCTCCGCGAGATATTCGTCGACCCCGGCCTCGGCGGCGATCGCGCGGGCCGTCAGCTCGTTGTCGCCGGTCACCATGACGGTGCGGATGCCCATCCGGCGCAGCTCCTCGAACCGCTCCCGCATGCCCTCCTTGACCACGTCCTTGAGGTGGACGATGCCCAGGACCCGCGGCCCGTCCCAGTCGTGGACCGCCACCAGCAGCGGGGTGCCCCCGGCCCCGGAGACCGCGGCCGACCATGCGGCGGCCTCCGGCGGCACGGTCCCGCCGCGCAGCGTCACCCACTCGGCGACCTGCGCCGCCGCGCCCTTGCGGATGGCGCAGCCCGCACCGTTGTCCCAGCTCAGGTTGACCCCGCTCATCCGGGTCCGGGCACTGAACTCGACGAAGCGCGGACGGCTCAGCTCCGCCTCGTCCGCCGGCTCCAGCCCGTACTGCCGCGCGAGCTCCACGACGGAGCGGCCCTCGGGGGTCTCGTCGGCCAGCGAGGAGAGCTGGGCGGCGTCCGCGAGCTTGACGCGGTCGACGCCGGGCAGCGGGACGAAGGCCACGGCCTGCCGGTTGCCGTGGGTGATGGTGCCGGTCTTGTCGAGCAGCAGGGTGTTCACGTCGCCCGCGGCCTCGACGGCGCGCCCGCTCATCGCCAGGACGTTGCGCTGGACCAGACGGTCCATGCCCGCGATGCCGATCGCCGAGAGCAGCGCCCCGATGGTGGTCGGGATGAGCGTGACGAGCAGGGCCACCAGGACGGTCGTCGACTGGGCGGCGCCCGCGTAGGCGGCCATCGGCTGGAGGCTGACGACGACCAGGATGAACGCGGCCGTCAGGGCGGCCAGCAGGATGTTGAGGGCGATCTCGTTCGGGGTCTTCTGCCGGGACGCCCCCTCGACCAGGGCGATCATCCGGTCGACGAAGCTGTCGCCGGGGCGCGAGGTGACCCGGACGACGACCGAGTCGGACAGGACGGTCGTGCCGCCCGTGACACCGGAGCGGTCCCCGCCCGACTCCCGCAGGACCGGGGCCGATTCACCGGTGACGGCCGACTCGTCCACCATCGCCGCCCCGTCGACCACGTCGCCGTCGGCCGGTATCAGCTCACCCGCCTCCACCAGCACGAAGTCGAAGGGCTGGAGCCGGTCCGGGGTGACCACCTCGGTCTCCGCGCTGCGCAGGTTCGCCCCGTACGTCCAGTGCAGCAGCCGCAGCGCGACCGTGTCCGTACGGGCCTTGCGCAGCGACTGGGCCTGCGCGCGGCCCCGGCCCTCGGCGACGGCCTCGGCGAGGTTGGCGAAGAGGACCGTCAGCCAGAGCCAGACGCTGATGACCCAGGTGAAGACGGACGGGTGGAAGAGGGCCGAGAGCGTGGTCAGGGCCGAGCCGGCCGCGACGACGAACAGCACCGGCTTCTTGACCAGTTCGCGCGGATGCAGCTTGGCGACGGCCTCCCGCGCGGAGGCCGCCAGCTGCTCGGGCTCCAGCAGACCGGCCGGCCCCGGGCGCTTGTGGGGCGGCCGGGTGACCGGGGTCCGCGGACCGGTGGCGAGGCCCGGAGGGGTGTGCTGCGCGGCGGCGGGAGGCATGGCGAGACCTTCTGAGTGGGATCGGCGAAGCGCCCACCGGCCGTACGGCGGCGGTGGGCGCGGGACGGGACGCGGGACGGGACGCGGGGCGGGGGAGCCGCCGGAGAGGGCCGGCCCGGACGCCCGGACGTCGTCACGCGACGGCCCGGGGCCCGGCGGACGAGCGGAATCTACCGGCCCGTCAGCGGCTGCTCCCGCGCGTCCGGGGAGAATTGGCGGCGCCTTGACGGCGGTGCGCGCAAACCCGTCAGGGACGCGTCAGGACTCCGTCAAGGCCGCTCCGCGGGGAGCTGGGGGATGCTCTCGCCCAGCCGGAACCGCAGCCGGCAGATCACCGCGTCCGTGTCCCGGCGGACGGCGTGGGCGACCACGGAGCCGCGCTGGTTCTGGAGCAGCCGCTGCCACATCCGGGCCGGTTCGGTCTCCGGGATCAGGACGGTGACCTGGGACCCGGGACGGTCCTCGGTGAGTTCGCGCACGTACCGCGCGAGCGGCCGGCCCAGGTCCCGCTTGGCCGAGGAGACCTCGACGAGCGCCACCCCGGGGTTCCACAGCTCCCAGTCCCGGCGCAGGGCCTCGGCGCTCTCCCGGTCCTCGGGGGCGGGGTGGGTGACGGTGACGGCCAGGACCTCGTCGCCCAGCGAGCGGGCGGCGGTCAGCGCCTGGCAGGTCAGCTTGGACAGCCCCGAGACGGGGACCACCACCAGGGACCGCACCCGGTGCGGCGGCTGCGGGACGCGGCCGAGTTCGAGGAGGAGGCCGATCTGGGTGTAGGCGCGGTGGACCCGTTCGAAGCCGAGGACGAGCAGGGGCAGGGCGAGGACGATCAGCCAGGCGCCCTCGGTGAACTTGGTGGCGGTGACGACGACCGCCGCCACCCCCGTCAGCAGCGCGCCGAAACCGTTGAGGACGGCCCTGCGCCGCCGGCCCCGGGGCCGTTCCAGGGACCAGTGCCGGACCATCCCGACCTGGCAGATCGTGAACCCGACGAAGACGCCGATGGCGAAGAGCGGCACCAGGGTGTTGGTGTCGCCGCCGGAGAGGACCAGCAGGACGGCGGAGACGGCCGCGAGCGCGAGCACGCCGTGCCGGTGCACCTGGCGGTCGGCCTTGAGGGCGAAGAAGTGCGGCAGGTGGTTGTCGCGGGCCAGCAGGCTCATCAGCACCGGCAGCCCGCCGAAGGAGGTGTTCGCGGCCAGCGCCAGCAGGACCATGGTGGCGAACTGGACCACGTAGAAGGCCGCGTCGTGGCCGAAGGAGGCGTCCGCGAGCTGGGCCAGGACGGTGACGCCCTCGACCGGCTGGAGGTGGAAGCGGCCGATCAGCACCGAGAGCCCGATCAGCATCACGCCCAGCAGCGCGCCGAGTACGACCTCCGTGCGCTGGGCCCGCCGGGCGGCCGGGGCCCGGAAGGACGGTACGGCGTTGGCGACGGCCTCGACCCCGGTCAGCGCCGAACAGCCGGCCGCGAACGCCTTCAGCAGCAGGAGCGCGCCGACGGTGGTGGACGTCTCGCCCAGCGAGGAGGCGTGCCCGGCGGCGGAGGCGGTACTGGCCGGCCCGTCCCGGAACAGCCCGACCGCGATCATCGCCAGGATCGAGCCGACGAACACGGCGGTGGGCACGAGGAACGCCTTGGCGGAGTCCACGACCCCGCGCAGGTTGACCGCGGTGACCAGCAGCAGCACGCCCAGGCCGATCCACACCCGCTCCCCGTACAGCTGGGGGAAGGCCGAGGTCAGGGCGGCCACACCGGCGGTGACGGAGACGGCCACGTTCAGGACGTAGTCGAGGACCAGCGAGGCGGCGGCGAACAGTGCGGTGCGCCGTCCCAGGTGCCGCTTGGCGACCGCGTACGAGCCGCCGCCGTCCGGGAAGGCGGCGATGACCTGCCGGTACGAGGCCACCAGTACCGCGAGCAGCGCGGCGATCGCCAGGGTGACGGGCAGGGTGAACCCCATGCCGTAGGCCCCGGCCGCCGCCAGGACCAGCACGATCGACTCGGGGCCGTACGCCACCGAGGCCATCGCGTCCAGGGACAGGGCGGCCAGGCCCTGGAGCGAGGTGAGCCGGTGCCGGTCGTCCGGGGCCGGGGAGCCGCCGGTATCAGGGGGTTCCTCCTGGCCCGGTACCTGTGCGGGCGTCTCCGGCTTTCCTGCGTGTATGGCCATGATGCCGTTCCTCCGAGGGGGCAAAGTGAGGACAGCGTCGGAGCATCGCGGACGGGTCGCCAGCACCCTTGGCGCGATCCCTACGCGGGCCCGGCCACTCTTCACGGGCCCCATACGCGGCGGCGGGGGTTGGCGTACGGGGTCCGTCAAGGGGCCGCCGCCGGGGGCGGGCGGCCCGGGGGAGGGGCGTGCCGGAGCGAGGCACACCCGCATAAACTGATAAGTGCGGACATCTCTTCATCGGCTCTTCCTGCCGGGTCCCGCCCGGCAGCCGCGCCCCGCCCCGGCCCTCGCCGAGGCCCGCCCGTCCCGTCCGCCGCCCGTTCCCTCCGGGGAGGTGTCCCATGTCCGGGTACCGGCTCCATGACCGTCTCGCGCTGGTCGCGGCCCTCGTGGTCCCCTTCCTCGTCGCCCTCGCGCTCGTGCCCTTGCGTACCGGCCTCTCGACGGCGAACGCGGCCCTGGTCCTGGTCGTCGCGGTGGTCGCGGTCGCCGCGACCGGCACCCGGACGGCCGGCGCCCTCGCCGCGCTCTCCGCGACCGCCTGGTTCGACTTCTTCCTGACCCGGCCCTACCAGCGGTTCGCCGTCGCCGGCCGCGAGGACCTCCAGACGGCCGCGCTGCTGCTCGTCGTGGGCCTGGTCGTCTCCCAGCTGGCCGTCCGCGCCCGCAGGCTCCAGGCCGCCGTGGTCACCGACGACGCCCACCTGGGCCGCCTCCAGGAGACCGCCCGGCTCGCCGAGGGCGGGGGCTCGCCCGACGCCGTGGTCGAGCACGTCCGCCGGGAACTCGTCGGCCTGCTGGGGCTGCGCGGCTGCCGCTTCGAGTACGGGACCCTGATCGGCCACCGGCCGCGGCTGGAGCACGACGGCAGCCTCTGGCTCCGCCGGGGGAACCGGGTGACGGAGTACGCCGACTGGCCGGACGGGGAGAGCGAACTGCGGGTCGTCGGCGGCGGCCACTACTACGGACGCTTCCTGCTCGACCCGCTCCCGGGCCCGCTGCCCGAGGAGCGGGCCCGTCGGGTGGCCGTGGCGCTGGCCGCCCAGGCCGGGGCCGCCCTGGACACCGCCGGACTGTCCCAAAAGGGATGAAAGCCGCAGTTCAGTAGGGGTGGCGGAGGGCGGCGTCAGGGCGGCGTCAAGGGTTGACCCCTGCCCGTATGGACCCCGTCAAGGGGCCTTAACGCCTGCCCGGTGGCGAGGTTTGCTCTACCTCGGCCACACGGCCGATTCCACCTCATCACGTCAATCAGGAGCTCACGATGGCCGATCTGGCCTTCGTCGTCACCACGGTCGCGGTCTTCGCGCTGGTGGCTCTCATCGCCAAGGGAGTGACCAGGCTGTGACTGTCGAGAACATCGTCGGCCTCGTCGTGGCCGTCTCCCTGCTCGGATACCTCATCCTCGCCCTTGTGTACCCGGAGAGGTTCTGAGTACTGACATGAGTTCCCAAACCGCTGGTGTGCTCCAGCTGCTCGCGCTGATCGCCGCGCTCGCGCTGGCCTACCGCCCCCTCGGCGATCACATGGCCCGGGTCTACTCCTCCGAGAAGCACTGGAAGCCGGAGAAGTGGATATACAAGGCCGTCGGCGCCAACCCCGACGCGGAGATGCGCTGGCCCGCCTACCTGCGCTCGGTCCTGGCCTTCTCCGCCGTGAGCGTCCTGTTCCTCTACGCCCTGCAACGTGTGCAGGGCAGCCTGCCCGGCTCGCTCGGCTTCGCGTCGATCGACCCCGACCAGGCGTTCAACACCGCCGCCTCCTTCGTGGCCAACACCAACTGGCAGTCGTACGCCGGTGAGCAGGCGATGGGCCACGTGGTGCAGACCGGTGGCCTGGCCGTGCAGAACTTCGTGTCCGCCGCGGTGGGCATGGCGGTCGCGGTGGCCCTCGTCCGCGGTTTCGCCCGGTCGCGCACCGGCGAACTGGGCAACTTCTGGTCCGACCTGGTCCGCGGCACCGTCCGCATCCTGCTGCCCCTCTCGGTGGTCGGCGCACTGGTGCTCGTGGCCTGCGGCGCGATCCAGAACTTCTCCGGCATCCACGAGGTCGGGCAGTTCCTGGGCGACCCGCAGCAGTGGAACGGCGGCGCGGTGGCCTCGCAGGAGGTCATCAAGGAGCTCGGGACCAACGGCGGCGGCTACTTCAACGCCAACTCCGCGCACCCCTTCGAGAACCCGACGCCCTTCTCCAACCTCTTCGAGATCTTCCTGATCCTGGTGATCCCGTTCTCCCTGACGCGGACCTTCGGCCGGATGGTCGGCTCGGTCCGCCAGGGATACGCGATCCTGGCGACGATGGCCACCATCTGGATCACCTTCACCGGGCTGATGATGTGGACCGAGTTCGCGCACCACGGCCCGGCGCTCCAGGCCGCGGGCGGCGCGATGGAGGGCAAGGAGACCCGCTTCGGCATCGCCGGCTCCTCGATCTTCGCGGTGGCCACCACGCTCACCTCGACCGGCGCCGTCAACTCCTTCCACTCCTCCTACACCGGCCTCGGCGGCGGCATCACGATGCTCGGCATGCAGCTGGGCGAGATCGCGCCCGGCGGTGTGGGCTCCGGCCTCTACGGCATGCTGGTCATGGCCGTCATCGCGGTGTTCATCGCGGGCCTGATGGTCGGCCGCACCCCCGAGTACCTGGGCAAGAAGATCGGCACCCGCGAGATCAAGTTCGCGGCCTGCTACATCCTCATCACCCCGGCCCTGGTCCTCGGCTTCACCGCCGTGGCGATGGCCCTGCCCACCCCGGCCGACTCCATGGCCAACAGTGGTGCGCACGGCTTCTCCGAGGTCCTCTACGCCTACACCTCGGGCGCCAACAACAACGGCTCGGCCTTCGCGGGCCTGAACGCCGACACCCAGTGGTTCAACACCACCATCGGCATCGCGATGCTGCTGGGCCGCTTCCTGCCCATGGTCTTCGTCCTCGCGCTGGCGGGCTCACTGGCCGAGCAGAAGCCCGTACCGGCCACGGCGGGGACGCTCCGTACCGACAAGCCGCTCTACGCGGGCCTCCTCGTCGGCACGATCCTCATCATCACCGGCCTGACCTACTTCCCGGCCCTCGCGCTGGGACCGCTTGCCGAAGGGCTCGCCTCATGAGCACCGCCACTCCTACCCGCGCGCCCCACGAAGACCTGCCCACCGGCCACAAGCCGCCGGCCGGACGTGCCGGCAGCGGCCTCTTCGACCCGAAACAGCTCATCACGTCCTTCCCGGACGCCGTCCGCAAGCTCGACCCCCGCGTGATGGTCAAGTCCCCGGTCATGTTCGTCGTCCTCATAGGCTCGGTGGTCACCACCGTGCTCGCGGTCAAGGACCCCGGGAACTGGTTCGGCTGGGCCATCACCGTCTGGCTGTGGCTGACCACCCTCTTCGCGAACCTGGCGGAGGCGGTCGCGGAAGGCCGCGGCAAGGCCCAGGCGGACACGCTGCGCAAGGCCAAGACGGACACGGTCGCCCGGCGGCTGTCGGGAACCGTGGAGGAGCAGGTCCCGGGCACGGAACTGCGCATCGGCGACCTGGTCGTCTGCGAGGCGGGCGACATCATCCCCGGCGACGGCGACGTCGTCGAGGGGGTGGCCTCGGTCGACGAGTCGGCGATCACCGGTGAGTCGGCCCCGGTGATCCGCGAGTCGGGCGGTGACCGCAGCGCGGTGACCGGCGGCACGAAGGTCCTCTCGGACCGCATCGTCATCAAGATCACGACGAAGCCCGGCGAGACGTTCATCGACCGGATGATCGCCCTGGTCGAGGGCGCGGCCCGGCAGAAGACCCCCAACGAGATCGCCCTCAACATCCTGCTCTCCTCGCTGACCATCGTCTTCCTGCTGGCGGTCGTCACGCTGAAGCCGTTCGCGATCTACGCGGGCGCCGACGACCAGACCTCGCTGATCGTGCTGACGGCCCTGCTCGTCTGCCTGATCCCGACCACCATCGGGGCGCTGCTCTCGGCGATCGGCATCGCGGGCATGGACCGTCTGGTCCAGCGCAACGTCCTGGCGATGAGCGGGCGCGCCGTCGAGGCCGCGGGCGACGTCTCGACGCTGCTCCTCGACAAGACCGGCACCATCACCCTGGGCAACCGCCAGGCATCCGAGTTCGTCCCCGTCAAGGGCACCACGGAAGCCGAGGTGGCCGACGCCGCCCAGCTCTCCTCGCTGGCCGACGAGACCCCCGAGGGCCGCTCCATCGTGGTCCTCGCGAAGGAGAAGTACGGCCTGCGCGAGCGCCACCAGGGCGAACTGGCGGACGCCGAGTGGATCGGCTTCACCGCGCAGACCCGCATGTCGGGCGTGGACGTGGACGGCCGGGAGATCCGCAAGGGCGCCGCGGGCTCCGTCCTCACCTGGGTGAAGGAGCGCGGCGGCGAGATCGCCGACGACGCCGACACCCTGGCCCACCGCATCTCCTCGGCGGGCGGCACGCCGCTGCTGGTGGCGGTCCGGGACGCCCAGGGCGCCCGCGTCCTCGGAGTGATCCACCTCAAGGACGTGGTCAAGGAGGGCATGCGGGAGCGGTTCGAGGAGCTGCGCCGGATGGGCATCCGCACCGTCATGATCACGGGTGACAACCCGCTGACGGCGAAGGCCATCGCCGAGGAGGCCGGCGTCGACGACTTCCTCGCGGAGGCGACGCCGGAGGACAAGATGGCGTTGATCAAGCGGGAGCAGGCGGGCGGCAAGCTCGTCGCGATGACCGGTGACGGCACCAACGACGCCCCGGCCCTCGCCCAGGCCGACGTGGGTGTGGCCATGAACACCGGCACCTCCGCCGCGAAGGAGGCCGGCAACATGGTCGACCTCGACTCCAACCCCACCAAACTCATCGAGATCGTCGAGATCGGCAAACAGCTCCTCATCACCCGCGGCGCCCTCACCACCTTCTCCATCGCCAACGACGTCGCCAAGTACTTCGCGATCATCCCGGCCATGTTCGCGGTCGCCTACCCGGGCCTGGACAAGCTCAACATCATGGCGTTGACCTCCCCGGAGTCGGCGATCCTCTCCGCGGTGATCTTCAACGCGCTGATCATCGTCGCGCTGGTCCCCCTCGCCCTGAAGGGCGTCCGCTACCGGCCCACCAGCGCCGACAAGATGCTCCGCCGCAACCTCGCCCTCTACGGCCTCGGCGGACTCGTCGCCCCGTTCATCGGCATCAAGCTCATCGACCTCCTCATCTCCCTCATCCCCGGGATCGGCTGACCGCCATGAACAACTCCGTCACCAGCTCACTGCGCCTCCTGGGGGCCGGGCTCCGCGCCCTCCTCGTCCTGACCGTCCTGTGCGGGGTCCTCTACCCCCTCGCCGTCACCGGCATCGCCCAGGCCGCCTTCAACGGCAACGCCAACGGCTCCGAGATCAAGGACAAGGACGGCCAGGTCGTCGGCTCCGCCCTCATCGGGCAGAGCTACAACCTGCCCAAGCAGAACCCCGACGACCCGGAGGAAGCCGCCAGGCCGGACCTCATGTGGTTCCAGCCGCGCCTCTCCAAGGGCCTGGGCAGCAACAGCATCAACACGCAGTACTCGCTGCTCCTGTCCGGCGCCTCCAACAAGGCCGCCGACAACCAGGACCTCCTCACCTGGGTGACCCAGGCCAAGGACGCGGTCGTCGCCGACAACTCCACGGCCTCCCACAGGATCAGCCCCAAGGACGTGCCGGCCGACGCCGTCACCTCCTCCGGCTCCGGCCTCGACCCGCACATCTCCCCCGAGTACGCCGCGCTCCAGATCCACCGGGTCGCCGAACGCAACGGGCTCGGCGTCCAGCAGGTGGAGAAGCTCGTCGCCGACCGCACCACCGGCCGCACCCTCGGCTTCATGGGTGAACCCCGGGTCAACGTGCTCGAACTCAACATCGCGCTCAAGGCACTGACCAAGGGCTGATGACACCGATCCAGCGGATCGGGAACCGGTGGGGCGCCCAGCCCCCGCGCCCCACCGGTTCCTTAGCCGTATCCGCCCGCACCGAAGGAAAGGCTGCCCACCCCATGACACGGGTGCTCGTGGTGGAGGACGACCCCCAGCTCGTCCGCGCACTCAAGATCAACCTTCAGGCGCGCAAGTTCGACGTCGAGGAAGCATCCGACGGCGGCCTCGCCCTGCGACTGGCCGCCACCCGCAAACCGGACGTCATCCTGCTCGACCTCGGCCTGCCGGACATGGACGGGATCGAGGTGATCAAGGGGGTGCGCGGCTGGAGCCGGGTGCCCATCCTGGTCCTGTCGGCCCGTCACACCTCCGAGGAGAAGATCCGGGCCCTGGACGCCGGCGCCGACGACTACGTGACCAAACCGTTCAGCATGGACGAACTCCTGGCCCGGCTCCGGGCCGCCACCCGGCGGCAGGAGGAACCCGCCCAGAACGACGAGCAGGCCGTGGTCACCACCGACGACTTCACCATCGACCTGGTGGCGAAGAAGGTGCTGCGCGGCAGCCGCCCCGTACGGCTGACCCCCACCGAGTGGCACCTGCTGGAGATCCTCATCGCCAACCCGGGCCATCTCATCACCCAGCGCCGCCTCCTGCTGGAGGTCTGGGGGCCCACCTACTCCGAACACACCAACTACCTGCGCGTCTACATGGCCCAGCTGCGGCGCAAGCTGGAGGCCGACCCCTCCCACCCCCGGTACCTGATCACCGAACCGGGCATGGGATACCGCTTCGAGCCCTGACGGCCCGCCGCACCACGCCCCCGACGGCCCGCCCCGACCCGACGGCCGCGCCCCGCTCCCTCCCGACCGTCCCGCTCCCCCGGCCACCCACGATCGCCCCTGATCGTCAGCAGAGAAGACGAGTCGGCACATGGCACGCGGCAAGCTCCGCATCTACCTCGGCGCGGCCCCGGGCGTCGGCAAGACCTACGCGATGCTCTCCGAGGCGCACCGCCGGATCGAGCGCGGCACCGACTGCGTCGTCGGCTTCGTGGAACACCACGACCGTCCGCGCACCGAGGTGATGCTGCACGGCCTGCACCTCGTCGAGCGCCGTGAACTGGAGTACCGCGACAGCGTCTTCACCGAGATGGACGTGGACGCGATCCTCGCCCGCCACCCGGCCGTCGTGCTCGTGGACGAGCTGGCGCACACCAACATCCCGGGTTCGCGCAACGCCAAGCGCTGGCAGGACGTGGAGGAACTCCTCCAGGCGGGCATCGACGTCGTCTCGACCGTCAACATCCAGCACCTGGAGTCCCTCGGCGACGTCGTGGAGTCGATAACGGGGGTCCGGCAGCGCGAGACGGTGCCGGACGAGGTGGTGCGTCGGGCCGACCAGGTCGAACTGGTCGACATGTCCCCGCAGGCGCTGCGGCGGCGGATGGCCCACGGCAACATATACAAGTCCGACAAGGTCGACGCGGCCCTGTCCAACTACTTCCGGCCCGGCAACCTCACCGCCCTGCGCGAGCTGGCCCTGCTCTGGGTCGCCGACCGCGTCGACGAGTACCTCCAGCAGTACCGGGGCGAACACGACATCCGCGCGACCTGGCAGGCCCGCGAACGCATCGTCGTCGGACTCACCGGCGGACCGGAGGGCCGCACCCTCATCCGCCGCGCCGCCCGGCTCGCGGAGAAGGGCGCGGGCGGCGAGGTCCTCGCCGTGTACGTGGCCGCCAGCGACGGCCTCACCTCCGCCTCCCCGAAGGAACTGGCGCTCCAGCGGACCCTCGCGGAGGACCTCGGCGGCTCCTTCCACCACGTCATCGGCGACGACGTGCCCAGCTCCCTGCTGGATTTCGCGCGCGGGGTCAACGCCACCCAGATCGTCCTCGGCGTCAGCCGCCGCAAGCCGTGGCAGTACGCCTTCGGACCCGGCGTCGGCGCCACCGTGGCCGGCGAGTCCGGCCCCGACCTCGACGTCCACCTGGTCACGCACGACGCCGTCGCCAAGGGCCGGGGGCTGCCCGCCACCCGCAGATCACGGCTGGGGAGGTCCCGCATCATCGGGGGCTGGCTGACCGGTGTCGCCGGACCCGCCCTCCTCACCCTGCTGCTCAGCGAGGCCCTCCCCGAGCTGGGGCTCGCCAACGACATGCTGCTCTTCCTCACCCTGACCGTCGCCGCGGCCCTCCTCGGCGGGCTGATGCCCGCGCTGGCCTCGGCGGCCGTCGGCTCGCTCCTGCTCAACTACTTCTACACCCCGCCCCTCTACAAGATGACGATCTCCGACCCCCGCAACATCGTCGCCATCGCCATCTTCGTGGGGGTGGCCGTGTCGGTGGCCTCCGTCGTCGACCTCGCCGCCCGCCGCACCCACCAGGCAGCGAGGCTGCGGGCCGAGTCCGAGATCCTCTCCTTCCTCGCCGGCAGCGTCCTGCGCGGCGAGAACTCCCTGGACGCCCTGCTGGAGCGCCTGCGCGAAACCTTCTCGATGCGCGCGGTCGCCCTCCTGGAACGGACCAGCGAGGTCGACCCGTGGACCACGGCCGCCGCGGTGGGCACCGGCCCGGTCGCCCGCCCCGAGGACGCCGACGTGGACATGCCCATAGGGGACACCCTGGCCCTGGCCCTCTCCGGCCGGGTCCTGCCCGCCGAGGACCGCCGCGTCATCGGGGCCTTCGCCGCCCAGGCCGCCGTCGTCCTCGACCGCCAGCGGCTGGTGGACGAGGCCGGCCGGGCCCGTGAACTCGCCGAGGGCAACCGCATCCGCACCGCCCTGCTCGCCGCCGTCAGCCACGACCTGCGCACCCCGCTCGCCGGCATCAAGGCCTCCGTCACCTCGCTGCGCTCCGACGACGTGGAGTGGTCCGAGGCCGACCGGGCCGAACTCCTCGAAGGCATCGAGGACGGCGCCGACCGGCTCTCCGCCCTGATCGGCAACCTGCTGGACATGTCCCGCCTCAACACCGGTACGGTCACCCCGCTCATCCGGGAGACCGACCTCGACGAGGTCGTCCCGATGGCGCTGGGCGGGGTCCCCGACGACAGCGTCTCGCTCGACATCCCCGAGACCCTCCCCATGGTGGCGGTCGACCGGGGGCTCCTGGAGCGGGCCGTCGCCAACATCGTGGAGAACGCCGTCAAGTACAGCCCCGTCGGACAGCCCGTCCACATCTCCGCCAGCGCCCTGGCCAACCGCGTCGAACTGCGCGTCGTGGACCGCGGGCCCGGCGTCCCCGACGAGGCCAAGGACCGCATCTTCGAGCCCTTCCAGCGCCACGGGGACGCCCCGCGCGGCGCCGGGGTGGGGCTCGGCCTCGCCGTGGCCCGGGGGTTCACCGAGGCCATCGGCGGCACCCTCGCCGCCGAGGACACCCCCGGCGGCGGGCTCACCATGGTCCTGACCCTGCCCACGGCGGGCGACGGCCCCGTGACCGCCCCCGAACTCCCGGCCTCCGCGGTCACCTGAGAACACGTCCGCCGAGAACAGGTCCGGACGGAGCTGTTCTCGGCGGACGTGCGCGGCGCCCCGGCCCCGGCTCAGCGGGCGTGGCGGCGCCACTCGCGCACCAGCAGGTACCCGAGGTAGGCGCCGCCGATGGCCATCGTGTAGATCCCGACGGGCAGGTTCTCGAAGAAGGGCAGCTGCTGGGCGGCCAGATCGGCCAGGACCAGCAGCAGGGCGCCCATGACCGTCGACAGGATCAGGTGCGGACCGCCGCTGCGGGCGATGCGCTTGCTGACCTGCGGAGCGGTGAGCGAGATGAAGGCGATCGGCCCGGCCGCGGCCACGGCCGCGGCGGAGAGCGCGATGGAGAGCAGGACGGCGACGGTCTTGGTCCGGGCCGGGCTGCTGCCCAGCCCGGCGGCCAGGTCGTCGCCCATCTCCCCGACGGCCAGCGGCCGGGCGATGAGCACGGCGACGGGCAGCGTGAGCGCCAGCACCAGCCAGATCGTCGCCGCGTCGTCCCAGGAACGGGCCGACAGGCTGCCGTTGATGTACGCGGTCAGCGCGGCGGCCTTGTCCCGCTCGACGGCGTAGACGACGTACTGGGTCAGGGCGGTGGCCATCGCGGCCACCCCGATGCCCGCGACCACCAGCCGCCCCGGGCTGCGGAACCCGCTGCCGGTGGAGAAGTAGACGACCGCCATGGCGGCCAGCGCGCCGAGCAGCGCGCCGACCGGGACCGGCACGAGGTCCGGCAGGAGCAGGGCGACGGCCGCGGCCCCGGCGCCCGCCCCGGCGCCCAGCCCGATGACGTCGGGACTGCCCAGGGGGTTGCGGGTCACCGACTGGAAGAGGGCGCCGGAGAGACCGAAGGCGGCCCCGGTACCGATGGCGACCACCAGCCGGGGGCCGCGCAGCCGGTTCAGGACGAAGGCGTTCTTCCCGGTGGCCCCGCCCGTCAGCGCGGCGGGCAGGTCGGGGAGCCGGATGCCCAGGCGCCCCATGGTCAAGGTCGCCACGGCCACGACGACGAGCAGGACCAACAGGCCCAGGGCGACGGCGACCGAGCGCCGCCGTACGGGAACGGCCGCCCAGCGGCCGATCCGCACCACGGCGGGCCGGGGGAGGGCCGGCCGGTCGGCCGTGGGGCGGGTGACAGTGGGGTGGGAGCTCACGAGGTTCCCCTCATCCGGCGGACGGCGACCAGGAGGGCGGGAGCGCCGACGAAGGCGGTGACCACGCCGACCATGAGTTCCCCGGGGCGCAGCAGTACCCGGCCGACCACGTCGGCGAAGAGCATCAGCACCGGCCCGAGGACGGCCGCGAAGACGATCTGGAGCCGGAAGTCGGCCCCCACCAGCGCCCGCACCATGTGCGGAACGGCCAGCCCCACGAAGGCGATCGGCCCGACGGCCGCCGTGGCCGCCGCGCTGAGCAGCACGGCCGCCAGCAGGCCGGCCGCCTTGATCCGCTCGGGACGGGCGCCCAGCGAGGTGGCGGTGTCGTCGCCCATGGCCATGGCGTTGAGGCCCGGACCGAGCACCAGCGCCAGGAGCAGGCCGACGACGGCGAAGGGCAGGACGGACCAGACGACGTCGAAGCTCCGGCCGCCGAGGGAACCCACCACCCAGTAGCGGTAGGTCTCGAAGACCCGGGGGCGGCTGAGGGTGACGGCCTGGATGAAGGCCGCGAGCACGGCGGAGAGCACCGCTCCGGCCAGGACCAGCCGGACCGGGCTCGCCCGCCCGCCCGTGGTGCCGAGCGCGTACACGCCCAGCCCCGCCAGGAACGCGCCGGGCAGCGCCCACCACATCGTGTCCGTCCGGCCGGAGGCGCCCAGGAACGCGGTGGCGGCGACGATGCTCGCCGACGCCCCCGCGTTGACCCCGAGCAGCCCCGGATCGGCCAGCGGATTGCGCGTCACGCCCTGCATCAGCGTCCCGGCGACCGCCAGGCACACCCCCGCCAGCACGCCCAGCACGGTGCGCGGGTAGCGGCTCTCGACGACCGTGCGCAGGTAACCGTCCCCCTGCCCGGCCAGCACGTCCAGCACCTCGCCGGGCGAGGTCGTCTTGCTGCCGAACATCACACTGGCCAGCAGTGCGAGGACGAGGAGGGCCAGACTGAGCGTCAGGGACGACGCCGTCCGGGCGAAACCGTGGCGCGGGGCGGCCGGAACCGGCCGCCGCCGCACCGTGACAGGGGCGCTCATGTGGTCGGGAACGCCGCGGCTACTTGCCGGCCTTGGCGACGGCCGCGTCGATCAGCGGCAGGTACCGCTCGATGCTGTACGGCACGGTCAGCGGGTTGAGCATGGAGGAGGCGGTCACGAAGGGCTGGTCGGCGCTGTGGACGAGGGCGCCCTTCTGGACAGCGGGGATGGCCGCGTAGAGCGGCTGCGCCTCGGTCTCCTTGCGGGTCTTCTCGTCGGTGTAGAAGGTGAAGACCAGGTCGCTGGCGGAGAGCTTGTTGGCGTTCTCCAGGCCGATCATCGCGGAGTCGGTGCCCTCGGTCTCCTTGAAGGTGTTGACCACCGGGTCCACCTTCAGGCCCAGCTGCGAGATCATCTTCACCCGCTGCTCCTCGGGCTTGAACACACCGAGCGTGCCGGGGTCGGTGGTGTAGATGTAGGAGAACGTGACGTTCTTGTAGTTCGGCCGGGTGGCGGCGGCGTCGGCGAGCTGCTTGTCGATCTTCGAGGTCAGCTCCTTGGCCTTCTCCGGCTGGCCGAGCGCCTTCGTGACGAGGTCGATCTGCTGGTCCCAGTCGGTGCTCCACGCCTTGTCCGGGTAGGCGACCGTCGGGGCGATGTCCTTGAGGAGGTCGTACTGCTTCTGCGTGACGCCCGACCACGGGGCGAGGATCACGTCGGGCTGGAGCTCGGTGATCGCCTCTATGTCGAGCTCCTCACCGCCGGTGAACTGCTTGGGCAGCGTGCCGCCGGCCTTGGTGACGGCCTCGTGAATCCAGGGGAGGTAGCCGGTCTTGTCGCTGCCCCAGGGGTAGCTCTCGATGCCCACGGGCGTGATGCCCAGCGCGATGGAGGTCTCCGCCGAACCCTGGCCGAGGGTGACGACCCGCTTCGGCTTCTCCTTGATGACGGCCTCGCCGAGCGCGCTCTTGATCGTGACGGGGAAGGCTCCGGCCGGGGCGGCGGCGCTTCCGGCGGCGGCCGGCTCCTCCTTCTTCTCGCCCGTACCGCAGGCGCCGACCAGCAGGGTGAGCGAGGCGGCACCGGCCGCGGCCACGAGGACTCGGCGGCGCAGGGGGGTGATCGGGAGGGACATGACGAATCCTCTGTTCCAGGCAGGTGTTGGGTTCCGCGCGACCGCCGCCACCGCCGACGTCGGAATCCGGACAGGCCGGAACACGGCGACAAGGCGGCGAGGTGCGCGTTAGGTAAGCCTAACCTGTAGAGATCGCCTCTTGACGCCGTCCTCCGATGTGACAGGTGGTCAGCCCGGTACGGGCGCCCGGCAGGGCCCGAACGCCCCGGCTCCGGTGCGGGCGTCCGCACCGGACGCCCGCGAGGAGAACCACCGGTTCGGTGCGATTCTGACCGGTCGGTGTCGTTTCAGGCCGGTTCCAGCAGGCGGCGCAGCCGGGTCGCCGTCAGCCGCCGCGCCACCGCCGTGCTGTGCCGCCGCACGGCCCAGGCCGCCGGGGCGGCGACGAGGACGCCGACGAGGAACCCGGCGAGGACGTCGTGCGGGTAGTGGGCGCCCACCCACACCCGGGACACCCCCATCAAGGCCGCCGCCACCAGGGCGATCAGCCCCAGCCGGCGCGAGACGAACAGCAGGGCGACGGCCGCCGCCGCGGCGAGCGCCGTGTGGTTGCTGGGGAAGGCCCAGTCGCCGGGCGGCGGACACGCCTCCAGGGTCGTCACCCGCAGGCTCCGGCACGGCCGGTCCTCCCGCACGGCCAGCTTCAGCAGGCCGTCCGCGCCGAAGGCGAGCAGGGCGACCAGCGGCGCGGCCAGGGCCACGGTGGCCGGCGCGCTGCCCGTGCGCCGGGTCCGCCACCAGGCCACCGCCATCAGCACGGCGAACAGCCCGAGCCCGTACGCCGACCAGGCGGCGACGAGCGCGTCCAGCCAGCCGGGGGAGCGGTCGGCGAGGCCGACCACCTCCAGGTAGACGGAGCCGTCCAGGGGGGAACCGTCGTACGCGGGGATCATCGGCCCGCCTCTTCCTGTTCTTCGGGGTGACGCCGCGAACGCAGCAGCTCGACGGCGAGCGGCAGCAGGGAGAGCGCGACGACGACGGCGACGACCGGCAGCAGGTACCGCTCGACCCGGGGGACCGACGAGCCGAGACCGTACCCGGCCAGGACCAGCCCGACGGTCCACACCAGCCCGCCGACGACCTGCCACAGGGTGAAGACCCGCACCGGCACGTCCAGGGTCCCGGCCAGCGGGTTGAGGACCGTACGGACGACGGGGACGAAACGGGCCAGCACGATCGCCTTCGCGTGCCCGTACCTCTCCAGCAGCTCCCGGGCCCGCGCGGTCCCCCGGTGGAGCCTGCGCGAGCGGCTGCGCCGCAGCAGGGCGCCACCGGCCCGCCGCCCGATCAGGTACCCGCACTGCGCGCCGGCCAGGGCCCCGGCCGCGGCGGCGGTCAGCACCAGCGGCAGGGAGAGCAGGGCGCCGTCCGCGGCGGAACCCGCGCAGAGCAGCCCGGCGGTGAACAGCAGCGAGTCCCCGGGCAGGAAGAACCCGACGAGCAGGCCCGTCTCCGCGAACAGCACCACCGCGATGCCCAGGACGCCGAAGGCGGCCAGGAGCGAGCGGGGGTCGAGAACGTTCACCGCGAGGTGCGATGCGCCGGACAAGGCTGCGGCCAAGGTCGCGGCCCCTCTCATCGTGGACGGCGGGACAGCACGCAGGCCGCCGCGGACGGCGCGGCGGCCTCCCGGCCACGGCGCCGTGGCCGGGAGGCCGCCACTCCCGGGGGAGGTCAGGCGACGGCGGTCTCCGGTCGGTGTCCGCTCCGGCGGGCGCCGGCGCGGGCGGTGAGCAGCCGGTCCGCCGCGAAGGCGCCGGGACCGGTGAACACCAGCAGCAGGAAGGCCCAGCAGAACATCGCGGCGGGCTCACCGCCGTTCTGCAACGGCCAGAGCGCACCCGGCTGGTGCACCGTGAAGTAGGCGTACGCCATGGAACCGGAGGCGAAGAAGGCCGCCGCCCGGGTGGCGAGGCCCGTCATGACGAGGACACCGGCCACCAGTTGGACCGCCGCCGCGTACCACCCGGGCCAGGAGCCCGCCGGGAGGGTGCCGCCACCGCGCGCACCGCCGAGTACGCCGAAGAGGGAGGCCGCGCCGTGACAGGCGAAGAGCAGTGCGGTGACGATCCGGAAGAAGGCGACGGCATAGGGCTGTGCGGTGTCGAGTCTGCCGGGCATGGGGGCTCCTTCGGTGGGGGGAATGGTCCCGAAGTGCGTGCCGCGGCCCGCGTGGGGGCGGGCCATAGGTGCGGGCGAGCCATAGGCTAGGAAGCCCTGACCGGCCTGACAAGCCCGAGTTCAGGCCACCCGGCCGGGCCGGCCACGGGGCGCGGAACACCCCGTGGTACGGGCGTGACCGACGCTACCCCGCCGCCCCGCGACCACGCCGACGCCGCGCGCGAAGGTCCCCTCCCCGGCCGCACCGTCCCCCGCCCGCCAGGAGCCCGGACACACCCGTCCGGGCCCCGGCTTCTTCCCCGCCCGCCCGGTCCGCCGCCGCCCCCCGGCCGCACGTCACCGGTCACCCGTCACTGGTCACCGGTCACTGGTCACCCGGCGGGGCTCCCGGTGGGCCCGGAAGCCCAGGACCGCCACCCAGGCCAGCAGGAGGACCGCGGCCAGCAGCACCCACCGGGGACCGTGGCGCAGCATCAGCAGGCCGCCGGCCAGCGCCCCGCAGAGCAGGGCCACGACCGACACCAGCCGCCGCACGGCCGCCGCCCCCCACGGATCGGCCGCCAGACCGGTCAGGGCCCGGGTGACCACGGTGGTGGTCAGGTCGGGGACGGCGAGCCGGTGCACGACGGCGTTCTGCAACCCCATCCCGAGGGCGAGCGGCGCGATGACCACGAGCTGCCCCGCGCCGCTCTCCGTCAGGGCGAGCGCGACGGCCACCAGGACGGTCTGCGCCGCCACCAGCGGCCCGAACATCCCTGCCGCCTCCCCGTCGCGGCGCAGCCGGCCGGCGGCCACGGCCCCGGTCAGGAAGGCGGCCAGCGCCAGCAGGGACGCCGCGGCGGACAGCTCGCGGTCCCCGGCGAGCGCGAAGCCGAGGAACACCACGTTCCCGGTCATGTTGGCGACGAAGGTGTGGTCGAGCCCGAGATAGCTGACGGCGTCGACCAGCCCGCTGACGAAGGTGAGCACGATCAGCAGCGGCGGCAGCACCCCGTGCGGGCCGCTCACCGTGCCCGGCCCCGGCGGGAAGAGCCGCGCCGCCAGGGGCCGCAGGATGCCGCCCCGGATGAGGGAAGTCATAGATCCTCTCCTGACCGTACGTCAGCCCCGCGCGTCCGCGCCGGACCCGGCCCCCCTGTGGTCCTTCTTACCCGCCCCCACCTGCCGGACCTGCGTAAATCCCTTTCCGGACACCCCTCCCGCACGTGAGAATGAACCATCTCGAACCGGGAGGAACCCATGAGCCAGGCGTACCTGACTCTGCACGACCTGCTGCCCGCGGGCGAACTGGCACAGGCGCTGGACGCCGGCCACGTGACCCGCAAGCCGCACCCCGAGCTGCCGCTCTCCATCTACACGTACACACGGTCGGCCCAGTACGAACAGGTCTGGAACCGGACCACCACCCTCTGCCGGGGCCTCGTCGCCGACGACGTCACGGGCGAGGTCGTCGCCCTGCCGCTGCCGAAGTTCTTCAACGTCGCCGAGCACGCCGCGGGCCTGCCGTACGCCCCCGCCCTGCCGGACGAACCGTTCGAGGTGTACGACAAGGTCGACGGCAGCCTGGCCGTGGTCTTCCACTACGCGGGCCACTGGCGCGCCGCGTCCAAGGCGTCCTTCACCAGCACCCAGGCGACCTGGGCCCAGCGCCGCCTCGACACCGGGGACACCACGGCACTGCGGCCGGGCGTGACCTACCTCGCGGAGATCCTGTACCCGCAGAATCGTATCGTCGTCAACTACGGCGACCGCCGGGACCTGGTCCTCCTCGCCGCCTTCGGCCCGGACGGCACGGAACTCCCGCTCACCGAGGCCGCCGCCCACTGGGAGGGCGTCGGCTCCGTCGTCACCGTCTGGCCCGCGATGCCGCTCGCCGCGCTGGCCGCGCTGGCCGCGTCCGACACCCTGCCGGACGGCCGCCGCGCTACGGGCACCGACGCCGAGGGGTTCGTCCTGCGGTTCGCCTCCGGTGTGCGCGCCAAGGCCAAGCTCTCCGAGTACGTACGGCTCCACAAGGTCCTCACCGGGGTCACCGAGCGGGACATCTGGCGCGGCCACGGCATCCAGCGCTTCGCCGCGCTGCCCGCCGGGCAGGTGGCCCAGGCACTGGGCTGCCCGCTCGCGGAGGTCCGCGCGTCGGGCGGCAGGCCGCTCGACGCGCTGCTGGAGCAGGTGCCGGACGAGTTCGACGCCTGGGTGCGCGGGGTCATCGCCCGGATCGAGGACGAGGCCGCGCGGCGCGAAGGCGCCATCGACGAGGCGTACCGGGCCCTCGCCCACCTGGCCGACGACCGGGCCGCGTTCGCCCGCGCCGCGAAGGACATCCGTGACGGAGGCATCCGGGCCGCGATGTTCCTGCGCCTGGACGGCAAGAGGACCGGGCTCCTCACCTGGCGGGCCGTACGGCCGGAAACGGCCGACCCGTTCACCACCGACGAGGAGACCGGACCCGTGTCCGCAACCCCCACCAGCCGCACGGAACCCACACGTCCCACCGATTCTGTACGCCCCACCGATGCCCCGAGCCCCTCGGGCACCTCGGGCACCTCAGACGCCTCGGACGTCTCGGGCACCTCAGGTCCCCTCACCCCCTCGGTCCCCTCCACCCCGGAGGAGCGCCTGGCCCCCGCGCTTCCCGTCGTCCACGTCATGACGGGCCTGCCCGCCTCGGGCAAGACGACCGTCGCGCGCGCCCTCCAGGCCGGGTCGGGGGGCCGTATGCGCCGCGTCAACCTCGACGACCTGCGGGCCATGCTCGACACGCCCGCACCCGGCGGCGCCCGGTCCTTCGCGCACGAGCAGACCGTCCTGGCCGTCCAGGACGCGGCGGTGCGCGCGGCCGTCGACGGCGGCTTCGACGTGGTGGTGGACAACACGCACCTGACCTCCCACATCCCCAAGCGCCTCAAGGCCGCGGTCGCCGGGCTCGCCGTCTTCGTCGTCCACGACCTCACCGGTGTGCCCGTCGAGGAGTGCCTGCGCCGGGACGCCGGGCGGGAACGGCCGGTCGGCGAGGAGATCATCCGGATTCTGGCCGACAAGCACCGCAAGGCGACGAAGGGCGGCTGGCGGCTCACCGCGCAGTGGCTGAACGACCAGCCCCCGGTGGAACCGTACGTCCCCGACCCGGCGCTGCCCGCCGCGGTGATGTGCGACATCGACGGCACGCTCGCGCTGATCGGCGACCGGGGCCCGTACGACTTCTCGCGCTGCGAGCACGACCTGCCCAACGAGCCGGTGCGCCACGCCCTGGAGTCCTTCCGGCGCGACGGCGACGCCGTCGTGCTGCTGTCCGGACGGAGCGAGGACCACCGGGCGCGGACCGAGTCCTGGCTGCGGCGGTACGAGGTGCCCTACGACGAGCTGTGGATGCGGGCCGGTGGCGACACGCGCCGCGACGACGTGGTGAAGGCCGAACTCTTCGACGCGCACGTGCGGGACCGTTACGCGGTCCGGGTGTCGCTCGACGACCGGGACCGGGTGGTCGCGCTCTGGCGCCGGATGGGCCTGCCCACCTGGCAGGTCAACTACGGGGACTTCTAGGACATTCTTCCGCCGCCCCCGGTGTACGCGGGGAAGCGGCCGGTCGGGGCCGCGGGCCGCCTTATACCAGGCGGCCCGCCTCCGTTTCCGGTTTTCCGGCGGGATCTCCCCCGGCGGGCCCAGTTGATCCCCCTCTCCGGCGCGCGTCGTTAGCATGCCCGTACGTGCTTGTCGTGCGGTCCGGCAAGGGGACCACGCGGTTCTGCGCGTCCGACGAGGAGAGGGTTCATCATGCACGTGGACAACGGCGTGGCGGCGAGCGGGATTCCCGGCGCGGTGTGGACGAAGAGCAGTGCCAGCACGGGCAACGGGAACTGCGTCGAGGTCGCCGCCCTGGCCGGTGGCGGTGCGGCGGTGCGCAACTCGCGCTTCCCCGACGGTCCCGCCCTGGTGTTCACGGCGGCCGAGATCGCGGCCTTCCTCGACGGTGCCAAGCGCGCGGAGTTCGACCACCTGACCGGATGACGGCCTTACCTCAGGCCACGACTTGGAGGGGGAGAGGCGCGGACCCCATTCTGTGACCGAAGACTTCCTCGGTCATATTGGAGTTTGTATGTCCGCCCTTCCCGAGCCGCTGCCCGAGCCCGCCGACTCCCTCGCTCCCGTCCTGCCGCTGGGGAAGGACACGGGCCGGGCGGCCGCCGACCGCATGCTGGGGCAGGAACTCAGAACCTGGCGCGAAGCCCGCGGCCTCACCCTGCGGCAGGTCGCTCCCGTCATCCGCGGCTCGGTGTCCAAGATCAGCCGGCTGGAGCGCGGCGAGAGCCCGCCCAAACCGCGCGACGTCCGCGACCTGGCCCGGTACTACGGCGTCGACGACCAGGGGATGCGCACCATCGAGCAACTCCTGGAACACGCCCAGAGCTCCGAGTGGTACGAGCAGTTCAGCGACGTCACCCCCGACTACCTCAAGCGGCTGATCCAGATGGAGGGCGACGCGGAGGAGATCTGCGTCTACGAGAACCTGGTCGTCCCCGGCATCCTCCAGACCCGCGCCTACGCCCGGCACATGGTCCGCGCCGTGATGCCCAGCGCCCGCCCGGAGGAGATCGAACGGGTCGTGGACCTGCGCCATCAGCGCCAGTTCCGGCTGATGGAAGGCCCCCTGCCCCGGGTGACCGCCCTCCTGGAGGAAAGCGTCCTGCACCGGCGCTACGGAGACCCCGAGGTGATGCGGGAACAACTGCGGCACCTGCTGGACGCCTGCGACATCGCCAAGGTGAACATCCGCGTCCTCGCGCTCTCCCGCGCCTACGGCGCCACACCGCCCTACCCGATCATGCACCTGAAGTTCGGCGACCCGGACCAGTCCGAGCTGGCGTACGTCGAGCACGTCAGCAGCGCCACCTACGTGACCCGGCCCCGGGCGCTCGACGACCACCGCAACGCCCTCACCAACCTGCGCCACGCCGCGGAGTCCCGGGAGGACAGCCGGCGGCTGATCGCGGAGGCGATGGCCCGCTTCACGTAGCCGTAGCCGTAGGCGTACATACCGGACCGGGCCGGGCCGGCGAGGTGACGTTGTCGGCCCCGGGGACTCCGGCACCGGCCGGTCCCTTCTGCACGATGAGCGCCATGACGAAGAACGACGACGCCACGGCCTGGCAGGGCAGCCGCCTCGATCTGGACGCGTACCTCCGGCGGATCGGCTACGACGGAGAGCTCGCGCCCACCCTCGATGTCCTGCGGGCCCTGACCCGGGCACACATCCGCTCGATACCCTTCGAAGTGGTGGAGATCGTGCTCGGCCGGCCCGTCTCCCTCGACCTCCAGGACCTCCAGGACAAACTGGTCCACCAGCGCCGGGGCGGCTACTGCTACGAGCACAGCCTGCTGTTCGCGGCGGCACTGGAGCGCGTCGGCTTCGGGGTGACCGGCCTGGCCTCCCGGGTCCGGATCGGCTCCGACGTCATCCGTCCGGCCACGCACGCCATGCTGCGCGTGGAGACGGCCGAGACCGCCGGGACCGGCCGGGTGTGGGTCTGCGACCCCGGCTTCGGCCGCAACCCGCTGGAACCCGTCGAACTGGCCGACGGCGCCGGGTCCACCACCGACGACTGGGGCTTTCGGCTGCGGCGCGCGACGACGGCGACCGGCGACAGCGAGTACGCGATGCAGACGCGGGGCGCCGACGGCTGGTTCGACCTGCACGCCTTCACCCTCGACCAGCGCTACCCGCAGGACTGGCTGGTGGCCAACCACTTCCTGTCCACCCACGCCCGCTCGCCGTTCGCGGGCCGGCTGGTCGCCCAGCGGATGAACGAGCGCGAACACCACTTCCTGGACGGCACGACCCTCACCACCACGCTGCCCGACGGCACGGCCACCGCGCGCCGCTACACCCCGCAGGAGATACCGGAACTCCTGGACGACCTGTTCGAGGTGGAGGTGGACCGCGCCGACCACGCCCGGCTCGTCGCACGGGTCTGCGCCGCCCACCAGGCCCCGACGATGTACCCGGCGACGGTCCGGGACCAGCCCGCGCCGCCGCAGGCCCCGCGCGTGCAGCCGCTGTGGGCCTCGGGCGGTTCGGCCCACCGCGCCGCGCGCAAGGCCCCGGCCTCGCTGGTGTGAACCGGCGCCGGCGCGGGGCCCCGGCGGTGGCCGGGGCGGGCGACGGCGCCGGTCGCGGCGGCCTCAGAGCCGGCCGACCCCACCCCACTCGACCCAGTCCGTAGGGCGGTTCTCCGGGGGCGGGGGCCGCGTGTCGGGATGCCAGTCGACCACGTCGACCAGGCCCGGCGCGAGGATGTCCAGGCCGTCGAAGTACCGCCGCACCTCGTGGGGCTCCCGGACCCGGCCCCAGTTGCCGTGCGTGGTGACCTCCATGAGCCGGGTCACGTCCTGCCGCACCCGGGCGTCGTCACTGACGAGCTGGCAGATCACCATGAAGCTCCCCGGCGGCAGCAGCGCCGCGGTCCGGCGGACGACGGCGGCCGGGTCGTTGTCGTCGTCCGTGTCCGGCAGGCAGTGCAGGACGGAGACGAAGAGGGCGGCGACGGGCCGGCTCCAGTCGAGGAAACCGTCCGTGTCCGCACGGATCTCCCCGGTCAGCCGCATGTCCTTGGGGATCACCAGCGTGCCGTGGTTCTCGTGCAGCGTGGTCTGGGCGTGCGCGAGCACCATGGGGTCGTTGTCGATGTACGCGACCTTGCACGCCGGGTCGGACCGCTGCGCGACCTCGTGCACGTTGTCCTGCGTGGGCAGGCCCGACCCGTGGTCCAGGAACTGCCGTATCCCGTAGTCCTCGACGAGGACGCGCACGACGCGGCGCAGGAAGGCGCGGTTGTTGCGGGCCAGCAGCTGCGTACTGGGAGCGATGTCCAGCAACTGCGCACAGGCCTTGCGGTCGCTGTCGTAGTTTTCCACCCCGCCCAGCAGCCAGTCGTACATCCGGGCGACGCTCGGGGTGTGCATGTCTATGAGAGGTGTACGGGGGTCCTGCCCTAACTCCATGAGCCCTCCTCGTGGCCTTGGTCAGAGGCATCGGGATACGGGTGACGGCTCATCGTAAGGAGCCGATCGGCGGCCTGCCAATCGCCCGGCGGGGTTCAGGACGGTACGGCCGTCCGGGCCGGGCGGTCCGCGCGGCCGTGCTCGCCCCCGAACGGGCACGGCCACGCGGAGAGACCCTGCGGGCAGGGCCGGTGCCGGCGGGGTGGCCGGCAGGAGGAAATCTACCGGTGGACGGCGACCGGCTCACCCGCCCAGGGGCTGAGCCCGGCCTCCTCCGTTCGACGGAGGCCGGGCAACGGGACCGGTACGCAAGGGGGATGCCAGCGTCGGCGCCGTCCGGCAACGGGGTCCCGCGCCACCGGCCCACCGGGCCCATACCGACGTGGCGCCCTCCGGATGCGGGCCGTCGAGCACGGCGCCACAGTGGGGCACATGGGTATCGAAGAATACGGCGGCGGCTCCGGCGCGCAGCGGACGGGCGTTCTCGTCGTGACGACCAACGACGTGCCGGGCTACCGCGTCGAGCAGGTCATCGGTGAGGTCTTCGGCCTCACCGTGCGCTCCCGTCACCTGGGCACCCAGATCGGCGCGGGTCTGAAGTCGATGCTCGGCGGCGAGCTGAAAGGACTCACCAAGACGCTCGTGGCGACCCGCAACCAGGCCATGGACCGGCTCATCGAGCAGGCGAAGGCGCGGGGCGCGAACGCCGTGCTGATGATGCGTTTCGACGTGACCGACGCCGCCGACGCCGGGACCGAGGTGTGCGCGTACGGGACGGCCGTCGTCCTGGTCCCCGCCTCCACCTGACCGCACCGGCCCGCCCCGTGGCTCAGGGGGAGACGCTCTCCCGGTGGATCAGGGGCGCGGGCCCGCGGCGGCGGACCGGCCGGAGCCCCAGCGCCAGCCCGGCGACCACCAGGGCCAGGCCCACCCACACCGCGGGCCCCGGGACCCCGCCGCCCGCGAGGACCCCGCCGCCGGCCGCGGCGACCGGGACGATCCCGGCGAGCAGACCGGCCCGGCCGGAGCCCACGGCGGCCACGGTCCGGTACCAGAGCACGAACGCCACCGCCGTCACCATGACGGCGAGGTACCCGACGGCCGCCCACTGCCCCGGCGCGAGCCCCGCCAGGTCCGAGGGCCGCTCGGTGACCAGCGTGAGCCCCGCCAGCATCACCGCGCCCATCCACACCGCGTGCACCGAAACCCCCCAGGCGCCGTGGCGCCGGAGCACCGGGACCGCGAGCAGGGTGAACCCGGCCTCGCAGCCCAGCGCGAGCGCGGCCCAGGCCACCCCGGTGGCGTCCGTCCGGCCCGTCCCCTCGACCAGGACGGCCCCGGCCACCACGACGAGGGCCGCCAGCAGTACCTGTCCGCTGGGCCGCCGCCGCTCCAGCAGCGGACCGACCAGCCCGAGCAGGACCGGTACGGCGGCCACGGCGACGGCGATCACCGCCGGCTCGGCATGCGCGACACCGCGGACGACGGCCACGTTGAAGAGGACCAGCCCGACCGCCGCGATCCCGGCCAGCCAGAGCCACTCCCGCCCGCGCGGGCGCAGGACCGGCACCCCGACCGCCCGCGCCAGCGCGACCAGGAGGAGCGCGGCAGCCGCGTACCGGACGGCCTGCGTGGCGAAGAGCGGGGCGTCGACGAGGGAACGGGAGACGGTGACGCTGCCCCCGACCAGCGCCATACCCACCATGCCGGGAGCCAGGTCCCGGAGGGAGGAAGAACGGGAGGAAGGAGAACGGGAGGAGGAGGAAGGGGGCGCCGGGGAGGTGTTCACGCGGATCAGCCTGCGGCCACAATGGACCCATGAGCAGGTCCAATAAGGGTGCGATCACGGGGTCCAAAGTGCGCGGCTCCCCGGCCGGGGAACCGCACCCGGCGGAGACCGGAGCCCCCTCGCCCCCGGCCGGCCCGCCGCCCGGCCCCGCACCGGCCGGGAGCGCGGTCGGCTCGGACTTCCTCCAGCTCGACATCGGCCGGGCCCCGGCGGGCCGCCGCACCGAATGGCTGACCGACCGGCTCCGCGCCGCCATCGCCGACGGCACGCTGCCGGTCGGCAGCCGCCTTCCGGCCGGCCGGGTCCTCGCCGCCGAACTCCAGGTCTCCCGGGGCCTGGTCACCGAGGCGTACCAGCGGCTGGCGGAGTCCGGGCAGGTGGCCGGGCGCGGCCGGTCCGGCACCGTCGTCGTCGCCGCCCCGCCGCTCCCGGCCGGTCCGGCCCGCGCCCCCGCACCCGCCGGCCCCGTGGACGCGCCGCACGTCCGGCCCTGCCGGATCGACCTCTCACCCGGTGTGCCCGACCTGACAGCCTTCCCCCGGACCGCCTGGCTCCAGGCCGAACGCCGGGTCCTCGCGGACCTCACCCCCGCCGACTTCGGCTACGGCGACCCGCAGGGCGCGCCCGCGCTGCGCGAGGCGGTCGTCGGCTGGCTGGCCCGCAACCGGGGCATCCGCGCCGACCCCGGGGAGGTCGTCGTCGTCGCGGGCGTCGCCCAGGCCCTGGGGCTCCTCGCGCGGGTCCTCCACGAGGACGGCGTACGCCGGGTCGCCGTGGAGGACCCCGGCTCGCTCGGGGCCCGCCGGCAACTGGAGTACGGGCACCTCGAACCGGTGCCGGTCCGGGTGGACGAGGCCGGACTCGACGTCGCCGCCCTGCGCGCGAGCGGCGCCCGGGTGGCGCTGCTGACCCCGGCGCACCAGTTCCCGACCGGCGTCGTGCTCGACGGCGAACGCCGCCGGGAACTGCTCGGCTGGGCCGCCGACGGGGGCCTGGTCGTCGAGGACGACTACGACGCCGAACACCGCTACGACCGCGCCCCCGTCCCCGCGCTGCGCGCCCTGCTGCCCGACCGGGTCTGCTACGCCGGGAGCGTGTCCAAGCTCCTCGCCCCGGCGCTGCGCCTGGGCTGGCTGCTGGTCCCGCCGCGCCACCGGGACGCGGTGGTCACCGCCAAACGCTACGCCGACCTCGGCAACCCGGTCCTCGCCCAGCTCGTCCTGGCCCGGCTGATGGAATCGGGCGAACTGGAACGCCACCTGCGCTTCGTCCGGCGCCGCCACCGCCGCCGCCGCGACGTGATGCTCCGGGCCGTCGCGGACCGGCTGCCGGGGGCGCGCGTCCACGGCGCCGCGGCGGGCCTGCACCTCATGGTCACCTTCGACGGGGCCGCTTTCGCCGACACCGACCTCGCCGAGGCCGCCCTGGCCCTCGGGGTCCGGACGCACCCCCTCTCCTGGCACCGGCTGCGGCCCGGCCCGCCGGGCCTGGTCCTCGGCTACGCGGCGGGCACCGCCGGTGAGATCGAGGAGGGCGTGACGCTCCTGTCCCGGGCCCTGGCCCGGCTGCCGCAAGACCGGCCCGGCCGCCCCGCCCGCCCCGTCCGACCGGCACCGTAGGGTGAACCGGGCGGGACACGGGCGCCCCGGACACGGATCGCGGCCCGCGGTCCGCAGCCCGCGGAAAAGTTTTTCGGGAAACATCGGGAACAGCGGCAACCTCCCGGGGGGTCGCGCGTCGTGCGGGGTGAAGGGCGTGATCAGAGGCCCTTCACCCGGCCGTCCGTCCGACCCACCGTCCGACGGCCGGCCACCGACCCGAACGGTCCGACCGTTCCCGCCGTCCCGATCGTGGAGAACCCCTGTGAAGAACCTGAAGCGCGCCGTCCGTCCGGCCGCCGTCGCCGTCGCCACCGCCGGAGCGATCTTCGCCCTCGCGGTCCCGGCCTTCGCCGCGTCGTCGCCCAGCGCCCAGCCCAGTGCCGCCCCGAGCGCCCAGCCCAGTGCCGCCCCGAGCGCCGCGCCCAGCGCGGCCCCGACCGCCCAGCCGAGCACGCCCGGCGGCCCCGTTTCGAGCCCCTCCGTCAGCACGCCGGGCGGCGTCGTCCCCAGCCCCTCCGTCAGCACGCCGGGTGAGCGTCCCGCGCCCTCCGGTTCGCCCGCCGTCTCGCCCGCCGGGAAGGCCGGAGAGCTCGCGGAGACCGGCTCCTCCCCGACCACCACCGCGGTGGCGACCGGCGCCGGTGTGCTGGTCGTCGCGGGCGCCGGCGCCCTGTACGCCGTGCGGCGCCGCGCCAACGGCTGAGGACACCTGTGCTCCGTCTCGCACCAGCCATAGGCCCCGCCACGCCCGGTTTCCCCCGGGCGTGGCGGGGCTTGTGGGCGTTGCTGCGCCGCGAAGGCCAGGCCCCCGCGGCCCCGCGGCGCCCGCACGGCCACCCGTACACCCACGACTTCTCCGCCGGGCACGACCCGGCGGACGGTCCGGGCGCCGACGAGGAGCGGCCCACCGTCACCGGGCTCTACCACGCGCACCGGCTGCGCATGGTCCGGCTGGCGGTGCTGCTCGTCGACGACCTGGCCACCGCCGAGGACGTGGTGCAGGACGCCTTCACCGCCCTGTACCGCCGCCACGGCGAGGACATCACCGAGGTCGACAACGCCCTCGGCTACCTGCGCACGGCCGTCGTGAACACCTCGCGCTCCGTGCTGCGCCGCAGGCGCACCGTCCGGGCCTGGACCCCGCCGCGGGAGGCCGAGATACCCTCCGCCGAGTACCACGTGGTCCTGGACGAGGCACACCGCGAGGTGGTCGCCGCGCTCGGCCGCCTGACCCCGCGCCGCAGACAGGTCCTGGTGCTGCGGTACTGGGCCGACCTCAGCGAGGCGGAGATCGCGACGACCCTCGGCATCAGCCGGGGCGCGGTCAAATCGAACGCGAGCCGTGGCCTGGACGCGCTGGAACGGATTCTGGAGGGACGGATATGACGCGCGACGGCGAGCGGCCGGTCGAACACCGGCTGCGGCATGCCCTCGACGCGCGCGCGCAGGAGATCACCGTGCGTGACCTGCGCCCCGCGCGTCCACCGGGGCCCGGGGTACGACGGTTCTCCGTGGAGCGGCTGCGGCGGTTCACGCTGCCCCTGGCCGGGCTGACCGCCACGGCCGCCGCGCTGGTGGGGTACCTGGTGCTCGCCCCGGACCCGGCACCGCTCCGGCCGGTGCCACCCGCCTCCCCGCCGGAGTTCACGGCCCCGGGTCCGGTACCGGACCCGGGGACCCCGCAGCCCTCGGGACCGGTCGGACCCTCGCTGATGCCGCCCGTCTCGCCGAGCGCGACCCACCCGGGCCCGATCCGGAGCCGGTACCTCTCGCCGAGCGCGAGCCCCAGCCCGGCCGTCGGCCGGCCGACGGCGACGATCTCGCCGCCGTCGGCCCCGCCCGTGCCGTCGTCCCCGTCGGGCCCGTCGGCCACCCCCTCCGGCAACCCGGGCACCGACCCCCGGTCGTCCCCGACCCCCAGCCTCCGCTGAGGCGACCGGCCCGGCCCGGGGCCCTTCCGCAGGACCCGCTCCCGCGGAAGGGCCCCGCGTCACCCGTCCGTACGCACCCCCCGGGGAGAGCGCCCCGTCCGGCGCCCGCTGTCCGCCACCCCCGTCCGGCACCACCCGTACCGCTCCCCGTACCGCCGTCACCCGCCGGCCGGCGAGGCCGCCCCGGACCGCTCCCTCGGTCCCCGCTCGCGCGCCCTCGCCCCCCGTGCCACGTTGGTGCGGGGACCCGGGCACCCGGCACCGCACCGCCGTGGCACCGGACCCACGACCTCGCACCCGCGACCCTCGGACGGACGGGCCGGACCACATGACGCGCGAGCCACGGCAGCACAGGAGAGTCCACGCGAACGCGACGGCCACGGCCGCCGTGCTCGTCACCCTCGTCCTCCCGGCCTGTACGACGGCCTCGGACGGGGCCCGCTCCCCGGCCTCCGCCGGGGCCGCCACCACCGCCCCGGCAGCCCCCTCCCCGACGCCCTCCCACCCCCTCTCCACCGCCCCGCGCACCGTCCCGGCCGTACGGGAGTTCGCCCCGGCCCGCGGCCCCGGCTGGAAGCCCGCCCCCGGCGCCCGGGTGGTCGTCGCGGCGGGGGACACGGACACCCTCTCCGACGAGGCCAGGCTGCTCGCCGGTGAACTGGGCATGGGGTTCGCGGACGCGCAGGCCCCGCGCCGGGGGGACGTCCAGCTCGCCCTCGGCGCCCCGGACTCCGGCAAGCCCGAGTCGTACGGCCTCACCGTCGGGAACGGCCAGGTCCGGATCACCGCCCCCGACGAGGCCGGGGTCTTCTACGGCACCCGGACCCTCAAGCAGGCCGTCCGGTCCGCCGGTTCGGCCCCCGAGGGCACCGTGCGCGACGGCCCGGACCGCCCCCAGCGCGGCCTCAACCTCGACATCGCGCGCAAGTACTTCACCCCCGGCTGGATAGAGGCCCGGCTGCGCGAGATGGCCGACCTGAAACTCAACGAGCTGGGCCTGCACCTCTCCGACGACCAGGCGTTCCGCGTCGAGTCCGAGAGCCACCCCGAGATCGTCTCCACCCCGCACCTCACCAAGGCGGAGGTCCGCCGCATCACGGCGCTCGCCGCCTCCCTGCACATCACCGTCGTCCCGGAGATCGACTCGCCCGGACACCTCGGCGCCGTGATACGCGCCCACCCCGGCCTGCAACTGCGCGACGTCCAGGGCAGGGCGGTGCGCGGAGCGGTGGACATATCCGACCCGGCGGCGGCCCGGCTCGTCGACGAACTGCTCCGCGAGTACCTGCCGCTCTTCCCCGGCGGGGCCTGGCACCTGGGCGCGGACGAGTACCAGGCCCTGGTCGTCCGCGACCCCGAGGCGTCCTTCCCGCAGCTCGCGGGCGCGGCCCGGGAACGGTACGGGCCCACCGCGCGCGTCCAGGACCTCGCGACGGGCTGGCTGAACGACCGCGCCGAGGTGGTCCGTCCCTCGGGCAAGGCGCTGAAGGCGTGGAACGACGGCTTCTTCGCGGGCGGGGCGGCCCGCGCGGCCGGGGACATCCAGGCCGAGTACTGGACCGGCAAGGAACTCGGCGCCCGCCCGCCGCTGGAGTACCTGCGCGAGGGGCGCCGGGTGGTGAACCTGAACGACGAGTACCTCTACTACGTCCTGGGCGAACCGAACCGGTTCGTCTACCCCACCGGCCGGCGGATATACGAGCAGTGGACCCCGCTGGTGCTGCGCGGCACCACCGCCGTGCCCGCGCGCTACGGCGGCCAGATCCTGGGCGCCCGCTTCGCCGTCTGGTGCGATCTGGCGGGCGCCCAGACCCCGGCGCAGGTGGCCGCAGGCATCCGGCTGCCGCTGGCGGCCTTGGCCCAGAAGGTCTGGGACCCCCGCCCGCCGAAGCTGTCGTGGACGGAGTTCACGGCCCTCGCCGGCCGGCTGTGACCGGCGTGCGCGGCTCCGGCGGCACCGGCGGCACCGGTGGGGCCGGTGGCTCCGGGCAGGTCACCAGATGGAGTCGACCCACTCCGGGTGGTCGACGAACGGGTTCCGGTTGTGCTGGTAGGTGTCGAATATGATCTGGTTGCGGCGGAGTTCGAAGGCGTCCGGCGGGTCCTGCTGGTTCCACTGCTTCAGCACACTGATCCGGCCCGTGGCAGGGGCGGAACCGTTGTTCACCTTGTCGTTGACCTCCAGGTTCGCGAAGCCGTCACCGCCTTCGTAGCGCACGGCCATGTACAGCAGCATCCGCGCCACGTCGCCCTTGACGGCGTCCCGCGGCTCGAAGGAGTCGGAGTCGGTGAAGCTGCCGGGCGCCTCGCCGACGGGGCTGCCGCCCCTGTCGAAGTCCTTGTTGCCCCGGGTGCTGTTGACGGTGACGTCCTCGGGCCGCAGGTGGTGCAGGTCGGTGCCCGGACCGGTGGCGGTGCCGAAGTTGCCGTGGCTCTTGGCCCACACGTGCTCACGGTTCCAGTTGTCGGCCCCGCCGCCGTTGGTGGACTTGGACTGGGAGCGCCCGGAGTAGAGCAGGATGACGTTGCCCGCGTTGGCCGGGTCCTGGTCGGTCACCTTCAGGGCGTTCCACACGCCGTCGTAGGACAGCCTGGACTGGGTCCTGACGATCTGGTGCAGGGCGGTCTTCAGCGCGGCCCCGGTCTTGCCCTCGGCCGCCGCGTAGTAGGCGTCCACCGGACCGGCCGCGGAGGCCGGGGCGGTGCGGGGGAGGGCCGTCGGCCGCTGGCCGGCCGAGGCGGTGGCCGGGACGGCCAGCAGGACGGTGGCCGCGAGGCCGGACGCCCAGGGGGTCAGGCGGGAGATGCTCATGACGACTCTCATGACGTGGGTACCTCTCCAGCACGCACCGCCCCCGCCGGTGAGGTCGGCGGGGCGTCAGGTGGCAGAGCGAGGTTCACATTGTCATGTGCCCAACAGGTTAAAGTCACGTGTCCGGCGCGCGTACCACGGAGTTCCGCCATGAGGGAACGCCCTTGGCAGGAGGCCCGGCGCGGGGCAGGGTGGCGGGGGCCCAGCAGGGCCGAAGCGGACGTGAACACCCTGAACAGCCTTACCAGGAGCAGCTCGTGACAGTGAAGATCCTCATCGTGACCGGTGACGCGGCGGAGTCGCTGGAGGTCCTCTACCCCTACCAGCGTCTGCGCGAGGAAGGGTACGAGGTCCACATCGCGGCGCCGACGGTGAAGAAGCTGCGTTTTGTGGTGCACGACTTCGAGGACGGCTTCGACACCTACACCGAGAAGCCCGGCTACACCTGGCCCGCCGACGTGGCCTTCGCCGATGTCGTCCCGGAGGAGTACGCGGCCCTGGTCGTCCCGGGCGGGCGGGCGCCGGAGTACCTGCGCAACGACCCCGAGGTGCGCAGGATTCTGGCCGCCTTCAGCGATGCCGACAAGCCGGTCGCCCAGATCTGCCACGGCCCCCTGATGACCGCCGCCACCGGCAGCCTGGCGGGCCGCCGGGTGACCGCCTACCCGGCGCTGGAACTGGACATGAAGGCCGCCGGGGCCGAGTTCGAGGACGCCGAGACCGTGGTCGACGGCACGCTGGTGTCCGCGCGGGCCTGGCCCGACCACCCGGGCTGGATGCGGGAGTTCCTCAAGGTGCTGCGCGTCAAGGCGCCGCTTGCCTGACCCCGCCGGCCCGACCCGGCGGACACGGGCCCGCCCCCGTACGGGCCCGTGCTCGCCTCCGTCGCGCCGGCGCGGCCCCCCCGCCCCCCCCCCCCCCCCACCCCGCGCGCCGCCCCCCCCCCCCCCCGGCCCCGGGCGGCCGCCCCCCCCCCCCCCCCCCCCCACGACCTCAGCCGCCCGACGTGAGCCCCCGCGGGGCGGGCTCGTACTTGTAGTTGGCCGGGCCGAAGTTCTTCTTGACGGCCGTCTCCCAGGAGCCGTCCTCCACCATCTTCACCAGCGCGGCGTCGATCTTGGCCCGGAGGTCCTTGTCGCCCTTCTTCAGACCGATGCCGTAGCTCTCGTTGCTCAGTTTCTGGCCGGTCAGTTTGAACTTGCCCTCGTTGCCCTTCTTGGCGGCGTACCCGGCCAGGATGGAGTCGTCCGTGGTGATGGCGTCGACGAGCCTGTCCTGGAGGGCGATGACGCACTCCGTGTAGCTGCCCAGCTCCAGGACGCTCGCCTTGGGCGCCAGCGTGTTCTTGACGTTCTCCGCCGAGGTGGAGCCGGTGACCGAACAGAGCTTCTTGGTGTTGAGGTCCTCGGCCTTGGCGATGGTGTTGTCGTCGGAGCGGACCAGCAGGTCCTGGTGGGCGAGGAAGTACGGGCCCGCGAAGTCGACCTTCTCCTTGCGCTTGTCGTTGACCGAGTAGCTCGCGACGACGAACTTCACCTCGTTGTACTGGATCAGCAGCTCGCGGTCGTTGCTGTACACCTGCTTGAAGTCGATCCGGTCCGGCGTGTAGCCGAGCTGCTTGGCGACGTAGGTGGCGACGTCCACGTCGAAACCGGAGAACGTGCCGTCGGCCTCGCGCAGCCCGATGCCCGGCTGGTCGAACTTGATGCCGATGGAGAGAGTCCCCTTGGCCTCGTCCCCACCGCCGCACCCGGAGGTGGTCAGGGCGAGGGCGATCACTACGGCGACCGCGCCGGCCTGGGGAACTTTCATGCTGCACTCTTTCCTCGGGTACGCCTGGCACACGGCGGGCGCCCGGTCACGGGGGACACGGGCGCGCGCACGCGTGGGCGGGAGAACGGGCACGCGCGGCCAAACGGGAGGGCCGGTACGCGTGTACATGTACGAGGAAGCTAGGAAGGTGATCGGCGCCACGTCACTAGATCTGAGCAAAACTTAAGGATAACGATCCGGTCCGACAGCGCCGGGGAGGACGCCGGAGCGGGCCGGCCGCTCCGCGCCGCGGGCCGGAACTGGCCGGGAACATGCGGTCGCCCGTCCCGTGACGGCGGACACGTGGGACCATGACCGGGCCATACGCGGTGGACGAAGGGGGAGTTCGGTGACCGGTGTACGCAAGAGCCTGGCCAAGGTGGAGGTCGCCCTGAGGTGGGACCCCAGCGGCTTCGGCGCGCCCGCCAACGACCTCGACCTCGTCGTCGCGGTCTACGGCACGGCGGACCGGTACGGGGAGCCCGCCTACGTCGTCCACTTCGGCAGCCGTTCCCCCGACGGCACCGTCACCCTGAACCGGGACAGCCACACCGGCCAGGGCTTCGGCTACGACGAGGTGGTGACCATCGAACTCGACCGCATGGCGCCCGCGCTGGGGCGGGTGGTCGTGGGCGTGGTCATCCAGGACCCGGGCCAGGACTCCGGCGCGGGCGGGGCGCTGACGAAGAACTTCGCCGGTGTCTCCGGCGCGGGGGTGCGCATCCGGGAGGGTTACACCGAACTCGCGCAGCACGGCTTCGAGGCCATACCGGCCGCGACGGCGGCCACGGTCGCCGAGTTCACCCGCGACACGGAGGGCGGCTGGTCGTTCCACGCGGAGCTGCGCGGCTTCGACGCCGACCCGCAGGAGTTCACCCGGACCATGGGCGCCGCCCGCTGACGGTCCGGACCCGGACGGGCCGGGCGGTCCGGACGGGGGACGGGAACGGGTGGTCCGGGACGCCGCCGCCCGGTTTCGCCCGGGTCCGGATTCCGGGGTTCCCGCTTCCGGGCTCCGGCTCCGGCTCCGTCCGGTCCGGGCGACGGCCACCGCACGCGTGCGCGAGTGACCGCCGCCCGGACCGGGCGGTGCCGCGCCGCCGCCGTCCCCACGAGGCGGCGCGGGCGGGCGGCCGTCCGGTCATCGGGGACGGCCGCCCACCGGTTCAGGGGGCCGGTGCCAGACCCAGGGCGGGGAGCAGGGCCGCGTCGACGAACCGGACCAGGTAGTCGGCGTCCGCGTACCGCCCCTCCAGGACCGGCCGGATGCGGACCACGCCCATCAGCTGCGCCGGCAGGAACTCCACGGCCGGATGGTCCGCGGCGATCTCGCCCCGCGCCACGGCCCGCTCCACCATCACGCCGAAGGCGGCGAGCTCCGGCTCGACCAGCGCCTCGCGCAGCGCGGCCTGGAGCTCCCCGTCACTGAGGACGGCGTGCCCGAGGGCCTGGGCGAGGAGGGTGTCGCGCCCCGAGGTGCCGGCCGCGATCCGGGCCGCCTCGCGCAGATCGCCCGCCAGCGTCCCGGTGTCCACCGCCGTGAGCGTGCCCCGCCGGGCCGCGCGCAGGGCGGCGGCGACGAGCTGCGGTTTGGTCCGCCACTGCCGGTAGAGCGTGGACTTGCCGCAACTGGCCCGCGCGGCGACGCCCTCCATGGTCAGCGCCTCGTAGCCGTGCGCGCGCAACTGCTCCAGGACGGCGTCGTAGAACTGCTGCTCCCGCTCCGGCGTGATCTTGGAGCGGCGCGCGGGCGGCGGCGTCGACGTCATGGGGGTGCGGCTCTCCTGGGGCGTGTCTTCGACGGGGCTCCCCGACGGCTCGGGACGGGTGCCGAGTCTACGGGAACGTGAGCGTATCGGTACACGACCGTATCGGTACATCTGCGTATCGATACACTGGCGTGTCGATGTGCGTGGCCCTTTCTCCCGCGCACCCCGTGCATGAGGAAAAGAGACCGGGGGATGACCTCCCACACCCGACCCGACGCGCGCCGCCTCCTGCGCACCCTCCCGCGCGTCCTGCTGCCCGGCGGGGGCGCCGCGCTGCCGCTGCTCCCGCGCCCGGACGCTCCCGCGCGCCCGGACGCTCCCGCCGTACGCCGGGTGCCGTGCCCGCGCGCCGCCGGGGCCCCGGCGGCCGTAGGGGCCGCACGGTGAACGACACCGTCCTCGCCGTCCTCCTCTGTCTCGCCTCGGCCGTGGCCTACGCGACGGCCGCCGTCGCCCAGGAACGCCTGGCCCGAGGGGCCGCGACCCGCGGCGCCAGGGCCCTGCTCGGCTCCCGCGCCTGGTGGTGGTCGGCCGGACTCAACGCCACCGCCGCGCTCCTGCACGCCGCGGCCCTGCGGTACGGGCCGCTCACCCTGGTCCAGCCCCTGGGCGCGCTCACCCTGGTGGCCGCCGTCCCGCTGGGGGCGCGCGCGGCCGGCCGGCGCGTCGCCCTCACCGAATGGCGCGGCACCCTGGCGACCGTCACCGGTCTGGGCCTGCTGCTGGTCCCCGCCTCCGGCCCGGCCCCCGAGGACACCCTCACCCTGGCCGAGGCGCTCGGCGTCTGCGCCGCGACGGCCGCCGTGATCGGGGTGCTGACCGCCCGCCGGGACCCGGGCTCGGGGCTGCGGCACGCGACGGCCTCCGGACTGGCCTCCGCCGTCGCCTCCGCCCTCACCCAGACCGTCGCCGTGGCCGCCGGACGCGGCGGGACCCTGCTCAGCGCACGGGTCGTCACGGTGGCCGTGCTCGTCGTCGTCTTCGCCGTCGGCGGGATGCTGCTGTCGCAGCGCGCCTACCGGGGCGGTCTCGGGGCCCCGCTCGCCGTGGTGAACCTGGCCAACCCGCTCGCCGCCGCGGCCATCGGCGCGATCCTGCTCGGCGAACGGCTCCAGGGCGGCGCGCCGGGAGTGCTGCTGGCCGTGGCCGGGGCCTTCGCGGCGACGCGCGGCGTCCTGCTGCTCACCCGCACCGCCCCGGACCCGGACCCGGCCACCGCCCCGGTCCGCGCCGGCGGGCCGGGCGGGCCGGGTGGCCCGGGTGGCCCGGAGAACCGCCGCGCCCTTCCCCGCGTCCTCCCTGGTGAGCGCGTGGAGCACGTGCCGAGCACGTCACGCGCCCCGTGTACGTCGTGACCTCAAGAACCTCAAGAACCTCAAGAAGCGGAGTGAGTGCCATGGGCATCGTCAGCTGGATCGTCCTGGGACTGCTGGCCGGCGTCATCGCCAAGATTTTGCTTCCCGGCCGGGACCCCGGCGGCCTGATCGGGACCACCCTCATCGGTGTGGCCGGAGCCTTCGTCGGCGGCTGGCTCTCGGCGACCTTCCTCGACCGCCCGGTCCAGGAGCAGTTCTTCGACCTCGCCACCTGGGGATCGGCCATCGCCGGGTCGCTCGTCCTGCTCATCGGCTACCGCGTCCTGTTCGGCAACTCGCGCGACTGACCGGCCCGCACGGTATCGGCCGCCCGCCGGGAACCCCGTACGGAACCCCGCAGGTTACCTGTGCGTTCCGCACCCCTCATCGGTGACAACCGTGACTGTCGCCGCCCCCGCGCGGCGTGACAACGTCGGTCACGCCGCCGACCGAGGGAGCAGGGGTGAACAAGGGTTACGCCGCGTTCTGCGACGCCGACCACTGGTTCTACGACGCGCCGTACCGGCGGGCCGGGCAGGAGTACGCCGCCGCGTCCGCCCCGGTGCCGCCGGGCTGGAGCAGCCACCGCAGCGGCGACTGGCTGGCGCTCAGCCCCGACGACGTGAAACTCCCCGCCCAGGGCTGGAAACTGCACGTGTCCGCCTGCCTGGACAACGCCGAGAAGGTACTCGACCGGGTCCACGCCTACTGTCTGGCCCGGGACATCTCCTTCAAGTTCGTCCCGAGCGCCTACCTGCTCCACCAGCGCAACGCCAAGTACGCCGAACGCGCCGTCAGCGGCAAGTTCCTCACGGTCTACCCGGCCGACGAGGAACAGTGCCGGAGCATCGCCGAGGACCTCGACGCCCTGCTGGCGGGCGAGCCCGGCCCGTACATCCTGAGCGACCTGCGCTGGTCCCGGGGGCCGGTGTACCTCCGCTACGGAGGCTTCACCCTGCGCCACTGCTACGACGAGCACGGCGCGCTGTGCCCGGCCGTCGAGGACCCGGACGGACGGCTCGTGCCGGACCTGCGCGGCCCCGTCTTCCAGCTCCCGGAGTGGGTGACCCCGCCCGCCTTCCTCGCACCGCACCTGGAGGCGCGCTCCGCCCTGACCCTCGCCGGTCTCCCTTACACCGTCGAGCGGGCCCTGCACTTCTCCAACGGCGGCGGCGTGTACGAGGGCCGCGACACCCGGACCGGCGCCCGGGTGGTGCTCAAGGAGGGCCGGCCCCACGCGGGGCTCGCCGCCGACGGGGCCGACGCCGTGGCCCGGCTCCAGCGCGAACGGACCGCACTGGAACGGCTGGCCGGACTGGACTGCGTACCCGCCGTGCTCGACGAGTTCGGCCTCGGCGACCACCGCTTCCTGGTCCTGGAACACCTCGCCGGCAAACCCCTCAACACCTACTTCGCCCACCGCCACCCGCTGATCGAGGAAGACCCCGACCCGGCCGCCCTCGCCGCGTACACCGCATGGGCGCTGAAGATCCACCGCCTGGTGACGGAGGCCGTCGAGGCCGTGCACGCCCGTGGGGTGGTCTTCAACGACCTGCACCTGTTCAACATCATGGTCACCGAGGACGAGGCGGGCGAGCCGTCCGTGGCGCTCCTGGACTTCGAGGCCGCCGCGCACATCGACGAGGGGCTGCGCCAGACCGTCGCCAGCCCGGCGTTCGTCGCCCCGCGCGGACGGCGCGGATTCTCCGTCGACCGGTACGCCCTGGCCTGCCTGCGGCTCACCCTGTTCCTGCCGCTGACCAGCCTGCTCGTCCTGGACCGGGCCAAGGCCGCGCACCTCGCCGACCTCGCCGCCCGGGAGTTCCCCGTCCCGCGCGCCTTCTTCGACGAGGCCGTCGCGGAGATCCTCGCGGACGAGCCCGGGGAAACAGGGGAAGCAGGGGAGCAGGAGGGGACCGGGGCGACCGCGGGAACCGGCCGCGCCCCCCGGCGGGCCGCGCCGGTCCGGCCGTACCTGCCCGTGGAACCGGGCGACCGGGCGGTGGCCCGCGCCTCCATGACCGCCGCGATCCGGGCCTCGGCCACCTTCGCCCGCGAGGACCGGCTCTTCCCCGGCGACCTCGCCCAGTTCACGGCCCCGGGCGGCGGCACCGGCTTCGGCAACGGCGCCGCCGGTGTCCTCTACGCCCTCGCCGAGACCGGGGACGAGCCCTGGCCCGAGGCCGAGGAATGGCTGCTCGCCCGGACCGGGGAACCCGGGTCCGGCACCCCGCTCGGCTTCTACGACGGCCTGGCCGGCACCGCCTGGACCCTGGACCGGCTCGGCCACCGTGAGCGCGCCCTCGAACTCGCCCACCTCCTGCTGCGCCAGCCCTGGGAAGGGGCCGGGGTCGACCTGCACGGCGGACTCGCCGGGGTCGGTCTCGCGCTGGACGCCCTCGGCGCGGCCACGGGCGAGGCCGAACTGAGCGCGGGCGCGCAGCGGTGCGCGGAACTCGTCGCGCTCGGCGCACCGAAGCTCAAGCGCGCCGGACTGCTCCACGGATCGGCCGGGCCCGCCCTGCTGTTCCTGCGGCTCTACGAGCGGACCGGCGAGCCGAAGCTGCTCGACCTGGCCGGCCAGGCCCTGCACCGGGACCTCGACCGCTGTGTGACCACCGGGTCCGGCACCCTGCAGGTGAACGAGGGCTGGCGCGCGATGCCCTACCTCGGCGCCGGCAGCGTCGGCATCGGAATGGTGCTCGACGACTGGTCGGCCCACGCCCGCGACGAACGCTTCGAGCAGGCCCGCCGGGAGACCGTCAAGGCCGCGCAGGCCTCCTTCTACGCGCAGCCCGGACTCTTCCGGGGCGTCGCCGGGATGGTCCTGCACCTGGCCCGGACCACCACGCCCGGCGCCGGCAGCCGCTCCGCCGACCTCGCCCGCCAGATCGACAGCCTGGCCCGGCACGCCGTGCCGTACCAAGGCCATCTGGCCTTCCCCGGCGAGCAGATGATGCGCCTGTCCATGGACCTGTCCACGGGCACCGCGGGCGTCCTGCTCGCCCTCGGCGGCGCGGCGCCCGGCGGGCGCGCGCGACTGCCGTTCCTCCCGCCGCCGCGGCCCAGCGCCACGGCGGCCCCAGAGCCGGTCCCGAACGGGGCCGTGACCCCTCGCACCACCGAGACGAAGAAAAGGAAGCGGACATGACCCTTCTTGACCTGCAGTCGATGGAGACCCCCACGGAAGAGCTGACGGAGGCCGGCCAGGCCGTGAGCACCGCCAGCCTGCTGCTCTGCGGCGGTCACAGCGTTCTCAGCGTGACCACCTGTCTCTGACAGGTACCTCTCCGGGGCCCGGACGGTTCGCCGTCCGGGCCCCGCCCATCGCAGGAGCGCATGCGGATGACCGCGCCGCCGAACCGGAACCCGAACCCGGACCTGAACCCGGAAAACCTGAACCCGGACCCGGACCTGAACCCGCTGCGGGGCACCGGACCACCGGCCCCTGCCGGGGGGAGCCCCGGGGCGCCCGGGACCGGTGCGGCCGGTGGGTCCCGTGCGCCCGGGGGCGGTTCTCCCGGGCCGGAGCGGGACCGGACCGCCGACCGGCTGCTGACCAGGGCCGTCCGGCACAGCGCGGGCCGGACCGCGGGCGTCCTCGGATGCTCCGTCGGCGCCGCCCTCGCCACCCTCGCCGAGCCCGCCGTCCTCGGGCACACCCTCGAACTGCTGCTGCGCGGCGACCCGGACGGGCCGTTGTGGACCCTTCTGTGCGCGGCCGTCATCACCGCCGGGGTGCTCCTCGACGCCGTCACGGCCCGCCTGAGCGGCAGCGTGAACGCCCGCTCCACCGGCCTGCTGCGCCGCCTCGCACTGGCCCGGCTGCCGCTGACGGCCCCGCACCTCGCCGCCCGCCACACCCCCGGCGACCTCGCCGCCCGGCTGACCGCGCACGCCACCGAGGCCGGAGCCGTGCCCGCGACCGCGGCCACCGCCGTCGCGTCGGTGCTCCCGCCGCTGGGCGGTCTCGTCGCCCTGTTCCTCATCGACCCCTGGACGGGGACCGTCTTCGTCGCCGGACTGCCGCTGCTGCTCCTGCTGCTGCGGGCCTTCACCCGGGCCTCCTCCGCCAGCGTCTCCCGCTACCAGCAGGTGCAGCTCGCCATGGCGGGACGGCTGGTGGAGGCCCTGTCCGGGGCCCGCACGATCGCCGCCGCAGGCACCGCCGCCCGCGAACGGGACCGTGTCCTGGGCCAGTTGCCCGAACTCGGCGCCGAGGGGCGCCGGATGTGGCGCGTCCACGGCGCCACCGCGGCCCGCTCCGCCGCCCTCATGCCGCTGCTGCTGTACGCCGTCCTCGCCGTCGGCGGGTTCCGGCTGGCCACCGGCTCCCTCGGCGTGGGCGAGCTGCTCGCCGCCGTCCGGTACGCGGGCCTCGCCGCCGGGATCGGTGCCGTCACCGGGCTGCTGGGCGCCGTGATCCGCGGCCGGGCCGCCGCCGGACGGACCGCCGCCCTCCTCGGCCTGCCCGAACTCGGCCACGGGGACGCCGAACTGCCGCCCGGCGGCCCCGGCACCCTGGAGCTGCGCGACGTACGGGTCGAGCGCGCCGGGACCGCCGTCCTGCGCGGGGTCACCCTGACCGTTCCCGGCGGGGCCACGGTGGCCGTCGTCGGCCGCTCCGGCTCCGGGAAGTCCCTCCTCGCCGCCGTCGCGGGCCGTCTCACCGACCCGGACGCCGGTCAGGTGCTGCTCGACGGGGTCCCGCTGGCCGCCCTCGGCCAGGACGTGCTGCGCCGCGAGACAGGCCACGCCTTCGACCGGCCCGCCCTGTTCGGGACGACCGTCGCCGACGCCATCGCCTTCGGCGCCGGTCCCGCGCCCGGCCCGGACGCCGTGCGGGCCGCGGCCCGGTCCGCGGGCGCCGACCCGTTCGTCCGGCGCCTCCCGCTCGGCTACGACACCCCGCTCGCCGACGCCCCGATGTCGGGCGGCGAGATCCAGCGCCTCGGCCTGGCCCGGGCGTTCTGCCACGCGGGCCGGCTGCTGCTCCTCGACGACGCCACCTCCAGCCTCGACACCGTCACCGCCCGCGAGATCGAACGGGCCCTGGCCCACGAGGTCCGGCCCGGGACCCGGATCGTCGTCGCCCACCGCCTCTCCTCCGCCGTCCGCGCCGATCTCGTCGTCTGGCTGGAGGCCGGCCGGGTCCGGGCCACCGGCCGCCACACCGAGCTGTGGCGGGACCCGGAGTACCGCGCGGTGTTCGCGGTACGCACGGCGCGGCCGACCGCACCGACGGCCGGGACGGCAGAGGCAGCAGGCACGGCAGGGACAGCAAGGGCAGCAGGGCCGACGGAGGCGGTCCGATGACCCGCCCGCCCGTACCCACGCCCGCGCCCACGCCCGCGCCCGTGTCCACCGAGCGCGGCACCTGGCGGCTGGTGGCCCCCGAGGGCCGCCGCTTCCTGCGGGGCCGCCGCCGTCCACTGGCGGTACTGGCCCTCTGGTCGCTGCTGGAGTCCGCGCACACCTTCCTCGGCGGCTACGGAGTCGCCCGCGCCCTCGACGACGGCTTCCTCGCCGGGCGCACCGGCACCGGACTGGTCTGGCTGGCCGTGGCCGCCGTCGCCGCGCTGGCCGGAGCGTTCGCGCTGCGCGGGGTGTTCACCGTCCTCGCGGACCTGGTGGAGCCCCTGCGCGACGGACTGGTCCGGCGGGCGGTGACCCAGTCGCTCGGCGCGGCCGTGGCCGACCCGGCCCGCGCCCCCGGGACCGGAGCCGTCTCCCGGCTCACCCAGCAGACCGAGATGGCCCGGGACTCCTTCGCCGGACTGGTCCTGACGGCCCGTTCCTTCGTCTTCACCGCCCTCGGCGCCCTGTTCGGCATGGCCTCGCTCGCCCCGGTCCTGCTCCTCGTCGTGCTCCCTCCGCTGCTGCTGGGGCTGGGCCTGTTCCTCCTCACGCTGCGCCCGATGGCCGCCGCGCAGAGCGCGTTCCTCGACACCGACGAGGCCCTGTCCGCCCGGGTCGGGGAACTGGCGTCCGGGCTCCGCGACATCGTGGCCTGCGGCGCCGGGGCGGCGGCCACCGGCGCCGTGGAACCGCTGATCGCCGGTCAGGAACAGCTCACCCAGCGGCTGGCCCGGTGGGCTGCCCTCCGTACGCTCGCGCTGGGCGTCGCCGGACAGCTGCCGGTCGTCGCGCTGCTCGTGGCCACGCCCTGGCTGCTGAGCCGCGGGGTCACCGCGGGCGTCCTGGCCGGCGCGCTCACCTACCTGGTGCAGGCGCTGCTGCCCGCGCTGAACACCCTGATGGCGGCGGTGGGTTCGGCGGGAACCCGGCTCCTGGTGGTCCTGGCCCGCTTCGCCACGCCCGCCCCCTCCGGCGGCCTCCCCCCGGCCTCCCCGCCCGCCTCCCCTCCGGGACCCGCCGCCGGGGGAGCGGGCGGCGCGCCCCGGGCCGACCGGCCGCCGGACGCCCGGGCCGTCCGTCCCGCCGCCGAGCTGCGGCAGGTGACCTTCGCGTACGGCCCCCACGCGCAGCCGGTCCTGGACGGCCTCGACCTGGTGGTCCGGCCCGGCGAGCACCTGGCCGTGGTCGGGCCGAGCGGCATCGGCAAGTCCACGCTCACCGCCCTGCTGGCCGGACTCCTCCCGCCCGGCTCCGGCACCGCCTGGGTGGCGGGCCGCCCCGCCGCCCAGGACCACCGGGGCCCTGACCCGCGGCGCACGCTCCTGCCGCAGCAGGCGTACGTGTTCACGGGCACGCTCGGGGAGAACCTCGGCCAGTTCTCCCCGGACGGCCTCGACCCGGCGCGGCTGGCGCAGGCGGTGGCCGCCCTGGACCTCACCGCGCTGGTGACCGCGCTCGGCGGCCCCGACGCCCTCGTCGACCCGGCGCGCCTGTCGCAGGGTGAGCGGCAGCGGCTCGCGCTCGCCGCCGCCTACCTGTCACCGGCCCCGCTGCTCCTGCTCGACGAGGCCACCTGTCACCTGGACCCGCAGACCGAGGAACGGGCCGAACGCGCCCTGGCCGCCCGCCCCGGCACCCTCGTCGTCGTCGCGCACCGGATCTCCTCCGCGCTGCGCGCCGACCGGGTCCTCCTGCTGGACGGCGTCCGGGCCGTGTGCGGCACGCACCCGGAACTCACCGCCCGCTCGGAGCTCTACCGCGACCTGGTCGGCGTATGGCGCGAGGACGGCATCCACCGGCAGGACGACACCCACCCGAAGGACGGTACGCACGACTGACACACCACCGGCGCGGGTGGTGTGCCCTCATACCCAGCCGGCCCGCCGGGAGATGCGTATCGCGTCGATCCGGTTGCGGGCACCGGTCTTGCGGGTGGCCGCCGCCATGTAGTTGCGCACCGTCCCGCTCGTCAGGTGCAGGGCTCGGGCGATCTCCGCGACCGAGTCGCCCTCCGCCGCCCGCGCCAGCACACTGAGTTCGCGCGGGCTGAGCGGCATCCGCTCCGCCTCCAGGAAGGCGGAGGCCAGCGAGGCGTCCACGAACCGCTCACCGGCCGACACCTGCCGTATGGCCCGCACCAGCCGGCCGGGGGAACCGTCTTTGTCGACATAGCCGAGCGCCTTGGCCTGAAATGCCTGCCGCAGCGACGCGGGCCGGCCCGCCGTGGCGAGCACGAGGACCGGAGTGCGTAACCCGAGCCCCCCCTCTCCCCCCAGTAACGCCATCGCCCCCGGACAGTCCGAGTCCACGACCGCCACGTCCGGTCGCAAGGTCTGCGCGCACCGGGTGGCGGTGCGCGGACCCGCAGAGGTCACCTCGAAGGACTCCTCGGACCTGAGCAGCGCGGTCAGCGCCGATCGCACCAGGTTCACGCTGTGCAACACCAAGATTTTTGTCATCACAAGACTTTCCTTCCGGTTTCGAAACGGACGGCACCATCCGGTTGCCCCGGTACCGGACTGCTGGAACGTATCTGCAGGGGGCGTGAAGGAGTGCGCGGCGTAAAAGGGCTCCTGCGGACCGCAGGTTGCCGGTCCGCGCCGAAACGCCCCGGGCAGGGCGGACGGGTGGGGCACGTCGGGCATGCGATGTGCCCCCGGAGCCGTCGACGGACCCCGCGCGGGGACCGGATCAGGCCAGATCGGCCCCCCGGGTCTGGCGTGATCCGGGGCACCGGGTTTCACTGCGGGCCCATGAGACGACACAGGATCACGGGCCCGCCCGGCGCGGCCGGGGTACGGCTGGCCCTGGCACTGGCCACGGCCATGCTCACCCTGGCCGGTACGGCCGCACCCGCGAACGCCACCGCCCCCGGCGCCCCCACCACCCTTGGTGCCCCCGGCGGTTCCGGTGCGGCGGCGGCCACCGCCGCGGAGCCGCCCGCCGAGTTCGGCACCGACTGGCACGACCCGCTCACCGTCACCCCGCCCGTCGCCCGCCCCGCCACCCGGTCCTGCCAGGTCACCCTGGCCGAGGCGCAGTTCCGGGACTTCACCCCGTACCGGGGGAGCTACGCCCCGCCCACGCGGTGCGGTCCCGCCGACTGGTCCACGGTGGTCCTGCGCCTGGACGGCACGGTCAAGGGCCGCCAGTACGACCGTCTCGGCCACCTCTCCCTCGGCGGCGTCGAGATCCTGCGCACCTCCACGCCCCAGCCCTCGCCGGACGGCATCACCTGGTCCGTCGAGAAGGACGTCACCCGCTACCGCGACACCCTCGCCCGCCCGCAGCCCGTCGAGATGCTCATCGGCAACGTCGTCAACGAGACGTACACGGGCGTCATCGCCGTCAAGGTCACCCTCACCTTCTACGCCGCCGCCGGCCGCGCGGGCGCCCCGGCGTCCCCCGCCGCCTCCGAGATCCCCGACCGGGTACTGCCACTGACCTCCCCGTCCGTCACCACGCCCCGCAACACGGAACGGATCGTCGCCGAGGTGTACGCGACGGGCTCGGGCGGCGGCTGCGAGGAGTACTGGTACATGACCACTCCGGAGGCCGCCCCGTACTCCTGCAAGGCGGCCGGGGGCCCCTACCGCGAGATCCGCGTCCTCGTCGACGGCCGCCTCGCGGGCATCGCCGCGCCCTTCCCCACCGTCTGGACCGGCGGCTGGTCCAACCCCTTCCTCTGGTACGTCACCCCCGGCCCCCGCGCCTTCGACGTACAGCCGGTCCGCTACGACCTCACCCCCTGGGCGGCCCTGCTCAACGACGGCCGCCCGCACCGGATCGAGGTGTCCGTCGCCGGGGTACCGGCCGGGCAGAGCGGCTGGAGCACCCCCGTCAACCTGCTGCTGTGGCAGGACGAGGCCCGTGAGGTCGTCACCGGCGCCCTGACCCGGCACGAGGAGAGCGATCCGGTCAACTCCTCCCACTGGACCCCCGGCGCCGAACACCGCCTGGACACCGAGGGCGGGCACCGGCTGACGGTCGCGGGCCACCTGGACACCTCCCGCGGCCGGGTCACCACCACCGTCACCCGGGCCGTGCGCAACACCTCCGCGCACCGCTGGACGGACGGCGAGGACCGGGACGCCCTCACGGCCACCTGGACCGACGAGGAGACCGTGACCCGGGGGGCGACCGCCACCCGTACCGCGCGCACCTACACGATGGACGGCGAGACCACGCTCGGCGCCGGGGACCGGCTGCGCACCGTGCTGACCCTCGGGGACCGCGCGGACACCGTCACCCTGCGCGGCGGCCGTCAGCTCTCCCGGACCCGGACGGACGACCGGTACACGGGCGACGCCACCTACACCGCGAACGTCCCGCGCGACCAGCGGCACGCGGTCGCCACCACCTCCGCCCGCCACCGCATGTACGGGTCCGGGACGGGCGCGGGCTGCTACGACCGCGAGGTGACCACGGTGCAGGGCACGGTCACGGCGGACCGCCGCCGCTGCTGACCCCCTCCGGGGCCCGCCCGCCGCGCCCCGGCGGCACGACGGGGGCGCCCGGCCCACGACCCGGCCGGGCGCCCTCGGCCCCGTGACAGGGGCATGCGGCTAATAAGCGCTGTCGACGTTGTCGATCGAGCCGTAGCGGTCGGCCGCGTAATTGCACGCGGCGGTGATGTTGGCGACGGGGTGGTACGAATCCAGCGGGGTGCCGGGGACGTGATAGGCCCGGAAGGTCGGGTCGATCACCTGGAGCAGCCCCTTGGACGGGGTACCCGCCGCGGCGTTCGAGTCCCAGGTGTTGATCGCCATCGGATTGCCCGAGGACTCCCGCATCACATTGCGAAGAATTCCGTCGTAGCTGCCGGGAATTCCGTGGCGTTCCATGATGTCCAGCGATTCCCTGATCCAGCCGTCGAGATTGTCCGTGTAGGTGTTGCCGGGCAGGGAGGGCGCCGCCGCGGTCCTGGCGAGCGGGCCACCGGCGGCCACGGAGGCGGTGGTCCCGGAGGTGGCGGCCACGGAGGCGGTCGCGCCGATCAGCGGGAGGGCCAGGGCCGCTCCGCCGACGCAGACGAGGGCCAGTCTCCGGGTGATCGAACGCTGCTTCGGCCTGCGGGGCTTACCGTGTGCGGGCATGGCGGAATTCCTCACGTGGGGGTACGGGAGCATCCGGGCGGCGGCCGGATTCGGCAGGCGGCAGCCGGGAATGAGGGTGACCGTAGGCGAGCCCGGGGGCCGGAACAAGACACGTATTCCGCCGGGAGATCGACTTCCCCCGGCCGGCCCGGTGAATGACCTTGATGGCGCCTGGGGAAAGAGGCCGGTTCCCTTTCTGCGGAAAGGGAACCGGCTCCCTGACGGGAAGGGCGCCCGACCGGTCCGCGTGACGCACATCACGGCTGCGGAATCCCACGCATTGATATGCGCAAGTAGCCCTTTAAGGGGAGCTGTATGGGCGATCCGCTCTTCTGATGCAAATCACCCATAGTGCTACCTTTCGGGCGCGTGGTCAGGTCGGACGCCCCGGGCCTCAGCTCTCGTGCGTGACCGTCCCGTGCTCGTCCATCGGCGGGTGCATCCTGGTCGGCCCGTACGGGTCCTCGTCCGACGGGCGCGCGGTCTCGGGCCCGTCCGGCCCCATCCGCACCAGCCGCCGCATCCGCGCGATGCAGAGGTCCCGGCCGTCGTCCAGCCGCAGCACGTCCGCCTCGCCCGCGGCCTGGAACTCCCGCGCCGCCCGCGCGTACGAGGCCCGCCCGGCCTCGTCCAGGTCGTACATGACCGGCCACGCCTGGGTCAGCAGGTACACCAGCGCCTTGCGCGCGCTGTGCGGGCCCGCCTGCATGGCGCTGGCCGGCTCCCAGCCGGTCCCGGTGCTCTCCAGGACCCGGAAGGCCGGCGGCAGCAGCACGACCCCGGCATGGGAGACGACCGCCCGCCGCGAGTCGTCCCGCACCTCGGCCGGGTACCGGGGGCTGCGGTACCGCAGCCCCATCAGCGCGAGCCGCTCGGCGGCCGTCATCGCGCTGGTGGCCGCGATGTGGTCGATCACGAAACCGTCGTCGAGCCGCGGCCCCTTGGCCCACAGGTCCCAGTTGCGCTCACCGGGCTCCTCGTCGGTGGGGCGCGGCGGCTCCGGGCCCTCGTCGTTGCGGTACAGGAACTCGTCGCACCGGACGATCCGGTAGCGGGTGCCCGCCGCCGTCACCTCGTTGACCGGATCGGTCTCCAGCCGGGCCACGGCCGCCAGGAGCTCCCGGCGCACCGACCGGTCGTCGGTGTCGTTCAGCGCCCGGAACCACAGGTACGAGTTGAGGCCGTCGCGGGACTCCTGGGCGGAGCCGTCGTTCACGGCACTGATCACCCGCCACCGCCGTCCGTCGCCCTCGCCCTGGGCCGCCACCCCGAAGAGCGGGCCGCGGATGACGTAGTGCGCGTACTTGCGCGCCGCGTCGGAGGCGTCGGCCTCCTGCGCCGCGGCCACCGGATGCTCCGGGTGCTCGACGTTCATGTAGAGGTGTTCACGTCCGGGCGGTACCTCGCTGCTCATGGGCCACAGACCAACACAACGGGCACCCGCCCGGCACCAGTTCGCCGAGCTCCGCCCGCTCCACCGGCCGTTCTGCTAAAGGGACCCGCTCCACCGGGGAGCGCCTCCGTCGCGCCCGTGGTTCCGTAGTACGTTCTGCGGAGAGCCGACGAGAACGGGGTACGACGTGACACATCGCGTACGAGGGGTCATCGCCCGGAGCAAGGGCGCACCGGTGGAGACGACGACGATCCTCGTGCCCGACCCGGGGCCGGGCGAGGCGCTCGTCCGGGTCCAGGCGTGCGGGGTCTGCCACACCGACCTGCACTACCGCGAAGGCGGGATCAACGACGCGTTCCCGTTCCTGCTCGGCCACGAGGCCGCCGGGATCGTCGAATCGGTCGGCCCGGACGTCACCTCGGTCGCACCCGGCGACTTCGTCGTCCTCAACTGGCGCGCGGTGTGCGGCACCTGCCGGGCCTGCCGCCGGGGCCGCCCCTGGTACTGCTTCGCCACGCACAACGCGACCCAGCCCATGACCCTGGAGGACGGCACCCCCCTCTCCCCGGCGCTCGGGATCGGCGCCTTCGCCGAGAAGACCCTCGTCGCCGCCGGGCAGTGCACCAAGGTCGACCCGGCCGCCGCGCCCGCCGCCGCCGGACTCCTGGGCTGCGGGGTGATGGCGGGCCTCGGCGCCGCCCTGAACACGGGCAACGTCGGCCGCGGCGACTCCGTCGCCGTCATCGGCTGCGGCGGAGTGGGCAACGCGGCGGTGGCCGGCGCCCGGCTGGCCGGTGCCTCGCGGATCATCGCGGTGGACCTGGACGACCGGAAGCTGGAGTGGGCGCGGGGGCTGGGCGCCACCCACACCGTGAACGGCCGCACCCAGGACGTGGTCGAGGCCGTCCGGGAACTGACCGGCGGGAACGGCGCGGACGTGGTCATCGACGCCGTCGGCCGCCCCGAGACCTACCGCCAGGCGTTCTACGCGCGCGACCTGGCGGGAACCGTGGTCCTGGTCGGCGTCCCGACCCCGGAGATGACCCTCGAACTCCCGCTCCTCGACGTCTTCGGCCGAGGCGGCGCCCTGAAGTCCTCCTGGTACGGGGACTGCCTGCCCGAACGCGACTTCCCGTTCCTCGTCGACCTCTACCTCCAGGGCCGCCTCGACCTGGACGCCTTCGTCTCCGAGACCGTCCCGCTCGACGGGGTCGAGGCCGCCTTCGCCCGGATGGAACGCGGCGAGGTCCTCCGCTCGGTGGTCGAGTTCTGACGGACCACCGCGGGCGGAGGCCCCGCCGGGGCCCGGGGTCCGGTGGCGGCCCGGGGCCCGGTCGGGCGGGGCCGCCCGACCGGCCGTAAGCCCCGGGCCCCCGCCGGACCCCGTACGTCACAGCACGACCTAGGATCGGCCGGGACATCACCCGTCGTGCCCGCCGCCGCCCCCGCCCGGCCGGCGGGGGCCCCCCCCCCCCCCCCCGGGCGCGGCCGGGGGGGGGGCCCCCCCTTAACGACGCCCCCGGGGGGGCGCACCCCATCGCGGGGCGGGGCGCCGCCCCCCCCCCCCCCCCCTCCGCCCGCGCGCCACCCCCCCCCCCCCCCCCCCCCGCCCCCCGGCCGGGACGACGGGGCAGCCCTCCCACCACCCAGGGGCCGTCCGTGAGCTTCGCCCGCAGTTACCGTCAGCCCGGTGTCGTCCTCACCGACCACCGGTTCACCGTCCCGCTCGACCACGGACGCCCGGACGGCGAACAGATCGAGCTGTACGCCCGCGAGGTCGTCGCCGCGGGCAAGGACCCCGAGACCCTGCCCTGGCTCCTCTACCTTGAGGGCGGACCCGGCTTCGGCGCCAGGCGGTTCATCGGACGGCAGGCATGGCTGGAACGGGCCCTCACCGAGTACCGCGTCCTCCTGCTCGACCAGCGCGGAACCGGCCGCTCCACCCCGCTGAACCGGCAGACCCTGCCCCTGCGCGGCACCCCCGCCCAGCAGGCCGACCACCTCGCCCACTTCCGCGCCGACTCCATCGTGCGCGACGCCGAGGCGATCCGCCCCGCCCTGACCGGCGGCGCGCCCTGGACGGTCCTCGGCCAGAGCTACGGCGGCTTCTGCACCGTCCACTACCTCTCCACCGCCCCCGAGGGCCTGGCCGCGGCCCTGATCACCGGCGGCCTGCCCTCGCTGACCGCCACCGCCGAGGAGGTGTACGAGGCGGCCTACCCCCGCATGGAGCACAAGAGCCTGGCGCACTACGCCCGTTATCCCATGGACGTGGAGCGCGCCCGCCGGATCGCCGCCCACCTCGCCGCGCACCCGGCCGGGCTCCCCGGCGGCCACCTCCTCACCGTGGCGGCGTTCCAGTCCCTCGGCATCCTCCTCGGCTCGGGCGACGGCAGCCACCAGCTGCACTACCTCCTGGAGGACGCCTTCGTCCCGACCCCGGCCGGGCCCGCCCTCGGCGACGCCTTCCTGGAGGAGGTCCGGGGGCTCCTCTCCTTCGCCGGACACCCCCTCTACGCGCTGGTCCACGAGTCGATCTACGCCCAGGACCCGGCCGCCCCGACCGGCTGGGCCGCCGACCGGGTGCGCGCCCGCCACCCCCGCTTCGACGCCGCCAGGACCCTCGCGGGCGACGAGCCCCTGCTCCTCACCGCCGAGGACGTCCACCCCTGGCACTTCACCACCGACCCGGCCCTCGTCCCGCTGCGCGAGACCGCCGAACTGCTGGCCGCCCGTACCGGCTGGGGCCCCCTCTACGACCCGGCGCGGCTCGCCGCCAACGAGGTGCCGGTGGCCGCCGCCGTCTACCACGACGACCTGTACGTGGACACCGCGCACTCCCTGGAGACCGCGCGCGCGATCCGGGGCCTGCGGACCTGGGTCACCGACGAGTTCGAGCACGACGGCGTCCGCGCGGGCGGCCCCCGCGTCCTGGACCGGCTGCTGGCCCTGGTGCGCGACGAGGCGTAGCACCGGCCGCCCGGCGCCCCGGGCCGGAGGTGACGTACGGGCGGGTCCGGTGCCCCGCCCGTACCGGTCCGTACGCTTAGGGTGCGACGCATGACCGGACACCTGGACAAGCCCGCGCCGTTGCAGCCCATGCCCACCGACTGGCAGCGCGCCCTCGCCGTGGTCGCCCACCCCGACGACCTGGAGTACGGCTGCGCCGCGGCGGTCGCGCAGTGGACGGACGGCGGCCGGGAGGTCGCCTACCTGCTCGCGACCCGCGGCGAGGCGGGCATCGACACCGTCGACCCCGCCGACTGCGGCCCGCTGCGCGAGGCCGAGCAGCGCGCGAGCGCGGCGGTCGTCGGCGTGTCGTCGGTGGAGTTCCTCGACTACCGCGACGGCGTCGTCGAGTACGGCCTCGGCCTGCGCCGGGACATCGCGGCGGCCGTCCGACGGTACCGCCCCGACCTGGTGATCACCCTCAACCACCGTGACACCTGGGGCGGGCTGGGCGGCGGTGGCGCCTGGAACACCCCCGACCACAAGGCCGTGGGCCTGGCCACCCTGGACGCGGCCTCCGACGCCGGCAACCGGTGGATCTTCCCCGAACTCCTCGCCGAACAGGGCCTGGAGCCGTGGGACGGCGTGCGGTGGGTCGCGGTCGCCGGCTCCAACACGCCCACGCACGCGGTCGACGCGGGCCCCGGCCTGGAACGTTCGGTGCGGTCCCTGCTGGAACACCGGGCCTACCTCAAGGTCCTGACGGACAAGGACCCCGAGGAGTACGTCCGCACCTTCCTCACCGGCTACGCCCAGCGGGACGCCGCCCGGTTCGGCGGCCGTCCGACGGTCCCGTTCGAGCTCTTCCCCCGCTGACCGGGCACCCCTGCGCCCGGGGCCACCGGACCGGGCGGTCCCCCGGCCCGTCACGGCACTAGCATGCGCGCGGAGTGTGACACCCCGACGGCGGCTGGAGGCCCCGGATGCAGGCACGGCGCGTACCCACCCCCGACGCACCACACGAGGCCCCGCGCCCCGGGGATGCTCCCGGACCGGCGCCCGGCCCCCACGCCGCCGGGGCCACCACCGGCCGACCGGTCCTCGTCCCGGCCCCGGACGGAGCCGCCCGATGACCGTCACCGCCGCGCACCTGCTGCACCGTACGGGCGAACTGCTCGTCGCGCACCCGCCCGCCACCACCGGGACCACCGCCTTCCTGCACGCCCGCTTCGACGCCGGACTCGCCTGGGTCCACTACCCCGAGGGCCTCGGCGGACTCGGCGCGCCCCGCGCCCTCCAGGGCGTCGTGGACGCCGCCCTGGAGGCGGCCGGAGCTCCCGGCAACGACCCGCGGCGGATCGGCATCGGCCTCGGCATGGCCGCGCCCACGATCCTCGCGTACGGCACACCCGGACAGAAACGCCGCTTCCTGCGCCCCCTGTGGGCCGGGGACGAGGTCTGGTGCCAGCTCTTCAGCGAGCCCGGCGCCGGCTCCGACCTCGCCGCCCTCGCCACCCGCGCCGTCCTGGACGAGGGCTCCGGCGACTGGGTGGTCGACGGACAGAAGGTGTGGACCTCCAGCGCCCACACCGCCCGCTGGGCCCTCCTGCTCGCCCGCACCGACCCGGCACTCCCCAAGCACCGGGGCATCACCTACTTCCTCTGCGACATGCGCGCCCCCGGCGTCGAGGTCCGCCCGCTGCGCCAGCTCACCGGCGAGGCCGAGTTCAACGAGGTCTTCCTCACCGGGGTCCGCGTCCCCGACTCCCACCGCCTCGGCGCCGTGGGCCAGGGCTGGGCCGTCGCCCGCACCACCCTGATGAACGAACGCGTCTCCATCGGCGGCGCCGACGTCCCGCGCGAGGGCGGCATGATCGCCCGGCTCGCCACCGTCTGGCGCGAACGCCCCGAGCTGCGCACCCACGCCCTCCACCAGCGGCTCCTGGAGCTGTGGACCGAGGCCGAGGTGGCCCGGCTCACCGCCGAACGGCTGCGCCAGCAGCTCGCCGCCGGAGCGCCCGGCCCGGAGGGCTCGGGGATGAAACTCACCTTCGCCCGCCTCAACCAGGAGATCAGCGCGACCGAGGTGGAACTCCTGGGCGAGGAGGGCCTGCTGTACGGGGACTGGACCCTGCGCCGCCCCGACCGCGTCGACTTCACCGGCCGCGACGCGGGCTACCGCTACCTGCGCGCCAAGGGCAACAGCATCGAGGGCGGCACCAGCGAGGTCCTCCTCAACATCGTCGCCGAACGGGTCCTCGGCCTGCCCCCCGAGCCGCGCGACGACAAGGACACCCCCTGGAAGGACCTGAGCCGATGACGACCGCCCCGCACACCCCCCTCGACCTGCTCCACTCCGAGACCGAGGAGGAACTCCGCGCCGCCGTCCGCTCCCTCCTCACCGCCCGCTGCGCCCCCGCGGACACCCTCGCCCGCGCCGGGACCGGACGCCCGCACGACCCGGCCCTGTGGCACACCCTCGCCGTGGACATCGGCGCCGCCGGGCTCCTGGTGCCCGTGGAACGCGGCGGCCAGGGCGCGGGCCACCGCGAGGCGGCCGTGGTCCTGGAGGAGCTGGGCCGGGCCGTGGCCCCCGTCCCGTACCTGACCAGCGCGGTGCTCGCCACCGAGATCCTGCTCCGGTGCGAGAGCGCCGAGGCGTCCGCACTGCTGCGGGAGGTGGCCCTCGGCCACCGGATCTGCGTACCCGCCGTGCCCCTGACCCTGGCCCCGGGCGCACCCCTGCCGGAGACCGTCCGTGACACCGGCGGCGGGACCCTGACCGGCAGGGTCACCTCCGTCGCCGACGCGGTCGCCGCGGACGTGCTGCTGGTCCTCGCCGACACCGGGCTGTACGCCGTCCCCGCCGCCCTGCCCCGGCTGACCCCGCTCGTCCCGCTGGACCTGACCCGCCCGCTCGCCACCGTCACCTTCGACGCGACGGCCGCGACCCGCCTCGCCGACGCCGCCACGGCCCGCGCGGCGGTCACCGGAGCCCTCCTCCCGGCGGCCGGACTGCTCGCCTCCGAACAGCTCGGTCTCGCCGAGTGGTGCCTGACGCGGACGGTCGGGCACGTCACGGCGCGCCACCAGTTCAACCGGCCCGTCGGCTCCTTCCAGGCCCTCAAGCACCGGCTCGCCCGCCTCTGGCTCGACGTGGCCTCCGCCCGCGCGGCGGCCAGGGCCGCGGCCGACGCGCTGGCCACGGCCGCCCCCGACGCGCCCCTGACGGTCGCCGTCGCCCAGGCGTACTGCTCCGACGTCGCCGTCCGCGCCGCCGAGGAGTGCGTCCAACTGCACGGCGGCACCGGCATGACCTGGGAACACCCGGCCCACCTCTACCTCAAGCGGGCCAAGGCCGACTCCCTCGCCCTCGGCACGGCGGGCCACCACCGGAGCCTCCTCGTCGGCCTCGCGGACCTCCCGGCCCCCTGACCGCCCGCCACGCACCCGTGACCGCCCGCCGCCCGCCGGGCCGTCTGCGCCGCCTCGTCCTCTCCTCACGCTCCTCCACCGCCCCCGGGCCGGCGCTGTGACCAGGAAGGTGCGCCGCCCCCCCTCCGGCCCGGCTCCGGACGGTTCCTATCCTCGGCGCATGACGTCCACCATCACCGCGCTCTCCGCCGCCGCGCTCCGCGCGCACCGCGACGAACTCGCCGCCCTCCTGCACGACGTGGTCGCCGACGGCTCCTCGCTCGGCTTCCTCGCCGGCCTCGACCACCCCTCCGCCGCCGCCTGGTGGGACTCCCTGGCGCCCGCCGTCGAGGACGGCTCCCTCGCGCTCTGGGTCTCCCGGGGCGGCGACGGCCGTGTCGACGGCACCGTGAGCTGCTACCGGGAGTCCAAGCCCAACGGCCGCCACCGCGCCGAGCTGCGCAAACTCATGGTCCACCCGGCGGCCCGCGGCCGGGGCACCGCCCGTGCGCTGCTCGCCGAGGCGGAGGCGGCGTCGGCCCGGTCCGGGGTGGTGCTGCTCTTCCTGGACACCGAGACCGGCAGCGGCGCCGAACACGTCTACCGCTCGGCGGGCTGGACGGAGGCCGGCACCATCCCCGACTACGCCGCCGACCCGCAGGGCCGCCTGCACCCCACGACCCTCTTCTACAAGCACCCCCAGGGGTGACCTCGTCCGCCGCGCCGCGTTAGACCCGGCGGCCCCGGCCACCGAACGAGGGAGAACGCATGTCCGCAGCGTCCGCCGCCGCACCACTCACCCGCCGCGCGCTCCTGCGTACCGCCTTCACCGCGGCCGTGCTCGCCGGCACGGCCGCGGCGCTGGCCCCCGTACTGCGCGCCCGGCGCCCCCGGCAGACCCTCACCCCGGCGCCGTTCACCGAGGAGACCTACCGGGGCCGGCACATCGCCGTGGACCCCGCAGGCATCCGCGTCGACGGCCGTCCGCTGCACGTCATGCGCCGTGCCGACGGCAGCTACCTCAGCGGGATCAACCACTTCCAGTCCTTCGCGACCCCACTGGAACTGGCCCGCGCCGCCGTCGACGAACTGGGCACGGCCCGGCTGGCGATGGCGGCGGCCCCGCACCACGGCTGACGGAGGAGCCCCGTTGTACACCCGGCAGAACCAGAAGAACCTGACCAGCGCCCAGAAGAAGCGTTTCACGGCCGCGGTGCTGGAACTCAAGCGCAACGGCGTCTACGACGCCTTCGTCCGCACCCACGACACGTACTTCGTGCCCGACCGGGACCGCAAGCTCCGGGTCGGGCACATGTCCCCGTCCTTCTTCCCCTGGCACCGCCGCTACCTGCTGGAGTTCGAGAAGCAGCTGCGGACGGTCGACCCGGGCGTCTGCGTCCCCTACTGGGACTGGACCACCGACACCAGCCCGGTCTCCTCCCTCTGGGCCGACGACTTCCTCGGCGGCACCGGCCGCGACGGCGACCGGCAGGTGATGACGGGTCCCTTCGCCCACGAGAGGGGCGGCTGGAACGTCACCGTGGGCGTCCGGGAGGCCCGCTTCCTCACCCGCAACCTCGGACGGCCGCAGGACCCGGTCTCCCTGCCCACCCCCGCCGAACTCCGGTGGGCGCTCGGCGACCCGGTCTACGACGTCTCGCCCTGGGACTCCACCGTCGGCGGCTTCCGCAACAAGCTGGAGGGGTGGGCCGCGCCCCGCAGCGAGCACTGGCGCAACCACAACAAGGTCCACCAGTGGATCGGCGGCCACATGACGGGCGGTACGGCGCCCAACGATCCGGTGTTCTGGCTGCACCACGCCTTCGTCGACCTGATCTGGGACCGCTGGCAGCAGAAGCACCCCGACTCCGGCTACCTGCCCGCCGTCCCGCCCCCGCTGGGCGACTTCCAGCGCGGCCGGGTGATCGCCCTGGACGAGCCGATGCCCCCGTGGGACGTCAGCCCGCGCGAGATGTCCGGCCACCAGCGCCTCTACCGCTACGAGTGACCCCGCGTGCGCCGCGCCCCGCCCTCCGGAAGGCGGGCGGGGTACGGCGGTCCGGGCGCACGGGAAGGGCCCCCGCCGTGGCGGGGGCCCTCGGTGTAGCGGTGGGGGCGACGGTCAGTGACCGTAGCCCGGGGCGGCGTGGTGGCCACCGGACTTGTTGATGCAGGTGTTGCCGAACGCCGGGTTCAGCAGGCCGACCACGTCGATGGTGTTGCCGCAGACGTTGACCGGGACGTGCACCGGAACCTGGAGCAGGTTGCCCGACAGGACACCGGGGGAACCGACCGCCGCACCCTGCGCTCCGGCATCGGCGACGGCCAGACCCGCACCGGCGGCCACAGCGGTACCGGCCACAGCGGTGATGGCGAGTGCCTTCGCGATACGCGACATCAAGATCTCCTCGTGAGAATGGGGAGCCACAGAATCTGCGGCGTTTGACATGGCATACAACGCGGGGGAGGCCCAGGGGTCACGGCCGCTGGGCCTACCCGGTGACGGCGAAGCGCACGGAGGCGAAATACGGCTTCACCTGGGCGACCGCGCCCGGCCGCAGCACCTGCACCACACGGCCCGAGCAGCCCGGCTCCCGGTAGAACGTCGCGGTCGCGGGGGTGTTGTTCGTGACGGCCCGGCCGCCACCGCCCTCGGCCCCGACACAGCCCCGGGGCGCGGTGAGCCCGTGGACCCGGTCGTCCTGGCCGACGTACTGGAAGTCCGGACCGGCGGCCAGGGCCGGGACGGAGGAGAGGGCCGTGGCGGCCGTGGCCGCCAGCAGCAGGGCGGGGACCGCACGGGTCCGGAAGAGGCGGCGGGCGCCGGGGCGCGGAGACAGGAATCGCATGCCGGTCCAACCCGGCCGCCCCCGGGCACGGTCACGCCTTGTCACCCGTTGAAAGGCTGTGCGACCGTGCGCGCCGCACCGGGCGGCGTGGACACCCGGGCGCGCGGACGCCCGCGTACGGGCTACGGACAGGCAGCGGGAGGACGCGATGAGCGCAGCGGACACCACGGGCGGCAGGGGCACCGGCGGTACGGGGACGGGAACCGGTGGCCGGCCCCGGGTCAGGACCGCGTACGGGGTGGTCGAGGGCCGGACCGGGGCGGGCGGGACCGCGGTCTTCCGGGGCGTCCCGTACGCCGCGCCGCCCGTCGGCGCCCTCCGCTTCGCGGCGCCCGCGCCCCCGGCCGCCTGGGACGGCGTACGGGACGCCGGGGCGTACGGCCCCACCGCGCCCAAGGCCCCCTACCCGCCGGCGTTCGCGGCCCTGCTGCCCGACCCGGAGATCCCCGGGGACGACTGCCTCGGCCTCAACGTCTGGACCCCCGACCCGGCCCCCGGGGCCCGGCTGCCCGTCATGGTGTGGATGCACGGCGGAGCACTGACCCGGGGCTCCTCGGCCGTCCCCGTCTACGACGGTTCGGCCTTCGCCCGCGACGGCGTCGTCCTCGTCTCCGTCAACTACCGCCTCGGCGTCCTCGGCTACGGCCTCTTCCCCGACGCCCCCGCCAACCGGGGCCTGCTGGACCAGATCGCCGCCCTCACCTGGGTCCGGGAGAACATCGCGGCCTTCGGCGGGGACCCGGACCGGGTCACCGTCTTCGGCGAGTCCGCCGGGGCCATCAGCATCGGCTCGCTCCTCACCGCGCCCCGGGCCGCCGGCCTCTTCTCCCGGGCCGTCCTGCAGAGCGGGGCCCCCGAGGTGCTGCCCCGCGCACAGGTGCGCGCCGTGGTCCGGCGGATGGCCTCGCTGCTGAAGGTGCCCGCCACCGCCGCGGCCTTCGCCACCGTCGGCCTGCCCGCGCTGCTCGCCGCCCAGTCGGCCGCCTCGCGCCGCTCCGGGCCGCTCCTCGGCGGACCCTCCTTCGGGCTGGTCACCGACCCGGACACGGTCCCCGCCGACCCCCTCGACGCCCTCACGGACGCCGGGGCGGGGACCGCCGTACCGCTGCTGCTGGGCTGGACCACCGAGGAGTACCGGCTCTGGCTCGCCCCCACCGGCGGGATGCGGCTCCTGGACCGGCTGGGCCCGCTCGCCGTGGAACTGGCCCGCCGCCGCACGGGCAAGGACCGCACCGCCGTACGGGCGCTGCGCGCCGCGCTCCCCGGGGCGAGCCCGGCCGAACTCGCCGGGCAACTGCTCACCGACCGGCTGCTGCGCGACCCGCTGCGCAGGCTCGCCGGGGCGCGGCGGGGAGCGCCGAGCTTCCTCTACGAGTTCGGCTGGCCCTCCGGGGTCCCGGGCCTGGGCGCCTGCCACGCCCTGGAACTGGGCTTCGTGTTCGACACGCTGGACGCGCCCGAGACGTCCTGGCTGGCCGGTCCGCACGCCCCGCGGGCGCTGGCCGGGGAGATGCACGCGGCCTGGGTCTCCTTCGCCGTGACCGGGGACCCGGGCTGGGCGCCCTGGGACGGCTCCGGCCCGCCGAAGGCGTTCGGCGGGCCGGAGCACCGGGACACGGGGCCGAGGCCGCTCACTCGACCGGTCCGGTCATGACCTGGCTGATGTACTGGATCGGCCCCTGGCCCATGTTCGGGACGTAGGTCTTGGCGTTGTGCCGGCCGCCCTGGATGACCTTCAGTTCGGTGTGGACCGGCCCCTTGCCGTAGGTGGCGATGAACTTCCGCACGTTCGGCAGGGTGTTCCTGTCGCTCTCGGCGGTGCCGACCTGGAAGGCGAGGTACACCTCCGGCCCCTTGCGTGCGATGAGCCGCTGGGCCAGCACCCCGGGGTCGTTCTCGGCCTTCTCCTTGTCGTGGCCCTTCCACAGCGGGGAGTCCGGGGCGATGTCCGGGCCCGAGGCGATCACGGCCTTGAACTTCTCCGGGTACTTCAGTACGGCCTTCAGGCCCGCGAAACCGCCGGTGGAGGAGCCCATGAAGGCCCAGCCGTCACGGGCTTTGACGGTACGGAAGTTGGCCCGCACGAAGTCCGGGACGTCGTCGGTCAGCCAGGTGCCCATCCGGGGCTGGCCGGGGATGTCGGAGCCGTCCCAGTAGACGCCCTTGTCGTCCGGGCCGGGGTTCAGCACCGGCATGGCCAGGATGAAGGGCTTGCTCTTCCCCTCGCCGTACCAGGTGCTGATGCTGTTCTGGAGTCCCAGGTCGGTGCCCATCCAGTAGTTGTTCGGGTATCCGGCGCCGCCCGGGAGCGCGATCATCACCGGGAAGCCGCTCCTGGCGAACCGGGGGTCGTCGTACTCCTTGGGCGCCCACACCCAGACCTTGCCCTTGAAACCGGACTTCGGGCCGTCCAGCGTGGCGACGGCGACGTGCGTGCCGTCGGGCAGGGTCATCGCGTTCTTGAAGTCGGCCGCCGGTCCCGTGGGCATCAGCATCTTCGAGGTCGCCGCCCGCGCGCTCCCGGCGCCCGTGCCCTGCTCGACGCCGGGAGCCTTCCCGAAGGACACGGCCTCGCCCTTGTCGGTGAAGGGGGGTATCTCGTAGTGGTTCATCACGAGCGCGGCGACCCCCGCGAGCGCGAGCACGCAGACCCCCGAGAGCGCCAGGCGCCGGAGCCGCCCCGGCCGCCGGGGGCCGGGGTCCCGGCCCTCCTCCTCCCGGTCCGGCTCACGGTACGGCGGGTACTGCTGCCTGTCGGGTGCGTACGACATCTGCGGTGGCTCTCCGGCTGGTACTGCCCCGTGGGGGGCGTCCGACGACTGGTCCTTGCCATTCGGAGGATGAACGGAAGAATGCCCGGGTTCCGCGTTTTCCCTTCTCTTGGGCCGTTTGAGAGGCATTCGTTGCCCGGTACGGGGAAGGTCCGCGGCGTTCGTGTCCTGTGCGCCGAGTATCCCCGGTCCCCGCACGCGAAGCCGGTACGGTGCGGTCGCGCCCGCCCGGATTCCCCCCGTCCGGTTCATCGCCCCGGCCCCAGGCCCGGGCCGGGGGCCGCTTCCGCGACAGGGCCCTATGCCGGGACCAGTGTCCTGCGGCGCCGCTTGCGCTGCGCGCCCGCCGACATCCTCAGCTCGATGACCGACCGCACGGCGGGCCACTCCTCGTCGAGGACCGAGTAGAAGGCGGTGCTGCGGACCGCCCCGTCGAGCCCCCGCGAATGAGCCCGGCGGACCCCTTCACAGGTGAATCCCAGCCGTTCCATCGCCGCCCGCGAACGGCCGTTGCGGGCATCGGCGCGCAGCGAGATCCGCCGGACGCCCCAGGTGTCGAAGGCGTGGCGGAGCAGCAGCAGCTTCGCCTCGGTGTTGATGCCGGTGCCCTGGGCGGCCGGGGACAGCCAGGTGTTGCCGATCTCGGCGGCGTCGGGGACGGCCGTCGTGGGATCGCCGAACGGGACCCCCGGCACGGCGGGCCACACCAGCGGCCCCTGCCAGTAGTCGAGATCCAGGAACCGGGTCGACCCGACGACCCGTCCGTCGGTGGCCCTGACCACCGCGAACGGGAGGGACCGGCCCGCCGCCTGATCAAAGAGGGCGCGGTCGATGTACGCGTGGGCCGCCCGCACACCGTGGGGCACGGGAGTGAAGGCGTAAGTCCTACGATCCTCGGCCCCGGCCGTGGCCAGGGCCTCGGCGTGGTGGGGGGCGAGGGGTTCGAGCCGCACGGTGCGGCCGGCGAGGAGTACGGGTACGGGCACGGAGCCTTCGGTCCTTCTGGGCGGTGGGGTGGTTGCACAGTCTGCGCTCGTGACGTCGCCCCCCGAGCAGAACGCGGGTGAAAGGCAATAGGCGGTCAGATGAACGCGAGTGGCTCGATGCAGCTCCTCGGGGAGATCTGATGAACCCCCTTGAGGGCAACGACGCGGCACGGATTTCCGACGGGCCGGGTGCCCGCGGCACGGCTCCCGCCCTCCTGACCGGCGGATGCCCCCGCGACCGCGCCGTCGAGGCCTTCCGGGCGGTGGTGGCACGGACCTCACCGGCCCGTGCGATCACCTCTGACCTGCGCGGACGGTAGGGCGGTCACCAGCCCGGCCCGCTGGTGCGCCCCACCCGGGGCGCCGGGTGCGGGGCGGCGCCTGCGATCATCCGTGCATGGACATGGACGACCTGCTGGGCCGGCTCGCCTCCGCCGGGCCGTTCTTCACCGTCGCCCTCGGCGCCGGTCCGCCGGGGCCCGGTTTCCGGCCGCTGACCACGCTCCACGGGGAGCACCTCGGGCCGTACGTCGCGGAGGTGGGGCGGCGCACCGACAGCGGGCCGGGGCGGGTGGCCGCCTCGACCGCGCAGTTCGGGATCGCCGCGCGGCTGTGGTCGCTCGGCCTCGGCTGCGTCGCGCTGGGCGGCCGGGTGCCGGACCTGGCCCCCGACCGGCTGTGGTGGCGGATGCCCGCCGGGGGCTCGCTGCAACTGTGGCTGCCCGAGCCCGCCGGGCTGCCGGCCGGGGCGCTGGCGCCGACCGTGCTGGGCAGTCTGGCCCCGCTCGACGCGGCCCTGCGGGAGCGGTTCGGGGTGTCGCCGAAGGTCCTGCGCGGCAATTCGGCCTCGGCGCTGGCCGCCGCGGCGCGGACGCTGGCCGACCGGCCCGGGGGCGGGGTGGCCGTGCTACGGGCGGCGGAGCTGCTGGCCGACGACGGGCCCCTGGCCCGCACCGGCACCTTCGTCCACGAGGAGGGGCTCGGCACGGCCTTCGTCCGGCGCAGCTGCTGCCTCTACTACCGGGTGCCCGGGGGCGGCTTCTGCGGGGACTGCGTGCTGCGCACCCGGTAGGTCCGGGGCGCGCCCGCGCGTACGGCCCGCCGCCCGGTCCCGCGCGGACGCGGGAACGGGCGGCGGCGGGAACGGGTGGGGGCCACCGGGGCGCGGTCGTGCCGCTCCCCGGTGGCCCCTGGTGGTGCCCGGACGTCCTCTCCGGCCGACCGGCGGGGCGGGCGGGGGCGGACGTCCCGGCCGGACCCGCCGGTCCGGCCCGTCCGTCCACCCCCACCCGCCCCGTCCGCCCCGGCCGTGCCGGAGGGAGGACGCTCCTTCGGCGCGGGAACCGGCGGGAACTAGAAGGTGAGGTTCCAGGCGTCGATCTTGCCGGTGTCCCCGCCCGCGTTGTCGTTGACCCGCAGCTTCCAGGTGCCGGCCGCGACCTCGGAGGAGGCGTTCACCGTGTACACCTGGCTGATGTTGTCCGCGCCGGCGCCGGTCCGGTTGTGCAGCGTGTAGACGGTGCCGTCCGGGGCGACCAGGTCCACCTTGAGGTCACCGATGTAGGTGTGCGCGACGGTCACGCCGACCTTGAGGGTGGCCGGCGCGTTGCCGGTCACGCCGGTGACGGCGAGGGGGCTCTCCACGGTGGCGTTGTCGCCGATGGCGAAGTCACCGAGGTTCTCGAAGTATGTGCCGGGCTGCGGGGTGGAGCCGCCGACCGCCTTGAGCGCGTCGGTGCGGCCCTCGCCGAAGAAGCCGTTCTTGGCGGCGGTACCGGTGCAGCGGGTGTCCGAGGGGCAGGCGATGTCGGTGGCCTGGACGGCCAGCTTGTCGCGGAGCTGCGCCGGGGTGATGCCCGGGTTGGTGCTCGCGAGGAGCGCGGCCACGCCCGCGACGTGCGGGGAGGCCATCGAGGTGCCGCTCATGCTGCCGTACTTGCCGCCCGGCAGGGTGCTGTAGATGCCCGTGCTGTCGCCGCCCGGGGCGGCGATGTCGATGACGTCCCGGCCGTAGTTGGAGTAGGACGCCTTCGAGGTGGCCGTGCCCATGGCCGAGACGGTGACGACGCCCGGCAGCTCGGTCGGGATGTCCAGGCAGGCGTTGGTGAGGGGGCGGGTGACCGGGGTCGAGTCGTTCGGGCTCGCCGAGTCGGTCGTCTTGTTGGCCAGGTCCAGGTTGGAGTTGCCGGCCGCCGCGACCTGGAGGGAGCCCTTGCTCTGCGCGTACTCCTGGGCCCGCCGGACGCCCTCGATGATGGCGGCCTGGTCCACGTTGTCCGGGCAGTTGAACTGCCACGGGTCCGTGTAGTAGCTGTTGTTGGTGACCTTGAAGCCGCGGTCACCGGCCCACATGAAGCCGCAGACGGTGTTCTCGGCGAAGAACAGGTTCGAGCCCGGCTCGGCGATGCGGACCGAGGAGATCTTCACGCCGGGGGCCACCCCGATGACGCCCTTGCCGTTCTTGGCCGCCGCGACGGTTCCGGCCACGTGCGTGCCGTGGGTGTCCACGTCCCGCCAGGCGCCGGCCCGGGTGTCCGGCTTGCCGTAGGCGCAGGAGACGGAGTCGGCCGCGTTGAAGTTCGGGGCCAGGTCCTGGTGCTGGTCGTCCACGCCGGTGTCGAGGATGCCGACCTTGACGGAGGCGGAGCCGGTGGTGACGGCCCAGGCCTGGTCGGCCTTGATCTGGGTCATGTCGACGCGGACGGGCTCGCCCGCCGGGGTCGTGGACTGCGCCGGGCTGGCGGGCAGCGCCGGGTTGTAGGCGTCGGCCGGGACGTCCGAGGTACGGGTGGCGCCGACCTGCTGGACCCCGCCGACCGCGCGCAGGGCGGCGGCGAAGCCACTGGAGGAGGAGTGGGCGACGATCACGCCGATCGCGTCGTAGGACGAGAAGACCGTGCCGCCGTTGGCGGCGACGGCCGCGCGCACCGCCGAGCTGTCACCGGGGGCGGTGATCACCAGGTAGGCGCGGGTCCCGGCGGCCCAGGCCGCGTCCGGGGCCGCCGGGACGGGCGCCGCCGCCTTGGGTGTGGCGGCGGGGAAGGAGCCGGCCGGAGGGACCGGGACGGTGCCGGCGAGTGCGGCGGGCGCCCCGAGGGTCAGCGCGGCGCCGAGTGCGGCGGCCAGCACGAGGGTGCGTCGGGGTCGGCTGGATATGTGGGGTATCAATGCGTCCTCCGATGACCCGGTGGGGCGGTCGGCACCTGCCGGGTCGTACGAAACGAGTGGTGGACGCAAGATGTCAGACGTGTACGCCGGTAGGGAAGTACCTTTTACCGCACGCCAGTTCCCCTGAGGATGGCTGGAAAACGCCCCTCGCCGCAGGTGTGGAAACCGGCCGGACCGGGCACCGCGGGGGCGCGCCCGGTCCGGCCGGAACTCGTGGGGCCCACCGGTCAGACCGGCACGCCGTCCTTGCCGCCGCCCGCCGGGAGCGGCACCGCGGCCGGTGCGGAGGGTGCTGTGGCGCCGGGCCGGTCCCCGCCCGTGCCCGAGCCCCCGTCGGCGGGTGCGTCCGGGCCTTCGCCGGGGTCCGCCGAGTGGGCTCCGTGCCCGTCGTCGGTCAGCGTGCTCTCGTCGAACGGCCGCCGTCCCGCGAGGACTTCGGTGGCCTGCTCCCGGTCGAGCTCCTTCGTCCAGGACCCGATGAGCACGGTCGCGACGGCGTTGCCCGCGAAGTTGGTCAGCGCCCGCGCCTCGCTCATGAACCGGTCGATGCCCACGATCAGACCGACCCCGTCCACGAGTTCCGGCCGGTGCGACTGGAGCCCCCCGGCGAGCGTGGCGAGACCCGCGCCGGTCACGCCGGCCGCGCCCTTCGAGGCGATGACCATGAACAGGAGCAGGGAGATCTGCTCGCCCAGGGCGAGCGGCGTGCCCATCGCCTCCGCGACGAACAGCGAGGACATCGTCAGGTAGATCGCGGTCCCGTCCAGGTTGAAGGAGTACCCGGTCGGCACCGTGATCCCGGTGACCGGGCGCGACACCCCCAGGTGCTCCATCTTCGCGATCAGCCGCGGCAGCGCCGACTCGGACGAGGAGGTGGACAGGATCAGCAGGAACTCCCGGCCCAGGTAGCGCAGCAGCGCGAAGACGCTGATCCCCGTACAGACCCGCAGCAAGGTGCCCAGGACCACGAAGACGAAGAGCACACAGGTCGCGTAGAAACCGATCATGATGACCGCGAGCGAGGTCAGGGCGTCGATGCCGGTCGCCCCGACCACCGCCGCGATGGCCCCGAACGCGCCCACCGGCGCCACCCACATGATCATCGCCAGGACCCGGAACACCAGCTTCTGGGTGTGCCCGATCCCGCGCAGCAGCGGCTCGCCCGCCCGCCCCATGGCCTGGAGCGCGAACCCGCAGAGCAGCGCCACCAGCAGCGTCTGGAGCACCTCGCCCCCGGTGAAGGCGGAGACCAGCGTGGTCGGGACGATCCCGAGCAGGAAGTCCACCGTGCTCTCGGCCCCGCCCGCCTTGGCCTGCGCCTCGCCCGCGCTGCGCGCCGCCTCGGTCAGCTGGAGCCCGCTGCCCGGCTCCAGCAGGTTCCCGACCAGCAGTCCGATGGCCAGCGCCACCGTGGACATCACCATGAAGTAGCCGAGGGCGAGACCGCCCACCGCGCCCACCTTGGCGGCCTTGCGGACCGAACCGATGCCCAGCACGATCGTGCAGAAGATCACCGGCGAGATCATCATCTTGATGAGGTTCACGAAGCCGGTGCCGAGCGGCTTGAGCTCCACGGCCACGCCGGGCGCGGCGAAGCCGGTGGCGATGCCGAGGACGACCGCGGCGATCACCGCGATGTAGAGATAGTGGGTTCTGTCGCGTCTGGCGGCCACGATGCCTCCTGCTGGTGAAATGCGTTCCGGGAGACCATCGCCAACTCTGTGACCCCGGTCACCCTTGCGTTCATTGAGTTCACGCGCCGGTGCACACTGAGCGCCATGTTCCGCTTCCCCCGGCCGCCGCGCAGCCTCGCCGGCCAGCTCTTCGCCATGCAGGTGCTGCTGGTCGCCGTGGTCGTCGCCGGATGCGCCGTCTACGCCTACGCGACCGCCCGCGGCCAGGCCGAGGAGGCCGCCCGCCGCCAGGCCGGCGCCGTCGCCCGCACCGTCGCCGACTCGCCCTCCGTGCACGAGGCGGTACGGGGACAGGCGCGCGGGGCCGACCCCTCGGCCGCGCTCCAGCCCTACGCGGAACGGGTCCGGGCCGACTCCGGGGTGGACTTCGTGACGATCATGGCCCCCGACGGGCGGCGCTGGACCCACCCCGACCCGCGCCACATCGGCGAGCCCTTCCTCGGCAACACCGCCCCCGCGCTGCGCGGCGAGACCTTCAGCGAGACCTACACCGGCACCCTCGGCCCCTCGATCCGCGTGGTCACCCCGCTGACCGACGAGGGCCGGGTCGTCGGCATGGTCAGCGCGGGCATCACCGTCCGCGCGATCAGCGACCGGCTCGCGGCGCAGCTCTCCGCCCTCGGCTGGGTCGCGGCGGGCGCCCTCGTCCTCGGCGGTGTGGGCACGTACGTCGTCAACGCCCGGCTGCGCCGTCACACTCACGGTATGAACGCGGCCGAGCTCAGCCGGATGTACGACTACCACCAGGCGGCCCTGCACGGGGTCCGGGAGGGGCTGCTGATGCTCGACGGACGCCACAGGATCACCCTGGTCAACGACGCGGGACGGGAACTCCTGGGCCTGCGCGGCGAGATCAGGGGCGCCCCGGTCGCCGGCCTCGGACTGCCCGCGCCGCTCACCGGCGCCCTGCTCGCCGACCGGCCCCGGGTGGACGAGGTGCACCTCACCGCCGACCGGGTGCTCGTCGTCAACAGCTCGCCCGTCGCGGGCGGCGGACGCCGGGGCACCGTGGTCACCCTGCGCGACCACACCGAACTCCAGTCCCTGACCGGGGAACTGGACCACGAGCGCGGTTTCACCCAGGCGCTGCGCGCCCAGGCCCACGAGGCGGCCAACCGGCTGCACACCGTGGTCTCGCTCATCGAACTCGGCCGCGCCCAGGAGGCGGTGGACTTCGCCACCGCCGAACTGGAACTGGCCCAGGCCCTGACCGACGAGGTGGTCGCCTCGGTCGGGGAACCCGTCCTGGTGGCCCTGCTGCTCGGCAAGACCGCCCAGGCGCACGAGCGGGGCGTCGAACTGGTCGTCACCCCCGACAGCCGCGCCGTCGACACCGGGCCGGGGGCCCCGCCGGCCCGGGACCTGGTCACCGTGCTCGGCAACCTCGTCGACAACGCCGTCGAGGCGCTCACCGGCCTCCCGGGCGGCCGGATCGCCGTCACCGTCCGGCCCGAGGGGGACGGGGTGCTGCTCCGCGTCGCCGACAACGGCCCCGGGCTGCCGGAAGGGGCCGGGGCCGAGGTCTTCCGGCGCGGCTGGTCCGGCAAGGGGGAGGGGCGCGGCCTCGGCCTCGCGCTGGTCCGCCAGGTGGCCCACCGGCACGGCGGCAGCGCGGAGGCCGCCCCGGCGGCGGGCGGCGGCGCGGAGTTCACCGTACGGCTGCCTGCGCGGCGGCGGCCGGAGGCCGGGGGACAGGAGGGCCCGGGTGGCCCGGGCGGCGAGGTGCCGGGCGGTGGCGGTCAGGTCGGCGAGGGCGCCGTCGCCGGGCCGGGCGCGCCGGGCGGGTCCGCCGTGGGCGGGCCGGCGTGAGCGCCGCCGAGGTACGGGTCCTCGTCGTCGAGGACGACCCCGTCGCCGCCGACGCGCACGCGCTGTACGTCGGCCGGGTGCCCGGTTTCGCCGTCGCCGGGACGGTCCACTCGCTCGCCGGGGCGACCCGGGCCCTGGAGCGCACCCGCGTCGACCTGCTCCTGCTCGACCTCGGCCTGCCGGACGGCCACGGGCTGCGTTTCGCGCGCGGGCTGCGGGCCGCCGGACACCCCGTCGACGTCATCGCGGTGACCTCGGCGCGGGACCTGGCCATGGTCCGCGAGAGCGTCTCGCTCGGCGTGGTCCAGTACGTGCTGAAGCCCTTCGCCTTCCCCACGCTGCGCGAACGGCTGCTGCGTTACGCGGAGTTCCGCGCGGCGGCGGGGGAGGCGGCCGGGCAGGACGACGTGGACCGGGCCGTGGCCGCCCTGCGCGCGCCCGGCCCCGCCGCGCTGCCGAAGGGGCTGAGCGCGCCGACCCTGGACCGGGTCGCCGCGCTGCTGCGGGCGGCGGCCGGGGGGCTGACCGCCGCCGGGGCGGCCGGAGCGGCCGGGATCTCCCGGATCACCGCCCGCCGCTACCTGGAACACCTGGTGGACACCGGGCGCGCGGACCGCACCCCCCGGTACGGCCAGGTCGGCCGCCCCGAACTGCGCTACCGCTGGCTGGCGGGACAGGCCGGTCCGGGGGCGCGCCGTCCGTGACGTTCCCGGACCACCGTCCGTGACCTTCCCGGACCACCGTCCATGAGGTTTCCGGACCGCCGTTCGTCAGGTTTCTGGACCGGCTTCGGGATGATATGTCACTTATAGTCCGAATATGGCTCTCCATAAGACGAAGGAAGCACCCGTCGACGACCCCGGGACGGACATCTTCGCGTCCGCCCTGAGCGGCCAGGTCCTGCCCAAGTACCGGATGCCGGAGGACCACTCGCCCACCGAGGTCGTCTACTCCCTCATCCACAACGAACTGCTCCTCGACGGCAACGCCGCCCAGAACCTGGCGACCTTCTGCACCACCTGGTCGGACGACGGCGTGCACCGCCTGATGAACGAGTGCCTCGACAAGAACATGATCGACAAGGACGAGTACCCGCAGACGGCCGAGATCGAGGCCCGCTGCGTCAACATCCTCGCCGACCTCTGGAACGCGCCGCCCGGCACCACGGCCACAGGCTGTTCCACCACCGGCTCCAGCGAGGCGGCCATGCTCGGCGGCCTCGCCCTCAAATGGCGCTGGCGCGCCCGACGCCACGCCCAGGGCCTGGCCGCCGACCGGCCCAACCTGGTCTGCGGCCCCGTCCAGATCTGCTGGGAGAAGTTCGCCCGGTACTTCGACGTCGAGCTGCGCCAGGTCCCCCTGGAACCCGGCGCCACCGGCCTGCGCCCCCACCAGCTCGCCGCGTACGTGGACGAGAACACCATCGGCGTCGTCGCCATCCTCGGCGTCACCTACACCTGCGACTACGAACCCGTCGCCGAGATCGCCGCCGCCCTCGACCGCGTCCAGGCCGAGCACGGCTGGGACGTCCCCGTCCACGTGGACGCGGCCAGCGGCGGCTTCGTCGCCCCCTTCCTCCACCCCGAAGCGGTGTGGGACTTCCGGCTGCCGCGCGTCGCCTCCGTCAACACCTCCGGCCACAAGTACGGGCTCGCACCCCTCGGCGTCGGCTGGATCGTCTGGCGCACCGCCGACCTGCTCCCCGCCGAGCTCGTCTTCGACGTGGACTACCTGGGCGGCGACATGCCGACCTTCGCCCTCAACTTCTCCCGGCCCGGCGGCGAGGTCGTCGCCCAGTACTACCTCTTCCTGCGCCTCGGCCGCGGCGGCTACCGGCGAGTCCAGCAGGCCTGCGCCGACACCGCCCGCTACCTGGCGGGCCAGATCGCCGCGATGGGCCCCTTCACCCTGCTCTACGACGGGGAGGGCGCCCTGCCCGCGGTCTCCTACACGCTCACCGACCCGGCCGCGGCCGGGTTCAGCCTCTACGACCTCTCCGACCGGCTGCGGATGCGCGGCTGGCAGGTCCCCTCGTACCCGCTGCCCGCCGACCGCGACGACACCGTCGTCCAGCGCGTCCTGATCCGGCACGGGGTGACCCGCGACCAGATCGCCCTGCTCGTCACCGACCTGCGCCGGGCCGTGGAACACCTCACGGCCGCGCCCCCGCCGGTCCCGGCCACCACACCCTGCTCCGGCTTCCACCACTGAACCGCCGGTCCGCTGAACGCCCGGTCCGCTGAACGCCCGGTCTACTGAACCGCCGGTCCGGCGGGCCGTCAGGCGGAACCCGGCCAGCGCATGCCCAGCGCCGTCAGCGCCTCGACCCGCTCCGGGGCGAGGGAGGCGGCGCGGGCCCGCTGGTTGGCGATCCAGGAACCCAGCCGCACCTCCCGGCCGTCGACCCGCTCCACATGGGTACGGGGCACCCGCAGGTGCCGTTCGCGGTCCCGGAACCGCCGGGCCGCCTCCAGATGGGCCGCCCAGGCGGCGGCATGGCTCCCGCGCGCCCGCCCGTCCCCCTCCTCCCCGGTCGCCGGGGTCACCCCGAGGACGTGCTCCAGCAGCCAGCGCTGGGCCCAGGACAACCGCTCCCAGGACAGCCGCTGGTGACGGACCCACCCGCCCAGGTCCTCGCCCTGCACCACCGCCCCGCCGGGCCCGAGCGGGAGAGTGCCGCCCGCGTCCAGCCGCAGCCGGGTCAGGTGGAAGGCCCGCTGCCAGGCGATGCTCCAGGCCGGGCACCAGGCCGGGTCGATCTCCTCCAGTGCCAGCCGGCGCTCCTCCGGCAGCGCCCCCGGACCCTCGCGGCGGGCCGCGGCCCGCTGGTTCTTCACCCACACCCCGACCGGCGCGCCGTGCCAGGTGGCATCCACCGGCGGCAGCAGGTGACCGTGGGCCGCCGCCCAGCCACGGGCCGCCGCGAGCCCCTCCTCGAAGGCCACGTCGAAGTGGCTCCAGACCATGCCGAGCGCCTCCAGCTGCGCCGTCCGCTCCTGGCCGAGGGCGCCCCGGCGGTGGGTGCGCCGCACGTCCGCGATCCACTGGCCGAGCGGGAACCGGGCCGGCCCGGGCGGCCACCCCGCACCGCCGCCCGCGCCTTCGTCCGCCGCACCGCCGTCCGCCGCGCCTTCCGCACCGCCGTCCACCGGGCCGTCCGCCGCCGCGGCCCCGGGCACCCGGTAGGCGAACGGCACCCTCAGGTCCCCGGCCGTGGCCGCGTAGATCCGCGCCGCCTCCACCCCGCGCCGCCAGTGCTCGCGCTCCGGGTGCAGCACCCGCAGCCGCACGAAGGCCGCCAGCAGCGCCGGGTCCCTGGGCGTGGAGAAGCTGAGCAGCGCCTCGGCGCCGCCCCGCGCACCCGGGGCCCCTGCCCCGGACGGACCTCCCGGCGCCTGCGGCTGGGCCAGGGCCTCGACCAGGCGGGTGTCGTGCGCCCGCAACGCCTCCAGCAGCCGCGCCAGGTCCCCGTACGCCCGCGAGGTCAGCATCGTCTCCGGGGTCTCACCCGGCCCCAGCAGCACCGGCACCACCAGAGAGGCCACCTTGCCCTCCCCGGGCCGGATGCGCAGCGCCCGCCCGACCGCCTGCACCAGGTCGGGCATGGAGCCCCGTACGTCGGCCCAGTAGACGGAGTCGCACTCCTTGGTGTCCACCCCCTCGCCCAGCACCCGGACACTGCCGAGGAAGGCGTTCTCGGCCACCCGGGCGGAGGCGAACGCGTCCAGCACCCGCCGCCGGTGGGCCGCCGGGTGCTGCCCGCAGAGCCAGTCCGCCCAGACGGTGCGCGGGTACACGGGCAGCGGACTCCGGCTGGTCAGCCGCAGCCGCGCCGCCACCGCGGGCAGCCCGGCGGCGAACGCCTCGGCCTCCCGGGTCAGCTGGTGGAAGACCAGGGTCCGCCGGAAACCCTGGTCTGCGGCGGCCTTCACCAGCGCCGTCTGCAGGGCCGCGAGCCGGGCCCCGCGCACCGCGTCCGAACGCCCGTCCGGACCCAGTAGTACGGCCGCCCGGAACCCCGGGTCGGTGACGTCCACGCACACCACCCGGTACGGGGCGCAGATCCCCCGGTCGATGGCCTCGGACAGGGACAGCGTGTAGCAGCGCGCCCCGAACGGCCCCCGCGGGTCGTCCTCCATCGACGCCACCAGCCCGCCCCGCCGCGGACCGCCCTCCTCACCCTCCTCGCCGTCCTGCCAGACCCGGGGCGTCGCCGTCAGGTACAGCCGCCGGAGCGAGGGCACCCGGGTGTTGTCGTGCACCACGGCCCAGGGCTTGCCGATCCGCCCGGACGTGCGGTGCGCCTCGTCGACCACGACCAGGTCCCAGCCCGGCAGCCCCGCCCGGTGCGCTTCCTCGACGGTGCCCAGCCCCAGCGAGGCGTACGTGGCGAACACCGTCACCCGCTCCGCCGCCCCGGCCCAGTCGGCCAGCTCGGCCGGATCGGTGGTGGTGGGCACGCCCGCGTCCGTACCGCGCAACGAGCACACGGCGAGGTACCGGCCGGCCCGGCCGCCCTCCCGCCAGGCCGTGACGGTCTGCGTCAGCAGGTCCAGCGAGGGCACCAGCACCAGCACCCGCCCGGCCCGCAGTTCTTCGGCCGAGGCCACGGCGACCAGGGACTTCCCGGACCCCGTCGCCATGATCACCTGGGTGCGCAGCCCGCTCCCGGGCACCCGGCCCCCGGCGGGCAGCTCCAGCGCCCGCACGACGGCGTCGACGGCTTCGCGCTGGTGCGGCCGGAGTTCCTTCTTCGCTCTGCGCGTCATGCCGCCGCCGTCCCGCCGTTCCGCCCGCTGTGATCTGCCCGTTCCGTTCCAGTCTCCATCCTGCCCGGACAATGAACCAGCGGCGCGACCGGGCGCGCGGGCCCGGCGGGAGCCCGGCCGCCCCCCGGCTACCCCCGCGCCCCGAAGTTCTGCGTCCACCAGGGGCCGCCCGCACCCGTGTGCATGCCCACGCCGAGGTCCTCGAAGGCGCAGTTGAGGATGTTCGCGCGGTGGCCGGGGCTCTTCATCCAGGCGTCCATGACCTGCTCGGCGGTCCGCTGCCCCTTCGCTATGTTCTCCCCGTACGCCGACCAGCGGTACCCGGCGTCGGTCGTGCGCCGGCCGGGGTCCGTGCCGTCGGGAGAGGTGTGCGAGAAGAAGTCCCGCCGCGCCATGTCCTCGGAATGTCCCTGGGCCGCTGCACGCAGCCGCGAGTCCTCCTTGAGCGGGCCGCATCCGCCCGCCGCCCGCTCGGCGTTGACCAGGGCCAGGACCTGGCCCGCCGCACCCTGCGGGACGGACCGCGCGGCGGGCGGGGAAGCACGCGGCGCCGGGGAGGCCGCCTGCTTCCGCGGAGCACCCGTACCCGTACCGGGACCCGCGGTGGCCTTGCCCGGGGTGGACGGGCCGGGCGGGGCGGAAGCCGGTACGGACGCGGAGGCCGGTACGGACGACGGGGCGGACGGCGAGGCCGGGGAAGAAGGGGACGGCGAGGGGCGATTCCCCGTGGAGCGCGTCGCCGAGAGCGCTCCCAGCGGCGAGGCCGCCACCGCGCCACCCGTCCCGGGGCCCCCGGAACCGGGGAGCGCGCCGAGGTGGAACAGGCCGCCCCCCACGGCGCACACCGCGACGACCGCGCCGCCGATCACCCGGCGCCGGGCGCGCCGCCGCCTGCGCGACGCGCCCCGGCCGCCCACCCCCGGCCCCCCGGCCCGCTCCCCGCCCGCGCGCCGGAGCGCGGCCCGCCCCGGACCGGGCCCGGCGGGAGCCGCCGCCCGCGCCGCGGCCCCGTCGGCGAAGGCCGGGCTCCCGCCGGTGAATCCGGCCGACGCGGGCCCGGCGGCCCCGCCCGCCGGGCCGCCCGCCGAGGCCGCGCCCGTGGGGGCGGGACCGGCCGCCGCCGCCGTCCGCGCCCCCGCCGGCAGGGCCGCCGAGACGGGCACCAGGGCCAGCCCGGCCAGCAGCCCCTCCGCCGGGACCAGAGCGCTCCACAGCCCGGAGCACCGTACGCACTCCCGCGCGTGCCGGGCGATCCGCTTGCGCCACAGGACCGAGGGGCCGCCGTCCCAGCCCGCCGTCAGCGCCCGCAGCTCCCCGCACGGCGGCCGCGCGTCCAGGGCCCGTTCCACCACCCGCGCCGCGTCCAGCCGGGCCTTCATCCGCTGCACCCGCACCGCGGTGTGCTGCGGCGACAGCTCCAGCGCCGCCGCCGTCTCCGCCCGGGTCAGCTCCCCGGTGCACTCCAGCCACCACAGCGACAGCAGCGCCCGGTCGTCGGGGTCCAGCCAGCGCGTGGCGCGGGCCGTCTCGCGCCGCTGCCCGGCCAGGCCCAGGCGGATGACGGTCAGGTCGACGAAGTCGGCGCCCGGGTCGGCGACGTCCCGCGCCCCCTCCGGAGCGACGCCGGAGCCGTCCCACCGGGGCTGCCGGTGCGCCCGTATCCGGTTCATCGCGATCGCCACCAGCCAGGACCGGAAACTCTCGTCCGCGCGCAGACCGCCCAGCCCGTCGAGTGCCCGCAGCATCGTCTCCTGCACCACGTCGTCCACGTCGCAGGAGCCGTTCAGGGCCCGCCCGACGATGTTGTAGACGAGCGGCAGGTGGGCGCCGACGAGTTCGTCCTGTGCGCGGGGGTCGCCCGCGCGGGCCGCTGCCACCAGAGCTGCGGTGTGCTGAGTACTCATGTGATGATCCCTGTTCGTACCGGCGGCCGATGATGCCCGATACCTGGGAGACCGTCGAGGGCGCCCCCGATAACACTTATCCGAAAACACTTTCCGAAGAACGATGATCCGGAAGGCGGTGCGGGGACCCGCCGCGACACCCGGCCGCACCGCTCTCCCCAGCGGCCGGCGCGGGGCCCGGCGCGCTCCGGGTCTGTCCGGTTCCGCAGGGGTGCCCGTACGGGCGCGCGGGGTGACAATGGGGGGCCACTCCGGGGCGTGTTGGGGGCGGCATGGCGACGTTGCTCTTGCGGGAATCCCGCCGTGCGCGGGGCCGGACCAGGGGGCCACTGGCGCCCGGACCGGTGACCGGCGCACTGCTGTCGGCCGCCCTGTGGGCCTGCGGGGTCGAGGCCACCGAGATCGGCACGGCGGTGGGCGTGGCCGGGGCGGTGGGCGTGGGCGTCGCCCTGCTCGTGACCGTCCTGCTCGTGACCGCCGTGCTCGTGACCGCCGCGGGGCTGTGCGCACCGGCCGGGACCGTGGCCGGACGGCTCCGGCGCGCACGGCCGGACGACGGACTGCTGCGCACCCCGGACGGGCGGATTCCGGTGCTCGGGCAGACGCACGGTCCCGGCCCGGCCGAGGGCCCGGACCCGCCACCCGCGTACATCGAACGGGACGCCGCACCCCGGCTCCGCGCGGCCCTGACCGGGGGCTCCCGGTTCGTCCTGGTCGTGGGGGAGCCCGGCGCGGGCCGCACCCGGCTCGCCTACGAGGTGACCCGTGCCCTCCACCCCCGGCACGCCTTCGTCCACCCGCTGACCCGGGCCGCCCTGCCCGGGGCGGTACGGGCCGCCGCGCGGCGGCGGCGCGCCGTCCTGTGGCTGGACGACCTGGAGGAACACCTCGGCGCGGACGGCCTGACGGAGGCCCGGCTGGCCGGGGCGCGCGCCGCCGTCGTGGTCGCCACCATGCGCGCCGAGGAGTACCGCCGTTACACCGCCCGTGAGGGCAGCCGGCTCACCGGCTCCGACGGGGACGTCTGGCGGGCCCAGCGCGACCTGCTCCGGCGCGCGGCCGTCGTCCACCTCGCCCGGCGCTGGTCACCGGAGGAACGCCGCCGGGCCGAGGCCCACCGGGAGGACCCGAGGATCGCCAGGGCCCTGCGCTCCGGCACCCGGTCCGGCACCCGGTCCGGAATCGCCGAACTCCTCGCCGAGGGGCCCCGGTCGCTGGCCGCCTGGGAGAGCGGCTGGGCCCCGGGCACGCACCCGCGCGGCGCGGCCGTGGTCGCCGCGGCCGTGGACTGCCGCCGGGCGGGGCTGCGCCGCCCGGTCCGCCGCGAGTGGCTGGGCGAACTCCACCCGCGCTACCTGTCCGGGCGCGGTGGCGCGGAGCTGCGCCCGGAACCCTTCGCGGAGGCGATGGACTGGGCGTGCGCGGCGGCGTACGCCCGGCCGGGGCTGCTGACCGGGGACCGTGCCTGCGGGTACACCGCCCTCGGTCACTTGCTCAACGCGCCGGGCCTCGCCCCGGTTCCCGACCACCTGTGGCGGTCCCTGCTGGCCCGGACGGACCCCGAGGACGCCTACGAGATGGGGCTCGCCGCCCACCGGGAAGGGCGGCTGGCCCGCGCCGCCGAGGCCCTCGCCCGGGCCCGGCGCTCCGGCCTGACCGGCGCGGAACTGCCGCTGGCCGTCGCGGTCGGCGACGCCGGACACCCGCGCCGGGCCGCCGCCGACCTCGCCGGGATCGCCCGGCGGCGCGAGGTCCGGCTCGGCCCCCACCACCCCGACACCCTCGCCGCCCGCCACCACCTCGCCTTCTTCACCGGTGAGGCGGGCAGCGCCCGGGCCGCCGCCGCCCGGTTCACCGCCCTGGCGGCCGATGCCGTGGCCGCGCTGGGACCCGGCCACCCCGACACCCTCGCCGCCCGCCACCAGTTGGCGTACTTCACCGGCCAGGCGGGCGACCGCCGGTCGGCCGCCCGGCAACTGGAGGCGCTGCTGAGCGACCGGCTCCGCCTCCAGGGCCCGTCCCACCCGCAGAGCCTGGCCGTCCGGCGCGGCCTGCTCTGGTTCCGGCCCGCGGACCCCGCCGACTCCACGGAGCTGGAGCGGCAGTTGGCCGGGCTGCTCGCGGACACCGAACGCGCGCTCGGCCCCGACGACCCGCACACCCTGGCGGTCCGTGGCAGCCGGGCCGCCCTCGTGGCGCGCACGGGCCGGGCCGCCGAGGCCGAACGGGCCTGGGCCGCTCTGGTGGCCGACCGGACCCGGGTCCTCGGCCCCGACCACCCGCACGTCGTCCACACCCGGCTGGAACGGGCCCGGGCCCTGGCCGCCGGGGGACGGCGCGCGGAAGCCGGCGCGCTGGCGGCCCGTGTCCTCGCCGAGGCCACGCCGTTCCTCGAACCGGGCCACCCCCACCTGCGCCTCGCCCGCGAACTCGACGCCGCGTTCCGGGCGCCCGACCCGGGGCCCGCCCGGCCCCGGCGGTGACGGCCGGACGGACGACCGGCCGGCCGGAGGGAAGCCGGGGGGCGGCCGGGGTCCGCCGGCGCGGCCACGCGCTACGGGGCCGCCGCCTCCCCGGCCGTGCTGCCCAGCAGGGCGATCTCCCGCGCCGACAGCCGTAGCGCACCGGCGGCGATGTTCTCGTCCAGGTGGTCCGGGTTCCCGGTGCCCGGGATCGCCAGGACGTGCGGTCCCCGGCTCAGCGTCCACGCGAGGCGCACCTGCGCCGTCGACACCCCGTGGGCCTCGGCCACGGCCCGCACCCGTGCCCCGTCCGGCGCGACCACGCCCGCGTCCTCGCCCGCGCCCGCGATGGCGTAGAAGGGGACGAAGGCGATCCGCTGCCGCGCGCACGCGTCCACGAAGGCGTGGTCCTCGGCCGGGGAACCGATCCCGTAAGGGTTCTGCACGCACACCACGGGCGCGATGGCCAGGGCCTCGGCGAGGTGGTCGGGCCGGGCGTTGGAGATTCCCAGGTGCCGGATCAGTCCGGCCGCGCGGAGTTCGGCCAGCGCCCCGAAGTGCTCGGCGACCGAACCGGTCGTCTCCCGGCGCGGGACGCGCAGGTTGACGACGTCCAGGTGGTCCCGGCCCAACTGGCGCAGGTTCTCCTCCACCTGCCCCCGCAACTGCCCCGGCCCGGCCCACCACCACTCCCCGGCTGGGTCGCGTCCCGGCCCGACCTTGGTGGTGATGACGAGCTCGTCGGCGTACGGGGCGAGGGCCCGGTTGATCAGTTCGTTGGCGGAGCGGAGGGCGGAGAAGTAGAACGCGGCGGTGTCGATGTGGTTCACGCCCCGCTCGACGGCCCGGCGCAGCAGGCCCGTCATCCGCTCGCGGTCGCTGGGCGAACCGTCGGCGCGACGGGTCAGCCGCATCGTGCCGAGGCCGATCCGGTTGACGGTCAGGTCGCCGAGCCGCCACGTACCCGCGACGGCCGCGGTGACCGGGGCGGTCCGGGCCGCCCGGGCGGCCGTCTTCGAGGCAGGGTCCGGGGGGAAGCCCGAGGGGAGGTCCGAGGCGAGGTCCGAGGTCATGGGGCACTCTCGCACGGACACCGGAGCACCCCGCAAGGTCTCCCACCGCTCCCCGGCCGTGCCGTGATCCCGCCCCCGTCGTCGGGTTCCCTCCACGGGGTCCGTCGGCTTCCGTCCGCGCGGCGGGTACCGCACGTGGCACCCGCCGCGCGGCGCGTACGTGGAGGACGCCGCCGGGCCGGGTCGTCTTCCGCGGCCCGGCGGCGCCGGTCGGTGGCCGCGCGGGCCGCGGTCGGCGAGGGGCGTCAACTCGTCGGCCGTGCGGTGCGTTTCGCGCGCGCGGCGGCGCAGGGCAGATCCCTCCGCGGACGCGGGAGGAACACACGGGAGCGCGTTCGCCGTGCGAACGGAAACTATTGGTCTGGACCACGATGGTCAAGTGGGCGGTCCGGGGACGGCTCGACGGAACCCGGGACTCCGGTGGACCCGGCCGGACCCCGCGGCGGCCCCGACGGCGACGACCACGGCGGCCCCGGCGGGCACCGACCCGGCCGCAGGCCGGTGACGTGCGGACATCTGGCAGACTGACCGCGTCAACCCAGGCGGTGCAGGACAGGAAACCGGTGCGATTCCGGTGCGGTCCCGCCACTGTGACCGGTACACCCTCGCGGGAACCGGGAGTCAGACACTGACGCACCGCCCCTTCCCTTCGACCGGGGACGTGGACTCCCCGGAGAGGCCACGCCATGTCGCGTTCCCGCGCCGCCCTGCGCGCGCTCGTCCCCGCCGCGCTCCTCATACCCCTGGCCGCCTGCGTCGCCTCACCCGCCCCGTCCGGCACGGCCGCGGGAGCGAGCGCCGCACCCGGGTTCCCGTACACCGTCACCAACTGCGGTGTGAGCAGCACCTACCAGGCCCCGCCCCGGCGCGCCGTCACCATGAACCAGCACGCCACCGAGATCCTGCTGGCCCTCGGCCTGGAGGACCGGATCGTCGGCTCCGCCTACCTCGACGACGCCGTGCTGCCCGCCTACCGGCCCGCCTACGACAAGATCAAGGTGCTGGCCAAGGAGTACCCCTCCAAGGAGATCCTGCTCGGCGCCGACCCGGACTTCGTGTACGGGGGCTACTCCAGCGCCTTCGACAAGGCACAGGGCCGCGACCGCGAAGGTCTCGCCAAGTCCGGCATCAACTCCCGGCTCAACGTGGAGTACTGCACCGGGGGCCGAGTCGGCCTCGACCAGCTCAAGACCGAGATCACCGAGGTCGCGCGGACCTTCGGCGTGCCCGAGCGCGGCGAGAAGCTCATCGGGGAGGAGCAGCGCCGGATCGACGCCGTGGCCGCCCGGGTCAAGGACAAGCCCCGGCCGTCCGTCTTCGTCTACGACTCCGGCGAGGCGTCCGCCTCCACCTCCGGCGGCACCGGCATCGGCAACGAGATCGTCTCGCTGGCGGGCGGGACGAACGTCTTCGCCGACCTCCAGGACACCTTCGGTGACGTGTCGTGGGAGAAGGTCATCGAGCGGGCCCCCGAGATCGTCCTCATCTACGACTACGGCGGCACCACCGTCGAAGCCAAGAAGCAGCGCCTGTTGAACGACCCGGCCCTCGCCCAGGTTCCCGCGATCAGGAACCAGCGGTTCGTCGTCCTGCCGCTGTCCTCGGCCGTCCTGGGAGTGCGCGTCGCCGACGCCGTCGAGTCCCTGGGCGGCCAGCTCCACCCCGCCGCCACGTGAGGCGGCACCACCGCACACCGGCCGTCCTCGTCCTGCTCGCCGCGGCGCTCGTCGCCTCCGCCGTCGCCGGCCTGGCCCTGGGGGCCGTACGGATCACCCCCGGCCAGGTGCTCGACATCGTCCTCGGTGGGCTGACGGGCGACCGGCCGACCGGTGCCTTCGCCTCCATCGTGTGGGACGTGCGCATGCCACGCGTCCTCCTCGGGGCGGTCGTCGGCGCCGGGCTCGCCGTCGCGGGCACCGTGCTGCAGGCCCTCGTCCGCAACCCGCTCGCGGACCCCTTCCTGCTCGGTGCCTCCTCCGGGGCCTCGACGGGAGCCGTCCTGGTGATCGTCTTCGGCTCGGGCACGGCAGCCGGGGCCGGGGCCGGGGCGGCGGGGGCCGCCGGGCTGCTCGGCGGGATGGGCGTGCCGTTCGCCGCGTTCGCCGGATCGGCGTTCGCCCTCGTCGCCGTCTATGCCATGGCCCGGCGCGGCGGCACCATGACCACCGGCCGGCTGATCCTCGCCGGGGTCGCCGTCCAGTACATCCTGTCCGCCCTGACCAGTCTGGTCCTGGTGCTCGCCGCCCACCCCGACCAGATCCGCACCGTCCTCTTCTGGACCCTCGGCGGTCTCGGCGGGGCCCGCTGGGGCGAACTGGCCCTGCCCTCCGTCGTGCTGCTCGCCGGTACGGGGCTGCTCCTCGCCCTCGCCCGGCCGCTCGACCTGCTCCTCGCCGGGGAGGAGGGGGCCCGGACCCTGGGCCTGGACACCGGGCGTTTCCGCGCCGTCGTCTTCGTCCTCACCTCCCTCGTCATCGGCGTGCTCGTCGCCTACAGCGGAGCGATCGGCTTCGTCGGGCTGATGGTCCCGCACGCCGCGCGGATGGCCGTCGGCGCCGGCCACCGGGCCCTGCTGCCGGTGGCCGCCCTGGGCGGGGCGCTCTTCCTGGTCCTGGCCGACCTGGTGGCCCGTACCGCCGCCGCGCCCGAGGAGATACCGGTCGGAGTGGTCACCGCGCTCGTCGGAGGCCCGTTCTTCCTGTGGATGCTGCGCCGCTCCACCCGTACCGAAGGGGTCACCGGATGACCCGCACACCCGGTACGCCCCGCACACCCGGTACGCCACACACGCCTGGTGCGCCACACACGTCCGGTACGCCACAGGTGCCCCGGGCGGCGGGGCGGCCGGTGGAACTCGCCGTCGAGGACGTGCGTTACGCGACCGACGGGCACACCCTGCTCCACGGGATCGACCTCACCGCCCGGCCCGGCGAGACGGTCGGTGTGGTCGGGCCCAACGGCAGTGGCAAGACCACCTTGCTGCGCTGCGTCTACGGCACCCTGCGGCCCACCGCCGGCCGGGTGCTGTTCGACGGCGCCGACACGGGCGCGCTCGGGGTCAAGGACCGGGCCCGGCACGTCGCGGTCGTCCCGCAGGACGCGAGCGGCACCTTCGGGCTGACCGTGCGCGAGGTCGTCGCGATGGGGCGGAGCCCGCACAAACGGTTCTGGGAACAGGACGGCCCCGAGGACCTGCGGCGCGTCGCCGAGGCCCTGGAGACCGTCGGAGCGGGCGCCTTCGCCGGGCGCCGCTTCGAGGAACTCTCCGGCGGGGAACGCCAGCGCGCCCTGGTGGCCCGCGCCCTCGTCCAGGACCCCGGCCTGCTCGCCCTGGACGAGCCGACCAACCACCTCGACATCCGCTACCAACTGGAGATCCTGGGCCTGGTCCGCGCCCTGCCCGCCACCGCCCTGCTCGTCCTGCACGACCTCAACCTCGCCGCCTCCTTCTGTGACCGGCTGTACGTCCTGTCCGACGGCCGGGTGGCCGCCTCCGGGCCGCCCGGCGAGGTGCTCACCGAGGAACTGCTGGCCCGGGTGTACGGCGTCCGGACCCGCATCGGACCCCACCCGGCCACGGGCACGCCGAACATCGTCTACCTCCCGACGGACAGGTGACCCGGGGCGCCCAGACCGGAAGCCCCCCTGCCGGACCCCGGGCAGGGCCTCGGAACGCCGCACCGGCCGGGCCCTGGCCCCGCCGCACCAGCCCATCCGGCAGGTGAGACGGTGAACCGGGGCGCGGTGGGCCTGTGCGGTCCGAAGCTCTCGCCGGGCAGGACGCCGACCTTGTCCGCGAAGCCCTCCACGCCCCGGTCCGGACCCGTCTCGGTCACCTGCCGGTCCGCGTTCCCCGGCAGGGTGTTCCCGGCCTTCACGTCGAAGCCGCGCGCCCCGGCCGCCGACGGCGTCCTGTGCGCCGCCGGTGACGGTGTGTCCCGCTCGGTGCTCCGCCCGTCCTCCCCGTCCCCTCAGCCCAGCCGCACCACCACCTCCTGTCCGGTCCCGGCCGCCGCCGCGAGATCGGCGAACCCGAGCCGCAGCCGGGAGCCGGTGAGCGCCGAGACCAGGCTCGGTGGCCGGGAGAGCACCGAGGCCACGGGCCGGTTCCAGACCAGGGCCAGTCCGGTCAGTGCCCGTGCCGGGTCCGCGACGTGGACCGTGGCCGTGCCGTCGGCCCGTTCCCGTACCGTCACCGAACAGGGCGCGCTCGCCTCCAGGGGGCCGGCCGCCCCGGCCCGCCAGAAGTTGACACCGGTGAAACCGAGCGAATCCACGGCCACGCCCTGGGCCGTCCCGGTGTTGGCGATCACCGAGACCTCGTCGGGTGCGGCGGCCCGCGCCGCGGTCTGGCCCGCCGTGGCCCCCGGGAGCATCCGGTAGACGTACCCGGCGTCGTCCGGGTCCGTTCCGTGGTCGTACCAGAGCGTGACGTACCGCCGGGTCAGGGCCAGGGAGGAACCGTCCCTGTTGATGTCGCTCCACCGGCCGGTACGTGCCTCACGGAGCGCCCTGAACGATCCCGCGCCGGACACCACGTACCCGCCGAAGCCCTCCAGGTGTGCCCATCCCGGCGCGGAGAAGACGGCCGACCATCCCGGGCCGGTGGGCTGGACCGTGCCGTCGACGGTCAGGGCGTGTGCGCCGTCGGCACCCAGGTTGCGGTTGTCGATCACCGATTCGACGGCGGTCCCGTCCCCGCAGCGGATTCCCGCACCCAGGCAGACCACCGAGTCGGCGAGGAAGAACCAGGACTTGCGGGCCGAGAGGGTGCTTCCCGGACCACGCAGATGCTGGCCCACGGAGGCGAACTCCCCGTCCGTGGTCCCGCCCACCCACACCGCATCGGGCCGCGAGGCACCCCAGTCGCCGCCCGCACCGTCCACGAGGACCTTGCGGGAGACCGTCGTCCCCGGCAGCCGGTAGGGATTCACCGTGGGCCAGAACGCGTCCGAGTACTGGTCGTTGCCGTAGGTGGAACCCCACCAGGACAGCATCCCGCTGCCGGTGTGCCAGCCGCGCGGGTTCTCACCGTTGCCGGTCTCGTAATGGGCGATCCGCCGCGAGCACATGGAGAGCGAGGCCGCCCACCCGGGCCGCCGGTGGGTCACCCGGTCCATCGAGGCGAACAACCGGTGCCCGACCGGCTCGGGCAGCGCCGCCACCGAGGCATCGGCGCCGACCTCCGCCAGCCGGGCGAGCGAGGCCAGGTCCAGCGTCGTGTCCGCGAGGGGGACGCGGCAGCGGTCCCGCGCCGTCCACCCCTTCACCAGCCCTCGCCACCGGCTCCGCTCGGCCCGGCTCGCGCTCTCCGCGAGCAGCAGCACCGCGGCGAGCACCGCATGCCCTCGCGTGTGGTCGTCGTGCTGGACCTGCCGGTCGTCCGAGGTCATCAGGCCCCGGCTGACGGCCCGGCCCGAGACCCCGTCCATGACCAGCCCGTTGAAGAGGAAGGGCGCCCAGGCGTCCTCCACGGCGTCGAAGGCGCTCTGTCCGCCCGTGACGTGCCAGGGCGTCCCCTTCAACAGCCCGGTCAGCAGACCCAGCCCGCCGAGCAGCACCGCGCCGTACGTCCCGGTGTAGGGCACCCAGGTGTGCTGGACGAACGACCCGTCCCGGTACAGGCCGTCGCCCGTGGTGACGTAACCGAAGACGGGGGTCAGTGCCTCCCGGGCCAGAGCGATCTTCGCGGAGTCCCCGCCGACCACCCCGCGCAGCGCCAGTACCCGGCACAGGTCCACCCGGTTCGCACCCGTACTGGTCCCGGTGTACGAGCCGACCGCCGAGTCCGGTACGAAGTGGTCGACGGCCGCGCAGAGACCGGCGACCCGGTCGGCCGACAACTCCTCGTGGAGCAGCACGCAGAGGTCCAGCACCGCCTGCGGGGCACCGATCTGCCAGCAGTACCAGTTGCCGTACCGCACCTGCCCGGCGTGGTACACCTGCCCGTGCAGATGGTCCAGCCCGGCCAGGAGCGCCGCGCGCAGCCCCCTGTCACCGGTCACCCCGGTACCGGGCCGGACGTACGCCTCCGCCATGGTCCGCAGCCGGTAGAAGCTCTGCGTCATCTTCTCGGGATCGGTGGCGAAGCCCAGGCCGGGCCAGAGCGAGCCGTCCACCGGAGCCATCGTGGTCCGGAACACGCCGGCCAGCGCGCCGAGATCGGCCAGCCGTGAGCGGAACGGCTCCTTCGAAGCCGGGATCTCACCGCCCAGGAAGAGGCCGCGCCACACCGCCCGTATGGCTTCGTGGATGTCGGCCCCGGCCCGGGTGGCCGCGCCACCGGCGTTCCGCCCGCCGGGCACGCCACGCAGGAACGCGCCCCCACCCGCGGCGGTGAGGAAGGCACGCCTGCCCCCCACCCCTGTCATCGCAGCCTCCTTGTCCGACTCACCGTTCGACTCACCCGATCTGTCCGACACATCCGATACGCCTGATACCTCTGATGTATTCGATCCGAATCCGAATCCGAATCCGAATCCGAATCCGAATCCGTACCGGCCCGGCCCGGTCGCCCGCCGGGCACGTCTGTCACGTCCGCCCGCCGTGTCCGACCGGCTCACTCCACGTGCTCGCGATAACGCTCGATCACCTCCCGCAGCACCTCCCCGCCCTCTCTGGCCCACAGACCCGGATGGAAGATCTCCACCTCCACCGGCCCCCGGTAGCCCGCCGCGTCCGCCTGCTCCCGGAAACCGCGCAGGTCGATGGAACCGTCCCCCAACTGCCCCCGGCCCAGGAGCACGCCCTCGGGCAGGGGCGTCACCCAGTCGGCCACCTGGACGGCGAGGAGCCGCCCGCCCTCGCCCGCCCGGCGCAACGCGGCGGGCAGCCGCTCGTCCCACCACAGGTGGTAGGAGTCGGCCACCACACCCACCTGCTCCGCCGGGAACTGCTCGGCGATGTCGAGGGCCTGGTCCAAGGTGGAGACCACACAGCGGTCCGAGGCGAACATCGGATGCAGGGGCTCGATCCCCAGCCGGACACCGTGCGCGGCGGCCCATGGCGCGAGCTCGCCCAGGACTTCACAGACCCGCCCCCGGGCCCCCGCCAGGTCCCGGTCGCCCACGGGGAGCCCGCCCGGGACCAGGACCAGGGTGTCGGCGCCCAGTCCGGCCGCCTCCTCCACGGCCCGACGGTTGTCGTCGAGTGCCGCGGACCGGCCCACAGGGTCCGCGGCGGTGAAGAACCCGCCCCGGCAGAGCGAACTGACCCGCAGACCGGCCCCGGTGACCAGCTCGGCGCTCTCCCGGACCCCGAACGCCCGGACCGGGTCACGCCACAACCCGACCGCACCCACCCCGGCTGCCACACACCCGGCCACCAGCTCGGGCAGTGACCACTGGCGGACCGTCTCCTGGTTGAGGCTCAGCCGGGCCGGGGCCGACCGGGTCATGACGCCCACCCATATACCGCGAGGAGCCGGCGCATCCGCTCCTCGGCCCGCTCCGGATCGGGGAACAGTCCGAGCCGGTCCGCCAGTTCGTAGGCGGTCGCCAGGTGGGGGAGCGACCGCGCCGACTGCAACCCACCCACCATCGTGAAATGTTCCTGGTACCCCGCCAGCCAGGCCAGCAGGACCACGCCCGTCTTGTAGAACCGGGTCGGCGGGGCGAAGAGATGTCTCGCCAGGGGCACCGTGGGGTCCAGCAGCTCCCGGAACCTTGCCGGACCGTCCCGGTCCAGGGCGATCGCCGCCCACGCCGCGATCGGGGCGATCGGGTCGAAGACCCCCAGCAGCGCGTCGCTCGCCGACTGCCCGTCCCCGGCGATCAGCTCCGGATAGTGGCGGTCGTCCCCCGTGTAGCAGCGCACCCCCACCGGTAGCCGACGCCGGATCTCCACCTCCCGCTCGGCGTCCAGCAGCGAGATCTTGACCCCTTCCACCTTCTCCGGGGACCCGGAAACGATCGTGAGGAAGACATCGGTGGCCTGGTCGAGATCGGCATGCCCCCAGTAGCCCGCCAGCTCCGGGTCGAACATCGGCCCCAGCCAGTGGAGCACGACCGGCCGGGCACTCTGCCGCAGCAACCGTCCGTACACCTCCAGGTACTCCTCCGGGCCGTACGCCCCCGCGGCCAAGGCCCGCGAGGCCATCAGCACGGCCCCGGCCCCGCACGCCTCGGTGTGCGCGAGCTGCTCCTCGTACGCCGCGGTGACCGCGGCGGGGGAGTGCGGCCGGCCCGGGGGGAGCTGATCGGTGCCCACACCGCAGACGATCCGGCCGCCCACCGACCGGGCCTCGGCCGCCGAACGGCGGATCAGCTCCGCCGCGGTCGGCCAGTCCAGGCCCATTCCGCGCTGTGCGGTGTCCATGGCCTCGGCGACCCCGAGACCCTGCGCCCACAGGCGGTGCCGGAAGGCGAGAGTGGACTCCCAGTCGACCACCGGCCCGGATTCGGCCGCCGCGGCCAGCGGGTCGGCGACGACGTGCGCGGCGGAGTAGAACCGGCGGCTCCGGGCAGGCCCGCACACCGGAGGAGTGAGCGGATCGTGGTTCGGCCGGTGCAGGCGCTGACCGCCGTCCGCCGAGGGGAGCCGGATGCTCACAAGGTCACCTCCGGCACCGGCAGCCTGCGGCCCTGCGCCGAGGAGCGCAGGCCGAGCTCGGCCAGCTGTACCCCGCGAGCCCCGGCCAGCAGATCCCCTTGCCAGGGTGTGCCGAGCACGACATGGCGCAGGAACAGCTCCCACTGGGCCTTGAAGCCGTTGTCCGCGGGGGCGTTGTCCGGGACCTCCTGCCACTGGGTCCGGAACTCCTCGGTCCGCGGCAGATCCGGATTCCACACCGGCTTGGGCGTGGCCCCGCGATGCTGGATCCGGCAGTCGCGCAGCCCGGCGACCGCCGACCCGTGGGTGCCGTCCACCTGGAACTCCACCAGCTCGTCGCGGTGCACCCGCACCGCCCAGGACGAGTTGATCTGGGCGACGGCGCCGCCCTCCAGTTCGAAGACCGCGTACGCCGCGTCCTCGGCCGTCACCTCGTACGGCTCGCCCCGCTCGTCCCAGCGGCGGCCGATGTGGGTACGGGCGAGTGCCTGCACCGTACGGACCCGGCCGAACAGTCCGTGCAACAGGTACTCCCAGTGCGGGAACATGTCGGCGACGATGCCGCCGCCGTCCCGCGCCCGGTAGTTCCACGACGGGCGCTGGGCGGGTTGCCAGTCACCTTCGAAGACCCAGTACCCGAACTCCCCGCGCACGGAGAGGACCTCTCCGAAGAAACCGCCCTCGACCAGCCGCTTCAGCTTCAGCAGGCCGGGCAGGAACAGCTTGTCCTGGACCACCCCGTGCTTGACCCCGGCCGCCGTGGCCAGCCGGGCCAGCTCCAGCGCGGAGGCGAGGTCCAGGGCGGTCGGCTTCTCGCAGTACACGTGCTTGCCGGCGGCCACGGCCTGCCGGAGCGCCTCCTGCCGCGCGCCGGTGATCTGCGCGTCGAAGTAGATCTCGACCTCGGGATCGGCCAGTACGGCCGCCAGGTCCGTACTGAGATGCTCCAGGCCGTGCCGTTCGGCGACGGCCCGCAAGGCGGCTTCCCGGCGTCCCACGAGGACCGGCTCCGGCCACAGCACCGTACCGTCACCGAGGTCCAGGCCGCCCTGCTCGCGCAAGGCGAGCAGGGAACGGACCAGATGCTGGTGGTACCCCATCCGCCCGGTCACGCCGTTCATGGCGATCTTGATCGTCCTTCGCTCCACGGTCTTCCCTCCCTGGCTTCTTCCTCTTCCTCGTTCGGCCGCTCGGCCCTCTCCGCGTCCGGCCTCCTCCGCGTCCGTGCAGGTACGGGAGAAAGAGCAGAAAGCGCTTTCACTCTCATCAGGCTAGGTTCGGGAATCTCATCGACGCAAGACCCTTTCGGGTGATAGAAAGCGCTTTCTGAATCAGGGAGTATGGAGATCCAGACACCGGATGAGACGATGACCCGGGGACAGAGGGAGGGGTGCAGGATGGCGGTGACTCTTGCAGAGGTGGCTGCGCACGCGGGCGTGTCGTCCGCCACGGTCTCGCGCGTACTGAACGGCGGATACCCGGTGGCCGGAGGTACCCGCACCCGGGTGGAACAGGCGGTCGAAGAACTCGGCTACATCGCCAACGGTCCCGCCCGCGCCCTCGCGGCGGCCACCTCCGACCTCATCGGCGTCCTCGTCCACGACGTCGCCGACAGTTTCTTCGGGATTCTCGCAGGCTCCCTGCAGGGCGCCCTCGCGCCCACCGGCCGGGGGGACGCCCGGCGGCTCGCCGTCGTCTGCAACACCGAGGGCGCACCCGAGACCGAACTGGCCTACCTCGCCCTGCTGGAGGGGCAGCGGGCCGGCGGGGTCGTCCTCACCGGCGGCGCCGTGGAAGAACCCGGGCCCATCCACGCGCTCGCCGCCCGTATCGCGCGGATAGCGGCCACCGGAGCCCCGGTCGTCCTGTGCGGGCGGCCTCCCCTGCCACTGCCCACCGGACACACCACCGGACACCCTTCCGGCCCGTCCCCCGCACTCCCCGTCGCCACCGTCATGTTCGACGACCACGGCGGAGCCTTCCGCCTCGCCGAACACCTCCTGACACTCGGACACCGGCGTATCGCCTACATCGCCGGGCCCCCGGGGCTGAGCACCACCCGTGAACGCCTCGCCGGACACCGCGCCGCCCTGTTGCGACACGGCCCCGCCCTTCACGAGGCATGTGCCGCCCTCACCGTGCACGCCGGATTCGATCGCTCCGCAGGCTACGACGCCACCCGGGAACTGCTGCGCCGCGGATCGCCCTTCACCGCAGTCGCCGCGGCCAACGACACGGTCGCCACCGGGGTCGCCGCCGCCCTGCGCGAAGCGGGGATACGGATTCCCGAGGACGTCTCCGTCGCCGGCTTCGACGACCTGCCGTTCTGCGTGGACACCGCACCCGCCCTCACCACCGTACGGGTGCCCCTGCGGGAGGCGGGCGTCCTCGCCGCCCAACTCGTCACCGGTCGTCGGCCGCTGCCCCCCGGTGGCATCACCACACTGCCCACCGAGCTGATGGTGCGCGGTTCCACCGCGCCGCCCCCGGCCGAGGGGAGCCGGCCGTGAAGTACGCCTTCTCCACGCTCGGTCTGCCCGGCACCCCGCTCACCGCGACCGCGGCCCTGGCCGCCGCGCACGGGTTCGACGGAATCGAACTGCGTGCCCACCCCGAGGAACCCCTGCACCCGGGAAGCCCGGCCGCCGAACGCACCGCCGCTCTGCGGGCCCTCACCGCCGCAGGAGTCACCGTCCTCGGGGTCGCGGGGTACGCCCGGGTGGCGGCCTCCGGCGCCGACGATCCGGTCCTCGCGGAACTACGCTCCCTGGTCCGGCTCGCCGCCGATCTCGAAGCACCCTGGGTGCGGGTCTTCCCCGGAGGCACCGGCCTGCCCCGGGCGTCCGCCGACGCCCACGCCACCCGCCGGCTACGGGCCGCCGCACCGTTCGCCGAACGGCACGGCGTCCGCATCCTGTTGGAGACACACGACTCGCATCCCACCGGAGCCGCCGTCGCCCAGGTCCTGGACGAGGTCGCGCATCCTGGCGCCGGAGCGCTGTGGGACGTACTGCACACCTGGCTCGGCGGCGAGTCCCCGACCGAGTCGGGGCGGGCTCTGGCCGCGCACCTGGGCTATGTACAGGTGAAGGACGTGGCCTCGGCGCGGGAGCTCACTCCGCTCGGGCTCGGCGCCGGGGTACTGCCCCTCGCCGAGGCGGTGGCCACGCTGCCACCGGACGGCTGGCTCTGCTGGGAGTACGAGAAACGCTGGTACCCGGACGCCGCCGAGCTGCCGGGACAGCTCGCCCAGGGCCGGGAACACCTGGAGAGGCTGGTGTCCGCATGTTCTCGCGACGTGTAGGCCCGCCACCGCGGAGCGAAGGAACGGCCCGCAGTACGTACCCCGCTGCCCGGACCCCCGCGGCCGACCAGCGGCAGCGAGACGATCGTGCTCCGGCCGGAGCAGCCCCGCACCGAGCCGCCACCACGCGGCCGGACCGGACCCGGCCGCCCCACGACCGCCACCTTACGGAGAGAGAAGTCCCGCAGGCAGTGAGAGAAGTCCCGCATGTGAAGCGTACGAGGAGCCGCCTCGCCGACGGCCGCGAGATCCTCTACTACGACACCGGTGACGGCCCGTCCCGCGCCGTCACTGACACCCGCCCGCTCGACGCGCCCGCCGCCGCCTCCGAAGTCCGCCGCGACCCGCTGCTCGGGGACACCGTCGTCATCGCCTCCCACCGTCAGGGCCGCACCTACCTGCCGCCCGCCGACGCCTGCCCGCTCTGCCCCTCCGCCGAAGGGCGCGCGAGCGAGATCCCGGCCTCCGACTACGAGGTGGCCGTCTTCGAGAACCGGTTCCCCTCCCTCTCCGGTGACACCGGCCGCTGCGAGGTCATCTGCTTCACCCCCGACCACCGCACCTCCTTCGCCGACCTCGACGAGGAGCGCGCCGCGCTGGTACTGGCGGCCTGGACCGACCGCACCGCCGAACTCTCCGCCCGTGAAGGAGTCCGGCAGGTCTACTGCTTCGAGAACCGGGGCGCCGAGATCGGCGTCACCCTCGCGCACCCCCACGGCCAGATCTACGCCTTCCCCTTCATCACCCCGCGCACCACCCGGATGCTCACCACCGTCGCCGCCCACCGCGCACGCACCGGCGGCAACCTTTTCGACGAGGTCCTGGCCGGTGAACGCGGTGAAGGCACCCGGATCGTCCTCGAAACGGACCACTGGACGGCCTTCGTGCCCTACGCGGCGCGCTGGCCGTACGAGGTCCACCTCTACCCACGCCACAGGGTCCCCGACCTGCCCGCCCTGGACGACGCGTCCCGCGCCGAGTTCCCCCGCGTCTACCTGGAACTGCTGCGCCGATTCGACCGCCTCTTCGACAGACCCGGCCCGACCCCCTACATCTCCGCCTGGCACCAGGCCCCGGTGGGCGAGGGCCGCGAGGAGTTCGCGCTCCACCTGGAGCTCTTCACGGTCCGCCGTACCGCCGACAAGCTCAAGCACCTGGCCGGAACCGAATCCGGGATGGAGGCCTACATGAACGACGTCCGGCCCGAGGACGCGGCTGCCCGGCTGCGGGAGGTGGCGAGCCGATGAGCGGGACGACGCGGGAGCCCCGCCCCGCGAACCGGACGGCGCGGGAGTTCGAGAAGGTCTACGGGTACCCGCCCGAGGGGGTCTGGGCAGCCCCGGGCCGGGTCAACCTGATCGGCGAACACACCGACTACAACGACGGCTTCGTCCTTCCCTTCGCCCTCCCGCAGCGCACCGAGGTGGCCGCCGCCCGCCGCGCCGACGGAATGCTCCGGCTCCACTCGGCGTACGTCCCGTCCGGTGTGGTCACCCTGGAGGTCACCGGCCTCGACCCGGCACACCCGCCACAGGGCGCCGACCGCTGGACCGGATATCCCGCCGGGATGGTGTGGGCCCTGCTGGACGCAGGCCTCCCGGCCGGGGGCGCCGACCTCCACATACGGTCCGACGTACCGACCGGGGCCGGACTCTCCTCCTCCGCCGCTCTGGAGACGGCCACCGGACTGGCTCTCACCGAGTTGTACGGGATTCCGCTCACCCGCTCCGCACTGGCCGTGCTCGCCCGCCGCGCAGAGAACGCGTACGTCGGCGTCCCCTGCGGAATCATGGACCAGATGGCCTCGGCATGCGCCACCGAGGGCCATGCCCTGCACCTGGACACCCGTACGCTCGAACAGCGGCACATCCCCTTCGACTGCGCGTCGGCAGGTCTGCGCCTCCTCGTCGTCGACACCCGGGTCACCCACGACCTGGCCGACGGCGCCTACGCACAGCGCCGGGCCTCCTGCCGTGCGGCGGCCGAGTCGCTCGGCATACCCACTCTGCGAGACCTCCCGTACCCGGAGCTGGAACAGGCTCTCGGACGGCTGACCGATCCGGTGCAGCGGCGCCGGGTCCGGCATGTCGTCACCGAGAACGAACGGGTCGCACGGGTCGGGGAACTGCTGAGTGCCGGGCGGCTGCGTGAGACGGGCCGGCTGCTCACCGAGGGACACACCTCACTGCGCGACGACTACGAGGTGTCGTGCCCGGAACTCGATCTGGCGGTGTCCACCGCCGACGCGGCGGGCGCGTACGGGTCCCGGATGACGGGCGGCGGCTTCGGCGGTTCGGCCCTGGCGCTGATCGACGTGGACGCCGAGCCGGAGGTGACCCGGGCGTTGGCGGAGGCCTTCCGCCGGGCGGGCTTCGCACCGCCCCACGTCATGGCGGCGGAGCCGTCCGCGGGCGCGGGCCGAATACGGTGAGGCCGGTCCGCAGGCTGATGCCCCGGCCGTGCCCGGGCCGTGCCCCGGCCGTGCCCCGGCCGTGCCCGGGTCGGGCCGTACCCGACCCGACGCGACGGCAAAGCCACTGCCCCGGCCGGAACGGTGGCCTGACGGCCTGACGGCCTGACGGCCTGACGGCCGCGTGGAGCTGGTGCGGGGGTGGTTCGGGTGGGGTGGTGGTGAGGTGTTGGTGGTTCGCTTCCGGGGCGGTTGCCGGGGTGTGGAGCCGTTGGCGCGGCTGCTGCCGCCGATACCAGGGCGTGATGACCGGCTTGCCGTCGCGGCAGGTGAAGTAGCTGTAGGGCGTACCCGTTGCGTTGGGTCCGTCGTGCTTGTCGTGCTTGTTGTGTCTGGAGTGTTCGTCGTGTCCGACGTCGTGGATGTCGGCCGATGGGCGAGTCTGGACCGACCCACCCCCAGACGATCATGTATCGATGAGTCGGAGGAAGCACATGCGTTACATCCCGCTGGGCAGATCAGGACTTGAGGTCTCCGCCGTGGGCCTCGGCTGCAACAACTTCGGGGGCCGTCTCGATCTCCAGGCCACCCGGGCCGTGGTCGACGCCGCCCTCGACGCGGGCATCACCCTGCTCGACACCGCCGACATCTACGGCGACCGGGGCGGTTCCGAGAGTTACCTCGGACAGGTCCTCAAGGGCCGCCGCGACCAGGTCGTCCTCGCCAGCAAGTTCGGCTACGCCGATGCCGACATGGGGTACGGGCCCGCCGCCGGGGCCCGTGGCAGCCGCGCGTACATCCGGCGGGCCGTGGAGGAGTCGCTGCGTCGGCTGGAGACCGACCACATCGACCTCTACCAGCTCCACAGCCCGGACCCGTCCACCCCGGTCGCCGAGACCCTGGCCGCGCTCACCGAACTCGTCGCCGAGGGCAAGATCCGCTACCTCGGCCACTCCAACTTCAGCGGCTGGCAGCTCGCCGAAGCGGCCCACGTCGCCCGCGAGACCGGCGCCGCGCCCTTCGTGTCGGCACAGAACCAGTGGTCGCTGCTGGAACGGTCGGCCGAGCGCGAGCTGGTTCCGGCGGCCCTGCACTACGGCGTCGGCGTGCTCCCGTACTTCCCGCTCGCCAACGGCCTGCTGACCGGCAAGATCCGCCGGGGTACGCCCGTCCCGGCCGGGTCCCGGCTCGAAGGCCGCGACGCGTACCTCACCGAGGAGCGGCTCGACGTGGTCGAAGCGCTGGCCGTGCTCGCCCAGGACCACGGCCGCAGTGTTCTCGAACTCGCCATCGGCTGGCTCCGGGCCCAGCCCGGCTGCGCCTCCGTCATCGCGGGAGCCACCTCCGCCGAACAGGTCCGCGCCAACGCGGCCGTCGCCGACCGCCCCCTGGACGCGCAACTGCTCGCCGGGATCGAGGCCATCGGCCACCCCGCGCCGAGCGCCGCGTGAGCGGCCGGGGCGGTCCCGCCGCCGGAGCCCTTCCGCCGAGGTGACCCACCCCGGCCACGGCACCCGTCACGGTACACACGACGGCACATACGACGGCACATACGACGGCACATACGACGGCACATACGACGACGGAGCCGTCGAGGACAGTCTGCGCTCCTCGACGGCTCCGCTCCGCCGTACTACCCGTACCGGTGACCGCGGCCGTTCAGGACACGATGTCCTTGCGGGAGAACCCCCGGAACGCCAGCGCGAACAGCACCAGCGCGTAGGAGACCGACACCACCGTTCCCTTGACCATCCCGCCCCACTCCAGTTGTGGCTGGAGCGCGTCCGCCCACGCGAACTGCCAGTGGGCCGGGAGGAACTCCCGCCATGATCCGAGCGCGGTCACCGCGTCCAGCACATTGCCGACGATCGTCAGCCCGACCGCCCCGCCGACCGCGCCCAGCGGCGCGTCCGTCCGCGTGGACAGCCAGAAGGCCAGACCGGCCGTGACCAGTTGCGAGACGAAGATGAAGGCGACGGCCAGCGCGAGGCGCGGTACGGCCTCCCCGGCCGCCAGCGCCCCGCCGGTCGGCAGCTTCAGCGGCCCCCAGCCGTACGCGGCCGTGCCCGCGGCCAGAGCGACCACCGGGAGCAGCACCATGGCCGCCAGACTGAAGCCGAGGGCCACCACCAGCTTGCTCCACAGCAGCCGCGCCCGGGGAACCGGCGAGGCCAGCAGATAGCGCAGCGAGGACCAGCTCGCCTCCGAGGCCACCGTGTCCCCGCAGAACAGTGCCACCGGCACCACCAGCAGGAAGCCCGCGGAGACGAACAGGCACGTCGCCGCGAAGTTCGCGCCCGAGGCGGTGGCCGTGTCGATCAGGGAGATCCGGCCGTTCCTGCCGCCGGGGCCGTCGTCCGGGCCGCCGCCCACCGCGAACGCGATGATCATGATGAAGGGCAGCGCGGCCAGCATCCCGCCCATCACCAGGGTCCGCCGCCGTCGCCACTGCCGCAGCGCCTCCACGCGCAGCGGCAGCGTACGGCCCGGCCGGTAGCCCGTGGCCATCTCCTGGGCGCCGCCCACCTCCTGGACGGTGTTCATGTCCTGGACGGTACTCATGCCGAACCTCCGATCAGGGTGAGGAACGCGTCCTCCAGCCGGCGGTGCGGTCCGACCGCGGTCACCGGCACCTCCAGCCGTACGAGTTCACCGATGAGCCGCGCGGGCGTCGCGCCGTCCAGCCGGACGAGCAGCCCGTCGTCGGCGGCCACCACCGAACCCACGCCCTCCAGCGCGGCCACCTTCCCGACGACCTCGTCCGCGACCGGTCCGTCCAGCGTCACCAGCAGGGTGTCCCCGCCGCCCGTGATCTCGGCGACCTCGCCCGCCCGTACCAGCCGTCCCCGGTCCATGACCACCAGGTGCGTACAGGACTGCTCCACCTCCGACAGCAGGTGGCTGGAGACGATGACGGTCCGCCCGCCGGCCGCGTACCGGATCATGACCTCCCGCATCTCCCGGATCTGCGGCGGGTCCAGACCGTTCGTCGGCTCGTCGAGGATCAGCAGGTCCGGCATTCCGAGCATGGCCTGCGCGATCGCGAGGCGCTGGCGCATGCCCTGCGAGTACGTGCGCACCGCGCGCTCCAGCGCGTCGCCGAGCCCGGCGATCTCCAGGGCCTCCGCCAGGTGCGCGTCCTCGCGCGGCCGTCCGGTGGCCTGCCAGTACAGCTCCAGGTTGGCGCGGCCCGTCAGGTGCGGCAGGAAGCCCGCGCCCTCCACGAACGCCCCGACCCGCGACAGCACCGGAGCCCCGGCCCGGACCGCGTGCCCGAACACCCGGATCTCCCCGGCGTCCGGCGAGATCAGCCCCATCAGCATCCGCAGGGTGGTGGTCTTCCCGGCGCCGTTGGGCCCGAGCAGCCCCAGTACCTGCCCCTTCTCGACCCGGAACGACAGGTCCCGCACCGCGTACCGGTCCTGGGCCTTCGCGTACCGCTTCGTCAGCCCGGTGATCTCCAGCGGCACGTGGGCCAGCGCGGGTTCCGGCGGTACGGCACCCCGCGCGCCCGCGCCCCCACGGCCGGTCCGCCGGATGCCCAGCAGTGCGGCGGCCAGCGCCACCGCGCCCAGCGGCAGCCCCCAGGTCCAGGCGGGCAGCCCCGTCGCGGCGGTCCGTACCCCCGTGGCGACCGGGACGGACAGCGGGCCCCGGGCCGCGACCGTGTAGACGGCCGGGGCGGCGGGAGTCGCGTAACCGAGGTCGGTGGCCGCGACCACCAGCCGCAGCCGGTGTCCCGCCGGGACGGCGTGGTCGATCGCGGGCAGTTTCAGCTCGACGGTCGCGCCCTGCCCCGCGTTCTCCACCCGTACCGGGGCGACCAGCTGGCCCGGCAGCACCTGCCGCCGGCCGTCGGGGCCGACGTCGTAGACCTTGCCGAACAGCACGGCCGAACCGTCCGCGGCCGTCGACCGTACGGTCAGGGTGACGGTCGGCGACCCGGTGATCCGTACCTCCGAGGCCATCGGTTCCGCATCGAACCGGGCGTGCTGGCCCGGGAAGTCCAGCGAGAACCCGGCGCCGAAGGCGGCGAGCTGCCCGCCGATCCCGGGCAGGGACGACAGGGCGGGCGGTGACCCGCCCGCCGGATTGGCGAAGCTCTGCTCCCGGCCGGTCAGGGCGAACTCCCGCGGGTCCGGGGTGAGCCCGGGGTAACGGTCGCCGTTCGCTCCGCGCAGCTGGACCGCCCCGTCGGTGGAATCGATGCCACCGGAGCGCGAGATCCGGAACGCCGGACCGGTGTCCGCGCCCGTGTCCTCCTTGAGATAGCGGTCGAACCAGGCCGACACACGGGCCTCGATCCGGGCGGACTCAGGCATTCCGCCGTCGTGCCCACCGGCCGCCCAGTCCACGGAGACGGGCGCGCCGTTCGCCGTGATGGCCTTGGCCATGGCATCGGCCTGGTCCAGCGGGAAGAGGGAGTCCTCCTGGCCCTGCACGATCAGGGTCGGTACCGCGATCCGGTCGCCGACCGCGGACGGACTGCGCCGCTCCAGCAGGGCGCGGGCCTCGGGGTCGGGTTTCCCGGCCACCGCCACCCGCTCGTACATCGCGCAGAGCTCCGGCTGGAACCGCCCGCAGCCGGGAACGGCCGGCGCACCGGACGCGGACGCGGACGCGGACGCGGACGCGGACGGGCCGGACATCGGCGCACCGGACGCCTGCGGCGCCTGTGATGTCTGTGGTGTCTGCGGTGTCTGTTGCATTCCGCCGGTCGAGCCGGTGGTGAAGAAGACACCCGTCCACAGCTTCTTGAAGACGCCCTGCGGGAAGAGGGCGTCCGCCAGGTTCCAGTAGGTGATCTGCGGAGCGATCGCGTCCACCCGCCGGTCGTGTCCGGCGGCGAGCAGCGAGACCGCCCCGCCGTACGAGGCCCCGGAGATGCCGACGCGCGGATCGCCGGGCGCGTCGAGCCGCACCTCCGGGCGGGCCGCCAGCCAGTCGACGAGCCGGGAGACGTCCTTGACCTCGTGGTCGGGATCGTTCAGCCCGATCCGCCCGCCGGAGCGGCCGAAACCGCGCGCCGACCAGGTCAGGACGGCGTACCCGTCCCGGGCCAGCTGCTCGGCCTGCTCGCGGACGTCGTCCTTGCTGCCGCCGAAACCGTGCCCGAGGAGCACGGCGGGACGTTTCCCCCCGCCGCCGGAGGTGAAGTACGAGGTGTCGATCCCGGCGTCGGGCATGTTCAGCACGTGGTCCTGGCGGTGCACGTCCGGCGCGTCGCCGGACGTGGCGGCGGCCGTCCACGTGCCGGCCCCCGCGACGACGGCGAGCGCGGCGGCGCCCGCGAGCAGACGGTCTCGCCGTCGCCGGGGCACCAGGGGCAGTCGGAGCTTCATACGGGAACCCTAAACGCCCGGTACCCGGCCCCCGAACGCCCGGAGGGGGACCCGTGGACCTCCTCAAGGACTACGGAGTCCCCCCGGTGTACCGCGCCTGCGGTACACCGCCCCGTCCGGGGGGCTTCGGGGGAGAGCCGCAGGTCCGGGCGGCGCGCGGTCCGGCCGGGTCCGGACACCCGCCCCGCCCCCACGCCCCGCCCCAGGCCCGCGCCCACGCCCCGCCCCGCGCTCGGCCGCCCGTGCGCCGCTCCACCCTGCACGCGGCTTCGCCCTGCGGGAGGATGACGGCATGCTGCTGGCCGAGGTCGCGCGCGTGTCCCGGGAGGTCGCCGACGCCTCCGCCCGGTCGCGGAAGACCGCCCTCCTCGCCGGGCTCTTCGCCGCCGCTCCCGCCGACGAGGCCGCACTGGTGGTCTCGTACCTCGCCGGACGGCTCCCGCAGGGGCGCCCGGGCGTCGGCCGGCGCGCGCTCGCGCGGGAGACCGCGCCCGCGACGGCGCCGACCCTGAGCGTCCGCGCCGTCGACGCGGCGGTCACCGGGCTCGCGGCCGTCGCGGGTACCGGGGCCCAGGCCCGGCGTCACGCGGTCCTGGACACCCTGCTGGGCGCGGCCACCGAGCCCGAGCAGCGGTTCCTGCGCAGCCTGCTCTCCGGCGAGGTGCGCCAGGGCGCGCTCGACGCGGTGGCCCTGGAGGGCGTGGCCGTGGCCGCCGGGGTACCGGCCGCGGCGCTGCGCCGGGCCGTGATGCTGGACGGCTCCCTGCCCCGGGTGGCGGCGGCCGTCCTCGCCGAAGGGGCGCGGGCACTCGGCGGTTTCACCCTCCGGATCGGGCAGCCCGTCCAGCCCATGCTGGCCCGGACCGCCGGGTCGGTGGCCGAGGCCCTGGCCGCGCTCGGGCCCTGCGCGGTGGAGGAGAAGCTCGACGGAATCCGCGTCCAGGTCCACCGGGAGGGGGACGACGTACGGGTGTACACGCGCTCCCTGGACGAGATCACCGCCCGGCTGCCCGAGGTGGCCGAGCTGGCCCGGTCGCTGCCGGGGGAGCGGTTCGTCCTGGACGGGGAGGTCGTCGGCCAGGGCGCGGACGGCCGCCCGGTCCCCTTCCAGCAGGTCGCGAGCCGGGTCGGCTCCCGGACCGACGTCGCCGCCGCCCGCGAGGCGCTCCCGGTGGTCCCCCGCTTCTTCGACGTGCTGGCGTCCGGCGACGGCGTCCTCCTGGACCTGCCGGTCCGCGCACGGTACGAGGCCCTGGCCGCGCTCGTCCCCGAGGACGCGCGGGTCCGCCGGCTGGTGGTCGAGGACCCGGGCACGCAACGGGCCGAGGCCGAGGAGTTCTGGGCCGAGACCCTGCGGCGGGGCCACGAGGGCGTGGTGGCCAAAGCCCTCGACTCCGCCTACGCGGCGGGCCGGCGCGGTGCCCACTGGCTCAAGGTGAAACCCGTCCACACCCTGGACCTGGTGGTGCTCGCCGCCGAACGGGGTCACGGGCGGCGCACCGGGCTCCTGTCCAACCTGCACCTGGGCGCGCGGGCCGCCGACGGCACCCACGCCATGCTGGGCAAGACGTTCAAGGGGCTCTCCGACGAGATGCTGCGCTGGCAGACCGGCCGACTGCGCGCGCTCGCCGTCTCCGACGACGGCTTCACCGTGCGGGTACGGCCCGAGCTGGTGGTGGAGATCGCCTACGACGGGTTGCAGCGCTCCCCGCGCTACCCGGCCGGGGTCGCCCTCCGCTTCGCGCGGGTGGTGCGGTACCGCCCGGACAAGAGCGCGGCGGAGGCCGATACCGTGGAGACGGTCCTCGGAGGGCGGCGGCCCGCGGAGTCGCCCGACCCGGGGGACGAACAGGGGAGCGGGGCGGGGAACGACCCGGGGAACGCACTGGGGAATGTGCCGGGCTGAGGGACAGGTTTTGCCTCAGAGGCACGAGCGATTGCCAGAAAGGCAAGATTCTGGCTCAATCGGAGCATGAAACCCGGTCCCGCTCCCGGCCCCGAAGACCTGGCCGTCCCGCTCGACACCGGCACGGATGTCGGCACGGACGCCGACACCGGCACCGATCCCGGCGCAGACGCCGACACCGGCCTCGGTGAGCTGCCCACCGTGGCTCCGCAACTGCGTGACCTGCGCCGACGCGCCGGGCTCACCCTGGAGGCCGCCGCCGCGCGGGCCCGGCTCTCGCCCGCGCACCTCTCCCGGCTGGAGACCGGCCGCCGCCAGCCCTCGCTGCCGCTGCTGCTCGGGCTCGCCCGTACCTACGGCACGACCGTTTCCGAGCTGCTCGGCGAGACTCCGGCCGTCGCCGATCCCATCGTACGGGCCGGTGGCCCGGGCGCCCGGGAGGCCGACGGATGGACGTACTGGCAGGCGGGCGGCTCCGGCCGGGGGATGCAGGCGCTGCGCGTGCACGTCCCCTCCACGGCCACCGCGGGCCGGGGCCCCCAAGGTCGTGGAGCGGGCGAGCTGGTACGCATCCATCCCGGTGAGGAGTGGCTGTACGTCCTGAGCGGGCGGCTCCGGCTCCACCTGGGGGAGAGCGAGTACCTGCTGGAACCGGGGGACAGCGCGCACTTCGACTCGCTCACCCCGCACCGGATCGGGGCCGCGGCTTCCGGCGGGGCCGACCTGCTCTTCGTCCACACGCTGCTGCAGAGCAGCCTCGCCGGGCTCTGCCTCGGCGGCGGCGACACCGCGCACGACCGATAGCCGAGGAGCCGTAACTCATGTCCCAAGGAGAGAACATGTCACAGGTGTCACAGACCTCACAGATGTCACAGGCGTCGGCGACGGCAGCGGCCACGGAAGCGAAGCCGGTGACGGCAGCCACGGCAGCGGTGGAAGAGGCAAGAGAGGTTCGCGGGGTCATGAGGGTAGAAGAGGCCACAGAGATGGCAGAGGCGGAAGAGGCCACCGCGCCGACCGCCCGGAAGCGGATCGAGTCGAAGTTCCCGATCGGCCTCATCGTCCGGCTGGTCGCCTACCTGTTCGTCGGTCACCTCTTCGCCTTCTTCGTCTACCTCCTCTTCGTCCTGGGCGCCGAGAACCAGTGACGGCCGGGATCGGTCACGGCCGGGAACCGGTCACGGCCGGGAACCGGTGACGGCCGGGGAGCGGTACGCCCGGCACGCACTCTCGCCGTACCGGCCGAAAGCCCAGGTACGTCCCGTACGAGGACTTCCGGCCGACACGCCGGGACCACGCACCGGGCGCCGCTCCTCGACGGGCAAACGTCGCCCGACGCGGCACTAGGAACCTCCGGCTCCTGTCGCTACCCTCCGCGCATGATTCCCACGGTTGTCTGGGGCACCGGCAACATCGGCCGTCTGGCCATCCGTGCCGTCGAGGCCCACCCCGCGCTGGAACTGGTCGCCGTTCTCGTCCACAGTCCCGGCAAGGCCGGCCGTGACGCGGGCGAGCTCGCCCGGCTCGGCCGCCCGCTGGGGGTCCGGGCCACCGATGACATCGGCGCCGTCCTGGCCGCCCGCCCCCGGGCCGTGGTGTACGCCGCGTCCGGGGACGCCCGGCCCGACGCCGCCCTCGCCGACATCACCCGGGCGATCCGGGCCGGCGCGGTCGTCGTCAGCCCCGCGCTGTACCCGCTCTACGACCACCGCAACGCCCCGCCGGAGTTCCGGAACCCGGTGCTGGCCGCCGTCGCGGACGGCGGCGGCTCGCTCTTCGCCTCCGGGGTCGACCCGGGCTGGGCCAACGACATCCTTCCCCTCCTGGTCAGCGGGGTCGCCACCACCGTCGACGCCGTCCGGTGCCAGGAGATCTTCGACTACTCCACCTACGACCGGCCGGACGCGGTCCGCGACCTCGTCGGCATGGGCCGGCCCCTGGACCACGAGCCGATGATGCTCATCCCCTCCGTCCCGACGATGGTGTGGGGCGGCCAGATCCGGATGATGGCCCGCGCCCTCGGGGCCGGGCTGGACGAGATCCGCGAGACGCTGGAGCGCCGCGCGCTCGACACCACCGTGACCACCCGCGCGATGGGCGTGTTCGAGGCCGGGACACAGGGCGCGGTCCGCTTCGAGGTGCAGGGCATCGTGGAGGGCGAGCCCCGCATCGTCATCGAGCACGTCACCCGCGTCCACGCCTCGTGCGCGCCGGAGTGGCCGTCCCCGCCGGACGGCGGCGACGGCGTCCACCGGATCGTCATCGAGGGCCGCCCCCGCATCGAGGTCACCGTGGCCGCCACCGACGAGGGCGAGAACCGCTCCGTCGGCGGGAACGCCACCGCGGTCGGCCGCCTCGTGGGCGCCGTCGACTGGCTGGCCGCCGCGGAACCCGGGCTCTACGACGCCCTCGACGTGCCCCTGCGCCCCGCCACCGGCCGACTCGGAAGGAAGCAGCCGTGAACATCGACGTTCCCGAGGGCAGGCACCCGATCGAGTACGTGTGGGGCGAGATGGTCCCCGGCATCGGCCCGGCCGCCACGAACTTCTCGCTGGCCGTGTACGCCCACACCACCCTGGGCCTGCGCGAGTTCGAGGCCGCGCGGCTGCGCGTCGCGCAGATCAACGGGTGCGTCTTCTGCCTCGACTGGCGCACCGAACGCGACGGGGAGAAGGTCGGGGAGGAGTTCGCCGCGGCCGTGTCCCGGTGGCGCACCGCCGGGTCCTTCGACGACAGGACCCGGCTGGCCGCCGAGTACGCCGAGCGGTACACCCTGGACCACCACGGGCTCGACGAGGAGTTCTGGGCCCGGATGACCGCGCACTACAGCCAGTTGGAGATCGTGGAGCTGACGATGAGCATCGGGTCCTGGCTGGCCTTCGGCCGCCTCAACCACGTGCTCGGCCTCGACGGCGCGTGCGTGCTGCCCGCCCCCTGACACCCCCCCTCCTGCGGGTACGAGGGCGGTCACGGGTACCGCGGAACGGCGGGGCCCGTCCGGACCCCGCCCCACTTGCCCTGCCCACCCCGTTCGCTCCGTTCGCCGCTCCCGCCCTGACAGGAGCTGACAGGAGCTGACAGGCCCTAAAGGTCGGTGGCGATGATGGTCTCGATGTTCCGTTCGGCGAGCGCCGTGATGGTGACGAACGGGTTGACGCTGGTGTTGCCGGGGATCAGCGCGCCGTCGATCACGTACAGGCCGGTGTGGCCGTGCAGGCGGCCGTAGTTGTCGGTGGCCCTGTCCAGGACCGCGCCGCCGAGCGGGTGGTAGGTGAGGTGGTCGCCCCACACCTTGTTCACGCCGAAGAGGTCCGAGCGGTAGACCGTCCCCTCCTTCGCGTTGATCCGGTCGAAGACGGTCCTGGCCATGTCGATGGACGGCTGTTTCCAGGCGGCCCGCCAGTTCAGCCGCGCGGCGCCCGCCACCGGGTCCCAGGAGAACGCGGCGCGGTGCGGGTTCCTGGTGATCGAGAGGTAGAAGGAGGCGTAGGTCTCGATCCCGGTCGGCAGCGGTGCCACCTCGGCGAAGGCGCCGCCCGCGTCCCAGTTGTCGATGCCGCCGCAGGGGATGGCGCACTGGACCGTCCCGGTCGGGTCCCAGAGGTGGTTGGCGCGGCCGACCATGACGTTGCCGTTGTCGCCCCAGCCCTTGCCGATCTCCCCGTTCAGGCCGGGCAGCGCACCCGTAGCCTTGAGCCCGACCAGCAGTTTGCTGGTGCCGACGCTGCCGGCCGCGAAGAAGACCCGGTCCGAGGTCACGGCCTTGGTGGCCGTCACCGTGCCGTCCGTGGCCAGGTGTTCCATGACGACGGTGTAGCCGCCGCCGGAGGCGGGGGTGACCGAGGTGACCCGGTGCAGCGGGGAGACGCTCACCCGGCCGGTGGCCCGGGCCGCCGCGAGATAGGTCTGCTGGAGCGACTTCTTGCCCGCGTTGTTGCCATAGAGGATCTCGCCGTCCACCGCCGACTTGGGGACCGTACCGGCCACCTCCTGCTTCATGTACTCCCAGTCGTACACGTCCGGCACGAAGACGAAGGGGAAGCCGGAGCGCTGCGCGTGCCTGCGGCCCACACGGGCGAACCGGTAGCAGTCGACGCTCTCGAACCACTCCGGGTCGATGAGGCCCACCCCGAGCGCGGAGTTGGCGCGCGGGTAGTAGGTGCGGTACATCTCCTCGGGGTCCACCGAGGGCAGGACGGCGGCGAAGTGCTGCCGTCGGGGAGTGACGGCCATGCCGCCGTTGACCAGCGAGCCCCCGCCGACGCCACGGCCCTGGTAGACGGTGATCCCGCCCAGCTCCTCGGCGTCCAGGATGCCGGTGTACCGGGGCACGTCCTTGTCGAGGGGGAAGCCGAGGAAGTGGCTGAGCGGCGCCCTGGTCCTGGTGCGCAGCCAGTAGGAGCGGTGGTCCGGCCGCACGGTGTGGGCGAAGATCTTGCCGTCCGGGCCGGGGGTGTCCCAGGCCATGCCCATCTCGGCCATGTGGACGTCGACGCCCGCCTGGGCGAGGCGCAGCGCCGCGACGCAGCCGCCGTAGCCGGTGCCGATGACCAGGACCGGGACACGGGCCCCGTCACGGACGGTGCCGGGCGCGGTGGGGGTGGGGGCGGGGGTGGTCGGTGCCGCCTGGGCGGGTGCGGCCTGCCCGGCGAGGCTCATGGCTCCCAGGACGGAACCGGTTCTCGCGATGAATCCACGGCGCGAGATGCCCTGAGAACCTTGGGCGGGCACGTGATGATCGCTCATGCGACTCTCCTCGCTCTGGGCAGAAGGAGAACGAGTTCTACTGCTGGGCGCCTGCGAAGTCACTAGATACCTCCAGGTAACTTCGCCTTCCCCGGCCCGGGGAGAACGCGGAGGCGAGTACGGAAGAGAGCGCGGAGGGGAGCGTGGCGACGGCGCACCGGGCGGGGACGAATTCCAGCCGCCGCCCCGCCACACCCCTGCCCTCGCCCCCCCTGTGACGCCCGCCCGCCGCCCCCTGCCCCGCCCCCGCGCGGACGCCCGCCCGCCGCTACCGCTCCTCCGCCTGCGGGGGTTCGAGCGGCGGGGCGGTCACCGCGCACTGGGTGCGGCACCGCGGCCGGGGCGCCCAGGCCGCGGGGGTCCGTACGGTCGCCCACGCCACGGCGGACCCGACCACCAGGATTCCCGCGCACCAGAGCATGGCCCGCCCGAAGGCGGCGTCGAACTGGGCGGCCGAGCGGTACGCGTCCGGGCCCATCCCGGACAGCAGCGGCAGCGCCGCCACCGCCAGCAGCCCGGCCGCCCGCGCCGCCGCGTTGTTGACGCCGCTGGCCAGCCCCGCCCGGCCCGGGTCCACCGAGGCCAGGACGGTCGCCGTCAGCGGGGCCACCAAGGTGACCATGCCCGCCCCCATCACCAGCAGCGCGGGCAGTACGTCCCGGACGTACGAGGCCCCCGGGCCCACCCGGAGCATCAGCAGCATCCCGGCCGAGCAGAGCAGCGGTCCCACCGTGAGCGGGATGCGCGGCCCGATCCGCTCCCCGAGCGCCCCCGAACTCGCCGACAGCAGCAGCATCAGCAGGGTCGTCGGCAACAGGGCGGCCCCGGCGCCCAGGGCCGAGTACCCGGACACCACCTGGAGCTGGAGCACGACGAGGAAGAAGAACCCGCCGAACCCCGCGTACACGCACAGGGTGACCAGGTTGACGGCGGTGAACTGCCGGGAGGCGAAGATCTCCGGAGGCACCATCGGGTCGGCCCGGTGACGCTCGACGTACACGAACGCGCAGGCCAGCAGTACCCCGCCCACCCCGGCGGCCACCACGAGCGGCGATCCGGACCGGGCCTCGATCAGGGCGTAGGTCAGCAGCGCCAGCGCCGCCGCCCCGAGCGCCGCCCCGGCCACGTCGAACCGTCCGCGCGCCTGCGGATCGCGTGATTCCGGTACGTGCCGCAGCGCCACCGGGACACAGAGCGCGGCCACCGGCACGTTCAGCAGGAACACCCAGCGCCAGCCCGGTCCGTCCACCAGCCAGCCGCCGAGGAACGGCCCCACGGCCGCGCCCACCCCGCCCAGCCCCGACCACAGCCCCACCGCCCGGGACCGGTCCCCGGCCCGGATCGAGGCCTGGATCAGCGCGAGCGAACCGGGTGTCAGCAGGGCGCCGCCGACGCCCTGGAGGGCGCGGGAGGCCACCAGGACCCCGGCGTTCGGCGCGAGTCCGCACAGCAGCGAACCCACCGCGAACCACACCACGCCCAGCACGAAGATCCGGCGCCGCCAGAACCGGTCGCCGAGCGCCCCGCCGACCAGGATCAGCCCGGCCAGGGTGACCAGGTAGGCGTTGACCGTCCACTGGAGCACGGCCAGGTCGGCGCCCAGGTCCTGGCCGATGCGGGGGAGCGCGACGTTGACCACGGTCGAGTCGAGCAGCGCCATGCCCGACCCGAGCACGGTGGCCAGGACGATCCACCGCCCGCGTGCGGAGGCCAGCGGGACGGCGGGCGCGGGCGGGACACCGGGCGCCGGCCCGGACTCGGGAGCGGTCATGCCCCCAGACTCGCCCGCGCGAGGGCGGAAGGCCACCCGGCCGGACGCCCCCTCGGCCACCGCCCCGAGGCCCTCTTGTAATGCGCATGACGTGTACTTCACGATGACCACGCACGTCACGCACACCCTTCCCGCGCAATCTGCACACGGCGTACGAGGAGAACCTACGTGGCACAACGCGACAGACGACCCTTACGCGCGGCGCTCGCCGCCCTCACCGCGGCCCTGCTCCTGCCGCTCGGCGCGGGGGTGGCCGCGGCGGCACCGGAGCCCGGTCCCACTCCGGGCGCGGCCGAGGCGAAGATCGAACCCAGGCTCCGCGCCCAGCTCGACGACTCGGCCAAGGCCGTCTTCTGGGTCTACCTCGACACCGCCGCCGACCTGACGGCCGCGAGCGGGCAGCAGACCCGCGCCGCCAAGGCGGAAACGGTTCTGCGGACCAAGAAGGACCACGCCGCGCGCACCCAGAGCGAGATCGTCAAGGCGCTGGAGGGCACCGGGGCCGAGTACACCTCGTACTGGATCGTCAACGCCGTCCGCGTCGTCGGCGGCCAGAAGCTCGCCGGGGTCCTCGCGCAGCGCCCCGAGGTCGCGCGGATCGACGCCGACGACACGGTCGCCCTGTCCCGGCCCGCCGAGGGCAAGCGGGAGCGGGCCGCCGCCGACGCCGTCGAATGGAACATCGACCGGATCAAGGCCCCGCAGGTGTGGGACCAGTTCGGGGTGCGCGGCGAGGGCATCGTCGTCGCCAACATCGACAGCGGCGTGGACCACACCCACCCCGCCCTCAACAGCCAGTACCGGGGCAAGAACGCCGACGGGTCCTACGACCACGCCTACAACTGGTTCGACCCGGCCGGGATCTGCGCCACCGCCGCCCCCTGCGACAACAACGACCACGGCACCCACACCATGGGCACCATGGTCGGCGACGACGGCGGCGCCAACAAGACCGGCGTCGCCCCGCGCGCCCGGTGGATCGCCGCCAAGGGCTGCGAGAGCAACTCCTGCTCGCAGGCGTCCCTGCTCGCCTCCGGCCAGTGGATCGTCGCCCCCACCGACCCGGCCGGCGGGAACCCGCGCCCCGACCTCGCCCCCCACATCGTGAACAACTCGTGGGGCAGCTCGGTCCACGACGACTGGTACCAGGGCATCGTCGACGCCTGGCGGACCGCCGGCATCTTCCCCGCCTTCTCCAACGGCAACGGCGGACCGGGCTGCGCCACCAGCGGCTCGCCCGGCGACTACGCCCGCTCCTACAGCTCCGGCGCCTTCGACATCAACGACACGATCGCGTCGTTCTCCTCGCGCGGCCCCGGACCGGGCGCCATCATCAAACCGAACATCGCGGCCCCCGGGGTGAACGTCCGCTCCTCCGTCCCCGGCAACAGGTACACCTCCTTCTCCGGCACCTCCATGGCCTCCCCGCACACCGCGGCCACCGTGGCCCTGCTCTGGTCCGCCGCGCCCGCCCTCGAAGGCGACGTGGCCCAGACCGAGGCACTGCTCGACGGCAGCGCGCAGGACACCGCCAACACCCAGTGCGGCGGCAGCGCCGCCGACAACAACGTCTTCGGCGAGGGCAAGCTCGACGCGCTGGCCGCCGTGACCGGGGCCCCGCGCGGCGCGGTCGGCACCCTCGGCGGAACCGTCCGCTCCGACGGCGGCGAACCCGTCGCGGGCGCCCGGATCACCGCCGACGGCCCGATCGACCGGACGACGACCACCGGGGCGGACGGCACCTACCGCTTCGGCGCCCTCTCGGTGGGCGACTACACCCTGACCGCCGCCAAGTTCGGCTACGCGGAGCGGACCACGACGGCCACGGTGACCGAGAACGCCACCGCCACCGGCGACCTCACCCTCACCCCGGTGGCCTCCGCCAAGCTCACCGGCACCGTCTCCGCGGCCACCGGCCCGGCGGAAGGCGCCTCCGTCACCGTCGCCGGCACCCCGGTGACCGCGACCACCGACGCCCAGGGCCGGTTCGAGGTCACCCTCCCGCACGGCACCTACGACGTGAACGCCGCCCACTCCTCCCGCTGCGTCACCGCCGGCACGGCCAGGGTCACCGTCGCCGGGGACACCACCGTCGCGGTGAACCTGCCCGAGCGCACCGACACCTACGGCTACGCCTGCGCCACCGCGAACGGCCGCCCCTTCCCCACGGGCGAGCGCCAGCTTGCCCTGGCCGGGGACAACACCACCGAGCGCGTCGAGCTGCCCTTCCCGCTGCCGCTGTACGGAAAGACGTACGGCCAGGCGTGGATCGGGACCAACGGCACGGTCAGCTTCGGCGGCAACCACACCGGCGACGTCAACGGCAACCTCCCCAGCACGGCCACGCCCAACGCGGCCCTGTACCCCTTCTGGGACGACCTGGTCGTCGGCGCGGCGGGCAGCGGCTCGGGCGTCTTCACCGGCGTCACCGGAACCGCCCCCCACCGCCGGTACGTGATCGAATGGCGCGAGGTGGCGCACTGGTCGACGCAGTCCGACAGGTTCTCCTTCTCGGCGGCGATCGGCGAGGACGGCGCCGTCTCCTACTCCTACAAGGGGACGGGCGGCACCGGGATCAAGGGCGGCTCCACGGCCACCGTCGGGGTGGAGAACGCGACCGGTACCGACGCCTTCACGTACTCCTTCAACACCGCCGTCGTCTCGGACGCCCTCTCCGTCGACTTCCGGACCACCAGGAGCGGCGTGGTGGCGGGCCGGGTGCTCGACGCCAACGACGGCAACGGCGTCGCGGGCGCCACGGTGACGGTCGGCACGGGTGACACCGCGGTGTCGGCCACCACGGCGGCGGACGGCACCTACATCGTCCAGAGCGCCTCCGGCCCCCGGACCCTCGCGCTCACCGCCGCGCAGTACGAGCCCGCGCAGGCGGTGGTGGACGTCCGGCCGGCCGAGGTCACGACATCCAGCCAGGCCCTGCGCACCGGCCGGGTGACCGCCTCCGCGCCGTCCGTGGAGTTCGTCCTCCCCGGGGACCAGCGGCGCACCCGCGCCCTCGACCTGACCAACCCGGGCCTGGGCACGGCGTTCACGGTCTTCGAGGACGCGGCCTGGCTGACGGCCGGACCGGGCGGCGGTGACCTCCCGACCGGCGGGAAGGCCCCGCTCACCCTGGCCGTGGACACGGCGGGCCTGACCCCGGGCACCGTCCTCACCACGGAGCTGAGGATCACCTCGGCGAGCGGCCGGACCCCGGTCCTCACCGTCCCGGTCAAGGTGGTCGTCCCGCGCTACCAGGTCGCCCTGGACGCGGGCTCCGACTACCCGGGCACCGACGCCCGCGGTGACAGCTGGTCCCCGGACCGCAAGTACACCGCCGGGTCCTACGGCTACCAGGGCGCCGCCCCGGTCCGCTCCACCGGCCGCGCCATCGCCGGCACGGACGACCAGCGGCTCTTCCGCAACGCCCGCGAGGGCATGTACGAGTACCGCTTCGACAACGTGCCCAACGGGACGTACACGGTGGAACTGGGCTTCGCGGAGCTCTCCTCCACCCGGCCCGACCAGCGCGTCTTCGACGTCCTGGTGGAGGGGGCGCAGGTCCTGCCCGCCCTGGACATCTCGCTGGAGGCGGGCACCTACACGGCGCTGACCCGGACCTACACGGTCACCGTCACGGACGGGGTGCTGAACGTCCGCTTCGTCACGCACAGCGGGTTCGGCAAACCCCTGCTGAACACCCTGCGGGTCACGGACCGCCCGGACCGGGCGGCCCGGCCGTAGCCGGGTGACGGCGCGGGGGCGGGGCGCCCACCGGCACCCCGCCCCCGCGCCCATCCGTCCCGGTGTCCCGTGCCGCCCGTCCGGCGGCGGCGCATTCGGGTGGCCGGGCGCCGACTCCGGCGCGACGCGCCGGGGCGGACGGCCGGGCGGTCGTTAGCGTGGGCGACCATGACGCTCCAGAGCGACCGGCCGGACGGGCCGGACCGGGCGCGCCCCGCCGACGAGGCCGGACGGGCCGAAGCGGACCGGCGCGCCGCACGGATCACGGACCTGCTGCGCTCCACCGACCCGGAAGCGGCCTGGGCGTTCGGCGGCCCGGACGGTGTCCACGCCGGATCGGACACTGTCCGGCCCGGACCCGGCCCCACCGGCAAGGTCTTCGACGTCGGCGGACTGGCCCCGGTCCTGGCCCTCTGGCCGGTGATCGGCAGCCTGGTCGCACAGGAGGCGCTGCACCTGCACACACCGCTCTGCGGCTACGGGATCGAGCCCTCCGCCGGTACCCCCCACGGGACCACCGCCCACCACCTCCTCACGCACAACGCCGGGCCGGCCGCCCACGCGGCCCTCGGCGCCCTCACCCGCCTCGCCGAACACCTCGGCGGCAGCCCCTTCGCCGACCTCGCGGCCGACCGGATCTGGCGCCCGCTCGGCCTGACCGGCACCCGCTTCGCGGACGGGACCCTGCACGCGCCCCTCGCCGACCTCGCCCGTTTCCTGCGCCACCTCCTCTCCCCGGCGGACCACCCCGTCCCCCGCGCCTGGACCGCGGAGTCGCTGCGCATCCGTACGGGCGAACTCACCCCGGCCCGGGGGCTCCTCTGGGACCCCGCCCCCCACGGCCTCTGGACCCACCACGCCCCGGACGGCGACGGCCCGGCGGTGTGGGTCTCCCCGCGGCGCGGGCTCTGGGCGGTCCTCCTGCCGGACCGCCCCCGGGCCCCGCTCCGCACCGCCTTCCGCGAGGCCGCGTTCGCCCCGGCCGCCCCGTGACCCGCCTCTGGCCGCGACCGCCGGGACAGCACTGTGCCCCGGTGGTCCACCTCAGGTGGACCACCGGGGCACAGGAACGGGGGGAGCCGGGTCAGAGCACCAGCGAGAGCAGCAGGACGAAGACGAGGCCCACCACCGAGATGATGGTCTCCATCACCGACCAGGTCTTGAGGGTCTGGCCGACCGTCATCCCGAAGTACTCCTTGACCAGCCAGAAGCCCGCGTCGTTGACATGGCTGAAGAACAGCGAGCCCGCGCCGATCGCGAGGACCAGCAGCGCCGTCTCGGTCGAGGACATCCCCACCGCCAGCGGGGCCACCAGACCGGCCGCCGAGATGGTGGCCACCGTCGCCGAGCCGGTGGCGAGGCGGATGGCGACCGCGATCAGCCAGGCCAGCAGCAGCGTCGGGATGGCCCAGCTCTTGGACAGATCCATGATCATCTGGCCGACGCCGACATCGATCAGGGTCTGCTTGAAGCCGCCGCCCGCGCCCACGATCAGCAGGATGCCGGCGATCGGCGCCAGGGACTTCTCCACCGTGGTCGAGATCCGCGCCTTGGTGAAGCCGGCCGCCCGGCCGAGGGTGAACATGCCCACCAGGACCGCCGAGAGCAGGGCTATCAGCGGGGAGCCCGCGACGTCGGTGACGCGCTGCACCGGATTGGCCGGGTCGTCGACCACGATGTCGACCAGGGCCTTCATCAGCATCAGGACCACCGGCAGCATCACGGTGAAGACCGTCGCCCCGAAGCGGGGGCGGTGCTCCAGCTCCGCCGAGGGCCGCTGCGGGATCATGTGCTCCGGGATCGGGACGTCCACCCAGCGGGCCGCGTACCGGGAGAACAGCGGACCGGAGATGATCACGGTCGGGATCGCGACGAGGATGCCGAGCGCGAGGGTGATGCCCAGGTTGGCGTGGAGCGCGTCGATGGCGACGAGCGGGCCGGGGTGCGGCGGGATCAGCCCGTGCATCACGGAGAGACCGGCCAGGGCCGGGATGCCGATCCGCATCAGCGAGTAGTTGCCGCGCTTGGCCACCAGCAGCACCACCGGGATCAGCAGCACGATGCCGACCTCGAAGAAGAGCGGCAGCCCGATCACCGAGGCGATCAGCACCATCGCCCAGGGCATGGCCCGGCCCTTGGCGCGCGCCAGGATCGTGTCCACGATCTCGTCCGCGCCGCCCGAGTCCGCCAGGAGCTTGCCGAGGATCGCGCCGAGGGCGATCAGCACGCCCACGCCCGCGACCGTGGAGCCGAGCCCGGCGGTGAAGCTGGAGATGGTCTTGGCCAGCGGCGCGCCCGCGAACACCCCGAGGGCGAGCGAGCCCACCGTCAGGGCCAGGAAGGCGTGCAGCTTGAGGCGGGTGATGAGCAGGACGATGACGGCGATGCCCGCGAGGACGGCGATACCCAACTGGGTGTTGCCGGCCGTGGTGATCGGTCCGGTGGCGCCCGCTGCCAGTGTCTCGACGCTGAGACTGGTCACGGTGACGGTTCCTTAGTTCTGGGATGTCTGGGATGTGGGGTGCGGGCGCAGTGCGGCCAGCGCCCGTTCGGTGATCTCTTCCGGGGTTCCGGACACGTCCACGACGACGCCGCGTTCGTCCGCCTGGAGCGGCTCCAGCGTGGCGAACTGCGAGTCCAGCAGGGCGGTGGGCATGAAGTGCCCCGTGCGCTCCGCCATCCGCCGCTCGATCAGCGGGCGCTCACCGGTGAGGTGGACGAAGACCGCGTCCGGGGCGGCGGCGCGCAGCCGGTCGCGGTAGGCGCGCTTGAGCGCCGAGGAGGTGACCACCGCGCCGGGGAGTTCGCCCCGGTCGCGAATCCACGCGCCGATGGCGTCCAGCCACGGCCAGCGGTCGGCGTCGCCCAGCGGTGTGCCGGCGGACATCTTGGCGACGTTGGCCGCCGGGTGGAACGCGTCGCCTTCCGCGTACGGAAGGGCGAGCGCCTCCGACAGCAGCCTGCCCACGGTCGTCTTGCCCGTGCCGGCCACGCCCATCACCACAATGACGCGCTGGGTACTCACGCCTACCTCGCTGTCCTCGTTGACATCGGTCCGTGTGGGCACCACTGAAGCGCATTAAGTACTACTTATTCAAGAGGTGAGCGCAAAACATCACATCTTTTGTCCATCGGGGCGTCACCGTACGCTTACGCCATGACCACCGAAGGCGGTTCCGGGCAGGGGCTGCACTCCCATGTACTCGACACGATCGGCCTCGCGATCACGGCGGGCGGGTACCCGCCGGGCAGCGTCCTGCGCACCGACGAGATCGCCGTACGCTTCGACGCCTCCCGCACCGTGGTCCGGGAGGTCGTCCGGGTCCTGGAGTCGATGCACCTGGTCGAGTCCCGCCGCCGGGTCGGCGTCACCGTGCGCCCCACCGAGGAGTGGAACGTCTACGACCCGCACGTCATCCGCTGGCGCCTGGCCGGCGCCGACCGCCCCCGCCAGCTGCGCTCCCTCACCGTCCTGCGCTCCGCGATCGAGCCGGTCGCGGCGGGCCTCGCCGCCGACCGGGCCACCCCCGAGCAGTGCGCCGCGCTCACCGAGGCAGCCCTCGGCATGGTCCGCACCTCGCGCGGCCACCAGCTCGACGGCTACCTCCACCACGACGTCGCCTTCCACCGGATCGTCCTCAACGCCTCCGGCAACGAGATGTTCGCCCGGCTCGGCGACGTCGTCGCCGAGGTCCTGACCGGCCGCACCCAGCACGCGGTGATGTTCCCCGACCCCGACCCGGCCGCCGTCACCCTGCACGTCCAGGTGGCCGAGGCCGTACGGGAGGGCGACGCGGCCCGCGCCGAGGCGCTGACCCGGCGGATCGCGGTGGGCGCCCTGGAAGAGCTCGACGTCCTCGCTCCGTAGGATGGGGGACATGAGCGAACCGGTGGTAAAGGACAGCAACGGGACCGAACTGGCGGACGGGGACTCCGTCACCCTGATCAAGGACCTGAAGGTCAAGGGCACCTCCGAGACCCTCAAGCGCGGGACGCTGGTCAAGAACATCCGCCTGACCGGCAAGGCCGACGAGGTGGAGTGCCAGACCAAGAAGGTCAAGGGCCTCGTGCTGAAGACCCAGTTCCTCAAGAAAGCCTGACCCCGCACCGGTACGACCCGGCACCCGACCGGCAGGGCCGACCCGACCGGACACGGGCCCGCACACCCGCCCCGTACGACACACTGGACACGTGCTGGGACATGACGCGGCGAACGACGGCGAAGCCGCCTCCTTCGTGGGGCGGGAAGAGGAACTGGCCGCGCTGGAAGCGGCCTTCACGAGCGGGCGGCTGGTCACCCTGACCGGGCCGGGCGGCGTCGGCAAGAGCCGGCTGGTCCGCCACGCCCTGGCCCGTGCCACCGGCCCCGGGGGCCCGTTCCCCGACGGGGTGCACTGGGCCGACCTCTCCCCGCTCCCCGACGACCGCCTGCTCGTCGACGTCGTCGCCGACGCGCTCGACCTCGCCGACCACACCACCCGCACCCTCGCCGAGGCGGTCCGGGAGTGGATCGGCGCACGCCGCCTCCTCCTCGTCCTGGACTGCTGCGAACACCTGGTCCCGGCCCTGCGCGCCCTCGCACGGGACCTCCTGCGCGCGGCCCCGCACCTCGTCCTCCTCCTCACCAGCCGCCAGCCGCTCGGGCTCGCCCGCGAACACGTCCTGGAACTGGGACCGTTGCCGCACGGCGCGGGCGCGGGGGAGGCCCTCGCCCTGTTCACCGCGCGGGCCGTGGAGACCGCCCCGGCGCAGGGCCCGCCCTGGACGGTACGCAGGCTCATCGCGGCCCGCGCCGTCTGCGACCGCCTGGAAGGGGTCCCCCTCGCCCTGGAACTCGCCGCCGCGCAGCTCACGGACCACACCGTCGAGGAACTCGCCGAACGGCTCGCCCACCGGATCGGCGCGCTGACCACCAGCAGCCCCGTCCAGCCGCCGCGCCACCGCGCCCTGCGGACCGCGATCGGCTGGAGCCACGAGTGGTGCGAGCCGCGCGAACGGCTCCTGTGGCTGCGGCTCTCCGTCTTCGGCGGCACCTTCGACGAGGCGGCGGCCCGCGCCGTCTGCTCCGCCGCCCCGCTCACCGAGGAGGAGGTCCCGTCCCTGCTCGCGGCCCTGGTCTCGAAGTCCGTCGTGCGCCGCGCCGCCGACGGCTCCTGCCGGATGCTGGACACGATCCGCGAGTACGGGGCGATGTGGCTCGACGGGATCGGCGAACGGGACGTACTGCGGGACCGGCACGCCGCGTACTTCACCGGCCTGGTGCGCGCGGCCGAACGGGACTGGCTCGGCCCCGGGCAGCGCGCGGGGTACCGGCGCGTCGCCGCGGTCCACGGAGACCTGTGCGCCGCCCTGGACCACTACCTGGACACCGACCCCCCGCGCGCCCTGGACCTGGCCGGACGGGTCGGGTTCTTCTGGGCCTGCTGCGGCTACCTGCACGCCGCGCGGGGCTACCTGGAACGGGCGCTGAACACCGCGCGGCCCGAGGCGGCCGACCCGGAACACCGCGTCCGCGCCCTCTGGGCCCTCGGGGTGATCCTGCTGCTCCAGGGCGAACAGGAGCAGGCCCATCAACTCGCGGTCGCCTGCGAGGCCCTGACCTCGGGCAGCGGCCCGGGGGGCGACCCGCGGCCCGCGCTGGACGCCGCCTACCTGCTGGGCCTGAGCCACCTGCTGGCCGGGCGCCCGCTCGCCGCCCGGATCATCTCGGACAACGCCCTGGAGGCCCGGCCCGGTACCCCCTTCGACTCGGCGGCCCGCATCCGCTGCCATCTGGTCCGCGTCTTCGCCTTCACCGGGATGGGCCTGTTCACCGACGCCCGCGCGGAGGCCGAACTGCTGCGGTCGGGCTGCGTGGACCGTGACGAGCACTGGACCCGCTCCTACGCCGACTACCAACTCGCCCTGATCTCCCTCTTCGAGAGCCGCCCCGCCGAGTCCGTCGTCCACGCCCGCGCGATGCTGGACAGCAAGCGGGAGCTGTGCGACAGCTTCGGCACCGCCCTCGGCCTCGACCTGCTCGCCGCGGCCAGGGCCGCCGCCGGCGACGGCGCGGGCGCCGCGCGCGCGTACGGCACGGGCCACGCCTACTGGCAGGCCGTGGGCCACCCGCAGCGCGGCACCCCCGAACTGGCCCCCGTACGGGAGGAGTTCGAGCGCACCGCCCGCGGCGCCCTCGGCGACCAGGCGTACGAGGCGGCCTTCCTGGAGGGGGTCCGCCACGGCCACGCCCTGCGCACCAGAACCCTCCCGTACGACGGCTGAACCCGTCGGGCGACCCCGGGCGAGTGACCCCGGACGGGCGGACGCGGGCCCGGTGGCCGGGCGTGATCCGGCCGCGGCGGCGGCCGTCAGCGCCCCGGACCGCGGGCCGCCGACGCCCCGGCCCCGTCCCCCGCCGCGAACTGGGTCCGGTACAGCTCCTCGTACCGCCCGCCCAGGGCCAGCAGCTCGGTGTGCGTGCCGCGTTCGACGATCCGGCCCTCCTCGACCACCAGGATCAGATCGGCGGCCCGCACGGTCGACAGCCGGTGCGCGATCACCACCGCGGTCCGCCCCGCCAGGGCCTCGCCCAGCGCCTCCTGCACCGCCGCCTCGGAGGTGGAGTCCAGATGGGCGGTGGCCTCGTCGAGGATCACCACCCGCTGCCGGGCCAGCAGCAGCCGGGCGATGGTCAGCCGCTGGCGCTCCCCGCCCGACAGCCGGTAGCCGCGCTCCCCGACGACCGTGTCCAGGCCGTCCGGGAGCGAGGCGAGGAGCCCGTCCAGGCGGGAGCGGCGCAGGGCCTCCCAGAGCTCGGCCTCCGTCGCCCCGGGCCGGGCCAGCAGCAGGTTGGACCGTACCGACTCGTGGAAGAGGTGCCCGTCCTGGGTGACCATGCCGAGGGTCTCGCGGATCGACTCGGCCGTCAGCTCCCGTACGTCGACCCCGCCCAGGCGGACCACGCCCGCGTCCGCGTCGTAGAGCCGTGGCAGCAGCTGGGCGATGGTCGACTTGCCGGCGCCGGAGGAGCCGACCAGGGCGACCAGCTCGCCGGGTCCGGCCCGGAACGACACCTCGTGCAGCACCCGCGTACCGCCCCGGGCATCGAGCGCCGACACCTCCTCCAGCGAGGCGAGCGAGACCTTGCCGGGGGCGGGATAGCCGAAGGAGACCCCCTCGAACTCCACGGCCACCGGCCCCTCCGGGACCCGGCGGGCGTCCGGCTTCTCGGCGATGAGCGGCTCCAGGTCGAGGATCTCGAAGACCCGCTCGAAGCTCACCAGGGCGCTCATCACCTCGACACGGGCCCCGGCGAGCGCGGTGAGCGGCGAGTACAGCCGGGTCAGCAGCAGGGTGAGGGCGACGACGGACCCCGCGTCGAGGCTCCCGCGCAGGGCGTAGTGCCCGCCGAGCCCGTAGACGAGCGCGAGGGCGAGGGCCGAGACCAGGGTGAGGGCGGTGATGAAGACCGACTGGGCCATCGCCGTACGGATGCCGATGTCACGCACCCGCGCCGCCCGCGCCGCGAACTCCGCCGACTCCTCGGCGGGCCGTCCGAACAGCTTGACCAGGGTCGCGCCCGGGGCGGAGAACCGCTCGGTCATCTGGGTGCCCATCGCGGCGTTCAGGGCCGAAGCCTCCCGCCGCATCGCCGCCATCCGCCTCCCCGTCCGGCGGGCCGGCAGGACGAACACGGGCAGCAGGACCAGCGCCAGCAGGGTGATCCGCCAGGAGATGCTGAGCATGACGACGAGGGTGAGCAGCAGGGTCACGGTGTTGGTGACCACCCCGGACAGGGTGTCGCTGAACGCCCGCTGGGCGCCGATCACATCGTTGTTGAGCCGGCTGACCAGCGCCCCGGTCCGGGTCCGGGTGAAGAAGGCGACCGGCATCCGCTGCACATGGTCGAAGACGGCCGTCCGCAGATCCAGGATCAGCCCCTCGCCGAGGGTCGCGGAGAGCTTGCGGGTCAGCAGGCCGAGGCCCGCCTCGGCGAGGGCGATCACGGCGATGAGGAGGGCGAGCCGGGTGACCGTACCGCTGTCGCGGCCGTCGACGATCGCGCCGACGACCCGGCTGGCGAGCACCGGCGTGGCGACCGCGAGCAGCGCGGTCGCCACGCTCAGCAGAAGGAAGAGGGTGAGCCCGCGCCGGTGCGGGCGGGCGAAGGCGGCGATCCGGCGCAGACCCGCCCGGGAGAGGGGACGCCGGTGCTCCGGGGCGTTGACCGTGTTCTGGAGCGAGGTCCAGGCAGTGACTTCCATGTCCATGCCCGCACGCTAAAACCTCAACCAAAGACGAGGTCAAGGGGAGCGGAGAGACGAAGGGGGAGTGCCGGGGGCGTAGGGACCGGCCGTCCGGGGTGCCCGGGGGCAGACCGCCCCGGTGCTCTTTTCCGGCCACCGCACGCGGCGGCCGTCACCTCCGGGCGCTCCGCGAAGGGGTGCCCCACGGGTCGTGGACGGGGCGCCGGGCAGGACCGGGACCCGGCGGGCCCCGGCGGCCCCGCTGTTCCGGCAGGCGGACCCGTTGCGCCGGACCGCACGGCCGTGACCGTGACCTTCCCGGCCTCCCATGGTCCACCGCACGGCCGTGCGATAGATTCGGCCTCCCGGTGGCACCTCTTCCCACCCCCTTTTCATCCACGTGGAGACAGGCTTCTCAATGAGCGACATCATCAACGGACTCGGCCGCACCAGCGCGTTCGGTGCCCTCGGTCTGGTCCTGCTGATCCTCGGCATCGTCCTGGTGGACGTGCTGACGCCCGGGAAGCTCCCCAAGCAGATCTGGGAGGAGCGCAACCGCAACGCGGCCGTCCTGCTGAGCTCCGCGCTCCTCGGCATCGGCGGCATCGTCTTCACCTCGATCTGGACGACGTACGAGGACTTCGGCAAGGGCCTGCTCTCCACGGCCGCCTTCGGCCTGCTCGGCCTGGTCATGATGGCGGTGGCCTTCCTCGTCCTGGACCTGGTGACCCCGGGCAAGCTCGGCGCCATCGTGGTCGACCCGCAGCCGCACCCGGCGGTCTGGGTCTCGGCCGCCTGCAACCTCGCCGTCGCCGCGATCGTCGCCGCCTCGATCGCCTGACGCGAAGAGCCCGCCGCGGAGCACCCCTTCGCACCGCGGGCACCGCACCACGGCGGAAGCGCCGCCCCCTTCGGGGAGCGGCGCTTCCGCCGTGTCCGGGGGTTGGCGTCCGTCCGCCGCCGCCCTCCCCTCAGGCGAGACCCAGCGCGAACACCGCGAACCCGGCCGCCAGGAGACCCGTCACCGCCCGCCGCAGCGTCGTGGCCCCGTGCCACGGCTCCTCGAACCGCCGCGCGTACCGGGCGAGACACACCAGCACCACCGCGAAGAGCGGCATCCACATCAGCCGCGCCGCGATCCACCCCAGACCGTCCGGCGCCGTCGTCAGCCCCGCCACCTCACCCACGAACGAGCCGGGGACCGCCGCCGCCAGCATCGCCGTCTGGTGCCAGCACAGGATCGTCATCGCGCACAGGTTGATCACGACCACCGGGGCCCACAGCGCGGGCCGTGCCAGCAGCCGTGCCAGCCGGTCCCGCAGCAGGATCGCCGCACCCGACTGCGCCGCGGCCAGCGCCGGCACCAGCAGCGAGGGCGGATGCGAGTTGGTCCGGGCCTCGCCCGGCACGCCCACCATCGACGCCGGGTAGTCGAAGACGACCAGCAGCACCGCGAACAGCGCCGTCCCCCCGGCCAGCAGCAGCCACGCCCCGCGCCCGCCGATCCGCCGCTCCCCCCAGGCCACGCCGAGCTGGTACGCGAACAGCCAGCCCGGCAGGACGTTCAGCAGCGCCAGCCAGGACGGCACGGAATCCGCGAACGGCCCGTAACGCAGCAGGTCCACCACGGCGACCGCGACGAGCAGCGGAGCCGCCGCCCAGCCGCCGAGCCGGCGCGCGGCCCGGACGCAGTACGGGGTCAGCGCGGTCACCACCACGTACACCCCGACGAACCACAGCGGCTGGACCACCAGCGTCGCCCCGGTCCGCAAGGTCACCTCCGGCACCCCGGCCGCGTACAGCAGTGGCGCGGCCACCGCCCACACCGCCGTCACCCCCAGCACCGGCCGCCCCAGCCGCACGATCCGGCCCTTGAGCCACGCCCCGGCCGAGCCGGTGCGCCGCCGGTAGGAGAGGACCGAGGCGTAACCGCCGACCAGGAAGAAGACGCCGAGCATCTGCAGTACCCAGCCGGCCGGGGCGAGCCAGCCGAGTGCGGACAGCGGGCTGGCGTTGCGCAGGCCGCCGCCGGGGTCGAGGGTGAAGCCGCCGAGCAGCCAGTGCCCGGTCGGCACGGCCAGCAGGGCCAGGGCGCGCAGCCCGTCCACGGCCCGGTCGCGGTGGGCGGGGGTCCGCCGGTCGATCCGTCCGGCGGTGTCCTTCCACCGTTGCACGACCCGCGCGGCGCTCATCGGAGCCCTCCCGTCGCGATCGCCGCGAAAGCCGCCAGGGAACGGGTACCGGGCGCGAAGTAGCCGGTGTGGCCCCGGACGTCGGAGGCGGGCACCCGGCGGGCGCCGAAGGCCGCGGAGACCGGGTCCGCGCCGTGGCCGATCCCGGCGAACTCGACGTTCGGGATGTCGGCGATCCAGTCGGAGGGACCCCGGGCCGCCCAGACCCGGGCGCCGGTCCGCAGCTTCGCCGCGGTGGCGGCGCGCATCCCGGGGGAGGCGACGGCCACGAGGTCGGTGGCGTCCGTGTGCCGGGCCGCCAGCCCGCAGACCACCGAGCCGTAGCTGTGGCAGAACAGCGCCGGGTCGGCGGTGCCCGCCGCGTCGAGCCCCGCCGTGAACCGGGCCAGACGGACCGCACCGGCCTCGGCCAGCCGCCCGCCCGCCGCGTCGGGGCCGACCCCGACCGGAGTGGTGTAGCCGGTCCAGGCGATCACCGCGGTGGCCCCGCCGGCCGCCTCCCGCAGCGCCCGCGCCATCCCGGCCGGGCCGGTGCCCACCGCGCGCGGCCGGTCGTGGGTGGCGGCGTCGTTGTCCGCCCCCGGCACGACCACCGCGAGGTGCTCCGCGCGCTCCGCGTCCCCGAACACCTCGGCGACCTGGCCCCGCCCGCGCGGGTCGAAGGCGAGGATCTGCCGGTCCGGCGCGGCCAGCGAGGCGTACCGGGCCTCCCCCGTGGAGCGGACGGCGACCCGGTTGGCCTCGTACCGCAGCGGGAGCGGGGCCCCGTCCAGATTGCCCACCACCAGCGGGTGGCGCCGCAGGAGTTCCTTCCGCGCGCCCTCGTCCAGCCCGGCGAAGAACCGGGCCACCTCGCCCGCCGGCGCCCGCTCCGGATCGGGCAGCGCACGGCCCGGGAGCGTGTCGGCCCGCCAGGCGTCGCTGCCCGGCGGCGGCCCGGTGACCGCCCGCCGCCCCGCGCCCGGAGCCCCACCCGCGGTCCCCGCGCCGACGGCCACCGCCAGCACGGCCGTGACCAGCGTCTTTCCGAAGCGGCGCATGCCCCTTCTCCTCTCCTCGTGACGAGGAGGAAGGTACGAAGGAGGTACCCGATCGCACGTCGCACCAGGGAGCCAAACCCGCTGTCATACCCCGGTAGGGGGTGGAGGAGACGGGAGGGCCGCAGGCGGTGCAGGAGACGGAGCCGGTCAGGCAGGCCGGGTGGTCAGGGGGAGTCGCCCGGGCGGACCAGGCCCGCCTCGTAGGCGAAGATCACGGCCTGGGCCCGGTCCCGCAGGTCCAGTTTGCCCAGCACCCGCCCGATGTGCGTCTTCACCGTCTGTTCCGCCAGCACCAGCTGCCCGGCGATCTCCTGGTTCGACAGCCCGCGCGCGATGAGTTCCAGCACCTCCGTCTCCCGCGGGGTCAGACCGTTCAGCCGCAGCGCCGGGTCCCGGCGCGGCGCCCGCCGCTGCTGGACGAAGTCGGCGATCAGCCGCCGGGTCACCGAGGGCGCGAGCAGCGCCTCGCCCGAGGCGACGACCCGGACCGCCGCGATCAGGTCGGCCGGTGGTGCGTCCTTGAGCAGGAACCCGGAGGCGCCCGCGCGCAGCGCCTCGTACACGTAGTCGTCTATGTCGAAGGTCGTCAGCATCAGGACCTTCGGCCGGTGCGTCACCCCGGGCGGCGGGTCGAGGATCTCGCGGGCCGCCGTGAGCCCGTCCATCTCCGGCATCCGCACGTCCATCAGCACCACGTCGGGGTGGACGGTGCGCGAGACCCGCACCCCCTCGCGCCCGTCCGGGGCCTCGCCCACCACGTCGATGTCGGCCTGCGCCGACAACAGCGCGGCGAACCCCGCCCGCACCATGGCCTGGTCGTCGACGATGATCACGCGGATGGTCAACTGTCGTCCTCGGTGAGCTGGTCCAGCGGGAGGCGGGCGGCGACCCGGAAGCCGCCGTCGGGCAGCGGACCGGTGTCCAGCGTCCCGCCCGTCAACCGTACGCGCTCGCGCATCCCCACCAGCCCGTGCCCCGTCCCCGAGCTCTCCAGCGCCACCACGGCGTCCCGCGCCGGGCCGTTGACCACGAGGACGAGGACCTCCCCGGCGTCGCAGGAGACCGAGACCCGGGTCCGCGCGCCCGGGGCGTGCCGGACCACGTTGGCGAGCGCCTCCTGCACGATCCGGTACGCGGAGAGGTCCACCGCGGGCGGCGCCGCCCCGGCCGCCCCGGCGGCGAGCGACAGCTCCACCGGCTGCCCGGCCCGTACGGTCGCCTCCACCAGCTGCTGGAGCCGGCCGATCCCGGGCTGCGGGGCCCGCTCCCCGCCGCCCGCGCCGTCCGCCCCGTCACCGCGCAGGACCGTCAGCAGCCGCCGCATCTCGCCCAGCGACTCGCGCGCACTGGCCGCGATCGCCGCGAACTCCTCCCGCACGGGCGGTTCCATGCCGGGCAGCCGGTACGGTGCGGAATCGGCCTGCACGGTGATCACCGACATGTGGTGGGCCACCACGTCGTGCAGCTCCCGCGCGATCCGCGCCCGTTCCTCCAGCAGCGTGCGCCGGGACCGCTCGGCCTCGCTGATGCTCTCCTGCTCGGCGATCCGCTGCTGGGCGTCGCCCAGCCCGCGCAGGGCCCCCGTCAGCGCCAGTACCACACCGCTCAGGACGAGGAGCAGGGCCGCCGTGTCATTGGCCCCGTCGGGCCGGGAGAAGGCCAGCACACCCCCCACCACCCCGGTCGCCAGCCACACCCCGACCAGGACCCGTATCGACCCCCGCAGCCCCAGGCAGACCATCAGCACCAGATAGCCGACGATGGTCATCGGCGGCCACGGCCAGCTCTGCCCGGCGACCTGCCCGGCGTCGGTGAGCAGCGCCGCCGCGGCCGTGTCCGCGAACAGGACCAGGGCCCACGCGGGCAGCGGCCGGGTCACGGCCAGCAGCAGCGGCACGGTCTGGGCCACGCCCAGCGCACCCGCCCAGCCACCGCCCATCCGGTAGTCGTTGGCCAGCACCGCGATCGTCACGGGCAGCAGCGACAGGACGAAGCAGGCGGCGACGGCGAAGGGCAGCAGCCGCTGCCAGCGCCGGGGCGCCCGCGCGAACAGCGGCTCGGCCGCGCGGGCGGGCGTACGGAGCACCACGGCGAGCTGCGCCAGCGCCCCGGGCACGCGGGCCCCGGAACCGGCGGAAGCCGCGGCGCGGGCGGGCGTACGGTGACGGACTCTCTTCCACATGACCGGCCAGCCTAAGCGCATGCCCCGCTGATCCCCCTGAACCCCGCTGCTCCCCTGCTCCCCGGCGGGCCCGGAGGCGTGATCCGGTGGCCGTCCGTTCGTTCCCCCGGCGGGCCCGGCTCGTTGACCCGGCATGGAGCTGCCGACCATCGCGGCGCCGGGCGTCGGGGAACGGGCCGACGCCATGGCCGATGCCGCCTGCCACCTCTACGACGCCGTCGTCCTGCGGGGCCGGGACGGGCCCGGCGGGTGGAGCCGGGGCGCCGCCGAGGACGCCGCCGAGGCCATCGAGACCACCGCGCACGCCCTCGCCCACCTCGGCCCGCACGCCGGGGCCGTCCTCGGGCCCGTCCACACGGCCCTCGCCGAGCTGCGCCGCCGGTCCGGCCTGGCCGCCGCCGACCCGCTGACCGCCGACGGGGTCCCGGCCACCCCGCGCACGGTCGGCAACCCGCGCCGGACCCGGTGGGCCCGCGCCCTCACTCCGCCGAGGCAGCCGCCTTCTCGTACAGCTCCCTGACCTCCGTGCCGAAGTAGGAGCTGTACGAGGTGTCGGGGGTGTCCCCGCCGGTCTTCCAGCCGCCGATGACGCCCACCACGTCACCGGTCCCGGTGCGCTCGTCGAAGTGGGTCAGGAACGGGCCGCCGCTGGTCCCGCCCGGATAGCCGGTGCAGTCGATGCGCAGGAACGTCCCCGGGATGCCCGGGTCGGCGCTGGTGAACCGGGTGGTCCGGTTCACGCACAGGCGCGGGCGCGCGGCGGTGGCCGGGTAGCCGATCAGCGAGACCCGCTCGTGCGCGTAACCGGCCCCGGTGACCAGCCGGTTCCCGCCGACCACGTCCTCCACCGGGAAGCCGCCGGTATCCGGTCCGACCTGCGCGAAGGCCACGTCGAAGGCGGCGCCCCGGTCGGCGCCCCGGGAGCGGTAGCGCGGGTCGATCCACACCTTCGAACGCCCGTCGCTCCCCCGCAGGACCGGGAACATGCCGTACGGCTGCGGGTTCTCGATCGTGTACCGCGGGACGAAGGCCACCTGGCGGGTGTCCGTGCCCAGCAGGCAGTGCGCGGCGCTGAGCACCAGGTCGCGACCGGGGGAGGAGACCACGCTCGCGGTGCAGAAGTACGCCCCGTCGTCCTTCATGACGAACATCCGGCCGACGACCGGGAGGCCGTCGAAGTCCTCCCCGGTGCCCGGCCCGGCGGTGGTCTCCCTGGCCGTCGCGGGGACCGTCCCGGCGCCCGGCCAGGGAGTGGCGGGGCCGGCGGGGCGGGCGGAGGCCATCCGCCCGGCCGTCCAGAAGGACCGGGCCTCCCGCGCGGACCAGTGGGTGGCGGCGGCACGGGCCGTCTCCCCCGACCCGGCGGCCGGCAGCGGTCCGCCGGGCAGCAGCAGGGCGGCCGTCGCCGCCGTCACCGTCAACGTGCGTCGCATGTCGTGCTCCTGTTCGTCGCGGCCGGCCAGGCCCCGCCGTCCGGCCCGCCCGGTCCGGGGCGGGGGACGGACCGGGACTAGACGGCCTGGGGGAAACGGAAGAGCCGGTCGGGGTCGTAGGCGCGCCGGACCTCCTCCAGCCGGGGGAGGTTCGGGCCGTAGTAGGCATCGCGCCAGCCGGTGAGCTTCGGGTCGGTGTAGTTCTGGTAGGCGCGCCCGCCCGCCCAGGGGCGCAGCTCCTGCCAGAGCCCGTCGAGCCACCCCTGGTGCCGGGCCGCCTCGGCGGCCGTCGCCGAGGCGGGCCAGTACGCCAGGTACTGGGCGAGGAAGGCGCTGTCGCGGTGGACGAAGGCGGTCGCGGCGGGCGCCACCCGGTTCACCGCGCCGCCGCAGACCCCGTCGAGCTGCACCACCCCGAAGCCGCCGGGCGGAGCGGTGGCCGCGTACCGGCGCAGGGCGTCCAGCACCGCGCCGACCGCCGGGCCGGGCAGCCCCGGGCCCGGCCAGAAGTCGGAGCGGGCGGCGTAGCAGTCCCGGCCGAGCCGCCCCCGCGGGTCCCGGCCGGGCAGGGTGCCCGGCAGACGGCACCGGGCGGCGCTCAGCTCCAGGCAGCCCGCCATGGCCCGGACGGTCTCCCCGTAGCCGCGGACGACCGTCCAGCTGTCCCGGGGGTCCCCGCCGACCAGGCCGCAGAGCCGGGTCAGCTGCCGTTCCAGCTCGCCGCGCCCGTCGAGGCAGACGACCCGCACCGCCGGGGCGGGGACCGGCCCGGCGCCGACGACGAACTCGACCTGGCTCCAGAAGGGGTCCGGCAGCGCGCCCAGCCAGCGCTGCCAGCCACGGACCACCGCCGCGTCGGCGCCGTCCGGCCAGTGGAGCTCGGCGAAGGCGCAGTCGCCGACCGGGTGGGCGCGCAGGCGCAGCTCGGTGACCACCCCGAAGTTGCCGCCCCCGCCGCCGCGCAGGGCCCAGTACAGGCCGGGGTCCGCCCCCCGGTGGCCCTCGCCGGTCTCGCGGACGGCCCCGTCGGGGGTCACGACCCGGGCGCCGGTCAGCCGGTCCGCGGTGGTGCCGTGGGCCCGGGAGGCCAGGCCCAGGCCGCCGCCGAGGGTGAGCCCGGCGATGCCCACCGAGGGGCAGAGCCCGGCCGGGAGGCCGAGCCCCCGGGCGGCGAGGGCGGCGTGCACGTCCGCGAGCCGGGCTCCGGCGCCGACCCGCACCGCCGTCCCCTCGACGTCCACCCCGGCCATGGCCCCGGTGTCGACGACGAGGCCGCCGGACCGGGTGGACCAGCCGGCGTAGCTGTGCCCGCCGCCGCGCGGGACCACCGGTACGGCGTGGCGCCGGGCGAAGTCCAGGCAGACGGCCACGTCCCCGGCGTGCGCGGGATAGGCCACCGCGCCCGGCGCCACGGTGTCGTAGCGGGGCTGGAACAGCTGCCGGGCCTGCGGGTAGTCCCGGTCGCCGGGGAGCACCACCCGCCCGTCCAGGCCCCGGGCGAGCGCGCCGAAGTCCGGGCCGCGCCGGGCCCCGGCCGCCCCGGTGGCGGCCACGACGGCGGCGGCCGCGCTTCCCAGGACCCGGCGGCGGTGGAGGTTCATCCCTCCTTCCTGCCACCGCCCGGCCCGATCGGGGCGAAGGCGGGCCCGTGCGGCCCGGACGGTCCCCCCGGACGGCGCACGGCCCGGGCGGCCCGGCCCGGACGGGCCGAACGGGCCGGGTCCGACCGCCAGGGGGCGGGCCCGGGGCGCTCAGGCCTTGCGGGCCAGCAGGAACGCCTGCGGGCAGTTCTCGGGCCCCTCGGGCTCCCGGACCAGCCGGGCCACCTCGGCGAGCCCGGCCCCCGCCAGCAGCCCCGCGACCGTCCCCGGCGGTGTCCGGTACACATCGAGATCCACCGGATGCCCGTACGCGTGCTCCAGCCGGACCCGCTCGTCGCCCGCCTTGAACGCGACCAGCAGGTACCCGCCCGGAGCCAGCACCCGGGCGAACTCCGCGAACAGCTCCGGCAGCGCCCCGGGCGGGGTGTGGACCGTGGAGTACCAGGCCAGGACCCCGCCGAGGACCCCGTCCGCCACGTCCAGCGCCGTCATCGACCCCACCTCGAACCGCAGCCCCGGATAGCTGCGCCGGGCCACCGCCACCATCGCCGGGGAGAGGTCGACACCGAAGGCCCGGACGCCGAGCCCGTCCAGATGCGCCGTCACCCGCCCCGGACCGCACCCCAGATCGGCGACCGCGCGGCCCCCGCCCGCCTGGTCGCCGCGCACGTACTCGGCGAACGCGGCCAGCAGCGAACGTTCCAGAGGCTTGCCCGCCAGTTCCGCGCCGAGCAGCCGGGCGTAGTCGACGGCGACGGCGTCGTAGGACGCCCGCACGCTGTGCAGGTACGAGGTCTCTGTCATGCCCCCGGACAGTAGCCCGCCGGGCGGCCCCGCTCACCCCCCGACAGCGGATTGGCCAGCTCCGTCCACTGATCGCCCGGAACGCCCGGACTCAGCCGCATCAGGGTGAGCGCCTTGGCCGGGAGCGGCCCGGTCAGCAGGGCCCCGGTGTCGGCGGTGGGCGGGACGCCGGCCGCCTCGGCGAGGCACTCGGCGAAGGCCCCGGCCGAGCCCGCGACGGCGCCGAGCGTCCCCGTCAGCAGCGAGCCGAACAGCTTGCGCCGCAAGGCCGGCACCTCGTCGGTGACCAGCCGGCCGGACAGCGGCGGCACCGCCAGCCCGTGGCGGGCCAGCCGGGCCGGACTGATCCGGATGTCGGCCAGATCGCGGTAGACCAGCCGCAGTGGGGCGCCGGTCGCCGAGAGCACCACGAGGAGGTTCTGCCCGTGCGCCTCCAGGGCCACCCCGAGCTCCAGGGCGCGCAGGCACACCGAGAGCGCGAGCCGGGCGAACGCGGCCCGCCACGCGGCCGACGCCGCCGGCGGGCTTCCCGCCAGCGCCGCCACCGGAACCACCCGCTCGCCCGCCCCGGCGTCCGCGTACACCTCCGGCGGCTCCCGCAGCACCGCCGCCAGGTCCGGGCTGTACGGGCTCGCCGCGCCCAGGGTCCGCGTGATGTGCAGCCGCCCGTCGAGCCGCCCGGACAGCGCCTGCGCGAAGGCGGAGACCGCCGCCGCCGTCTCCACGGAGTAGACCGAGAGGTCCCGCACCGAGGAGGTCAGCCGGGTGCTCAGCGCGGTCTTGACGTGCGCGCCGCCCGCCACGGGAGCCAGGGTGCGCAGCGCCATCAGCGGGTGCGCCGCGAAACCGGCCCGCACCCGCTCCTGCTTGAGGACGTGCGCGGCCTGCCACGGATGGACCGGGACCAACAGCCGCCCGCCGTCACGCAGTTCCTCCGGCCAGACCCCGGTGACCAGACACTCCCCGGCCGGTACGGCGACCAGCCCCAGCTCGACCACCGGCCGGTGCTCGGGCGCGTACGCCAGCTGCTCGGCCACCGAGAAACCGGGCCGGGAACGGCAGTTCGGGTGGTAGGGATGCCCGTCGACGACCCGCTGCTCCCACTCCCAGGCGGCCCCCGCCGGGGCCTGGGGCCCGGCGGGCCGCCCCGCCCGGGAGAGGGCCAGCGAGGCCGTGCTGTCGTCCAGTTCGGCGGCGAAACCCTCCCCGTGCGGCACGTCCAGCGCCGCCATGAGCCCCGCCGCCCGCCGGTGCGCCCGGCCGTCGAGCACCAGTTCCTCCACGTAGGGGGCGGTCGCGTACGGGTCCGGCCGCGGGCCCGTCAGCCGGGCGCCCCCGGCCAGCAGCAGCGTCAGGGTGCCGGCCCCTTCCTCCCGGCCCACCACCCAGGGCAGCGGCTCGCAGGACAGCCCCCGCCAGAGCCGGGTCAGCACCGCGGCCCGGGCACCGCTCAACGCGGCGGCGTACGCGGGTCCGAGCGCGGGACGCACGGCCGCCAGCTCGGTGGCGACGGCCTCTTCGGCCGGGGAGGCGGGACAACGCATGCTGGACTCCGCACATCGGGGCAGGGGCATCGGGACGTCAGGGCATCGGGGCATCGCTTCACACGATGACCGGTTCATCATCGCGGATACTGAAGATCACGGCCGGTGGTACGCCCCGTGAGCGCGGCCCGCGCTCCGGGGACCGTCCCCGGCGCACCGGATGCACCGAATGGAACCAGTGGACCTCAACGCCGCCGCCGACGCGTACGCCGCCACCCCCCTGCTGAACTGCCTGCTCCGGGAGGCCGCCGAACCCCAGGGCGCGGGCGTCCACCGGCTGCGCGGCAGCGGGCGGATGCTCCGGGTGCACGGCTCGCGCCGCCCCGTACACCCCGAACTGGGCACGCCCGACGGCTGGCGTCCGCTCAGCCACACCGAACTGGTCACCCTCACCTCCGACGAGCTGCGCCGCTACACCGGCCTCCCCAACGACGAACTCCCGGCCGAGATCGCCGACAGCCGCGCGGCACTGGCCGCGCTGCTGGCCGCCCGCGCCACGGCCACGCCCCCGGCGGACCCGTACGTCCTGTCCGAACAGTCCCTGGTGATGGGCCATCCGCACCACCCGGCCCCCAAGGCCCGGGGCGGCGCCCCGGCCGCGAGCTGGCTGCCGTACGCGCCCGAGGCCCACGCCCGCTTCCCCCTGGTCTTCCTGGGGCTGCGCGAGGACCAGACGCGCGAGGAGGGCGGCGAGGCCGCCGCCGAGGCCGTCGACGCGCTCGCCGGGGCCCTGGACGGCCCGCGCCCGCCCGCCGGGTACCGGCTGCTGCCCGCCCACCCCTGGCAGCTGGAACTCGTCGGCTCCCGGCCGCAGATCCGCGAGGCCTTCGCGGACGGGCGGCTCCTCCTCCTCGGTCCGGGCCGGCTCCCGGCCTGGCCCACCGCCTCGGTCCGGACCCTGTACGTGCCGGACCCGGCCGTGGACCGGTTCGTGAAGTTCAGCCTCGACGTCCGGATCACCAACGACGTGCGCCGGCTCTGGCGGCACGACCTGCTGGCGCTGCGCCGCGCGGACGCCGCGGTGGAGGCCGGTTTCGCCGCGCTGCGCCGGACCGGTTCCCCCGCGGCCTGGCTCGCCGACCGCGGCTACCGCACCGCCCGCTTCGCCTTCGAGGAACTCGCCGTCCTCGTCCGCGACGGCCTGCGCGCACACGTGACGCCCGGGGCCACCCCGCTGCTGGCCGCCGCCCTCGCGGAGGCGGCCCCCGGGAGCCCGCCGGCCCGCACCACCGACCCGGCCGCCTGGTGGCGGGCCTACCTGCGCCAGGTCGTGCCGCCGGTGCTGGAGCTGTTCGCCCGGCACGGCGTCGTCCTGGAGGCCCACCTCCAGAACACCCTGGTCGCCGTCGACGCGGCCGGGACGCCCGTACAGGCGCTCTTCCGCGACGCGGAGGGGGTCAAGCTGCTGCCGGAGACGGAGCGCGGGGCCGCCTGGCAGCGACTGGTCTACTGCCTGGTGGTCAACCACCTGACAGAGATCGCGGGGGCCCTCGCCGCACATCATCCGGACATCTCGTCGTTCCTGTGGCCGGCCGTCCGCGCGGAGTTCCTGCGCTACGACACCACGCGCGGCCTCCCCGAGATCGCGGAGCTCCTCGACGCCCCGTCCCTGCCGGGCAAGACCAACCTGCTGCTGCGCTGGATCCGGGCGGACGGCGCGGACGCCCGGTACCTGCCCCTGCCCAACCCGCTGCGGGGGTGACCGGGCCGGGTGGCCCTGGGCGGGGAATCAGCCATTTCGGGAGCGGTTCCCCGGGATTGTCCCACGAAGAGGTATAGACCAATGCTACGTTGGTCGGGCAGACCGCGCAGTCCTTGACCACCCGTCACAGGAGAAGCCATGTCCTCCCCTTCGCGGGGCGGCTCCGCCGCCATGCCCAAGTACCAGCGGATCGCCGCAGCGTTGCGGCACGAACTCGACCGCACCGCACGCATCAGTCCGGGCGCCAGACTGCCCTCCGAACGCAGCCTGGCCGCCCGCTACCAGGTCAACCGGCAGACCATCCGGGCCGCGCTCCAGAGCCTGCGCGACGCCGGACTCATCGTCACCGGCAGCCGCGGCACCCGGGCCGCGACACCGGGCAACCTCCTGACCGGACCGGTGGCCGGAACGGTCACGGGGACGACCGTCCCACCGGCGGCCCCGCGGGCCGCCGCCGGGACGGCCCCGGCCGTCACCCGGCCCGGGGAACCGGACCCGCCGGCGGCCCCCGCACCCGGACCGGTGCCCACCCAGAGCTGGCTGACCCTGGTCACCGTCCCGGCCCCGCTCGCCGAGGCGCTCGGCATGGACGACGAGGACCGCACCCTGGTCCACCACCAGCGCGCGTGCGGCCCGGCGGGGGAGACCCTCCAGCACGCGGTGACCTACCTCCGTCCGGGCATCGTCGCGCGGACCCCGGAACTGGCCGGCTACCGCGACCGGCCGGCCGTCCGCGAGGAGGACCTGGACCCGCTCCACCACTGGCTCGACCGGGCCGCGGTCGCCGGCCGGATCGCCGAGACCGTCACGATGACCCGCTCCACCCACCCCCCGGCCGCCCGCTCGGCGCCCGGCCTGACCGTACGACGCACCCTGCACGACGCCTCCGGCCAGCTGCTCGCCGTCACCGACCTGGCCTACCCCACCTGGGACCGGCTGACCCTCCACCGCGACCACGCGGCCGGCGGCTTCCGTGTCACCTGAAACCGTGTCACCTGAAACCGTGCCGCCCGAAGTGTCCCGCCGGGGGCGTGTCAGAAGGTGTGGACGTCCCCCGTCGTGGTGGAGGTGATGACCTCCCGGCGGCCGAGGTCACCCGGCGGGATGCCCGGGTGGTGTCCGGGCCCGCGGGAGCCGGGGGCCACCCCGAGGGCCAGCCGGGAGACGATCCGGTAGCGGTCGCCCCGGTAGACGGAGTGCACGTACTCCACGGGGCGGCCCGTGGAATCGGTGGTGAGCCGTTCGATGAGCAGGGCGGGGGAGAGCAGCGGCACGTCCAGCAGCCCCGCCTCCGCCTCGTTCACCACCGTCGGCTCGATCGACTGCCGCGCCTCGTGCACGTGCACGCCGTGCCGGTCGCGCAGGTGCGCGTAGAGGTCGCCCGCCTCCAGCTCCGCGGGTGTCAGCGCCGGCACCAGGTCGGCCGGGATGTGCAGGTGCTCGATCGCCATCGGCGCCCCGTCCACCAGCCGCAGCCGGGCGATGTAGAGCAACTGCGCGGCGGGCGAGATCCGCAGCCGCCGCCCCCTGCGGGCCCCCGCCTGGACGGTGGAGTGCTCCAGCAGCCGGCTCGACCAGTGCCCCGATGCCTGGCGGACGGCCAGGGCCGTTTCCTCGGCGGCGAGCTCCTGAGTGATCTTGGTGGGCGCGACGAACATGCCGCGCCCGTGCTCCCGCACCAGGGCCCCGGTGGCGACGAGCTCGTCCACGGCCGCGCGCAGGGTCGGACGGGACACCTCCAGGGCGGCGCACAGGGTGCGCTCGGAGGGGATCGCGTCGCCCGGCCGCCGGACGTCGATCAGGCCCAGCAGGTGCTCGCGGACCCGTTCCCGCTTGAGCACCGAGCCGGAGGAGTCCTTCTCCTGCGTCACGAGCCGCCCCTCTCCCCGCTTCTCCGTCGGCCGCCTTCCAACTGACCAGTCGCATACAACCACTTACGGGTGGCCGTCGCGAGGGTCCGGACGAAACTCCGGTGACGTACGGGGTTGACGCGCCGACCCCGCCATGTCACCTTCTAGCCACCCGGCTGACCACTTGATCAGTTGGTCAACTGGTAACCGTTCGCGGCGAGTTGCGTCCGGGACATCCACCCCGACCAGGTGAGGGACCCGACGTCATGCCCGCGCGCCGCACCGCACTCCCGCTCCTCCCCGGCCCGGCCCGGCCACTGATCCGGTCACTGGTCCGGTCACCGGCCCGGAGGTAGCCGGCGCACCCCGCACCACCCGCACCACCCCCCCCCACAGACACACGGCCACGGGCCGTCCGCGCGCGTGGCCGTGCGCGGACGGCCCGTGATCCCCCCACCCCGAGAGGAACGCACGATGCGAACCCCCAAGCGCCGGACGGCAGCCGCCCTGGCCCTCGCCCTGACCGCAGGTCTCGGCTCCGCCGCGCTGACCGCCACACCCGCCGGCGCGGCGGCCGATTCGGTCAAGGTCCAGTACCGCACCAGCGCGGGCAGCGCCTCCACCGACCAGGCCGAGCCCTGGTTCAAGGTGGTCAACAACGGCACCGGCGCCGTCGCGCTCCAGCAGGTCACGCTCCGCTACTACTTCAAGGCGGACGCCCCGACCGCCCAGTACCGCTTCGCCTGCTCCTGGGCGGTCAAGGGCTGCTCCCGGATCACCGGCACCTTCGGCACCCTGGCGACCCCCACCGCCACCGCCGACCGCTACCTGGAGATCACCTTCAAGGCCGGGGCCGGCTCCCTCGCCCCCGGCGCCGACACCGGTGACATGCAGCTGCGCTTCCACCGCACGGACTGGAAGATGCTCAACCAGGCCGACGACTACTCCTTCGGCGGCCCCCGCACCACCTACGGGGACTGGGACAAGGTCACCGCCCAGCTGGGCGCCGCCACCGTGTGGGGCACCGCACCCGGCGGCACCCGGCCCGAGCCCGGCGGCCCCACCCTCTTCGACGACTTCAACTACACCTCGCACACCGACCCGGCCCTGGCCGCGCGCGGCTGGAGCATCCGCGACTACGGCGGCGGACCGGGCGTCTACGGCGCCACCTGGGCCGCGGAGAACGTGAGCTTCGCGGCGGAGGGCGGCAACTCCGTGATGAACCTGGAGGCGTCCACGGCGGGCACGAGCGCCACCACCCGGCAGGCCCAGATCCACACCGGTGCGACGAAGTTCAAGAACGGCACCTACGCGGCCCGCGTCAACTTCTCCGACGCCCCGAGGTCCGGCCCGGACGGGGACCACGTCGTCCAGACCTTCTTCACCATCAACGACCTCACGGCCCCGATGGCCGACGACTACGCCGAGTACGACTTCGAGTACCTCCCCAACGGCGGCTGGGGCGAGACCTCGAACATCTTCTTCGCCACCTCGTGGGAGACCTACCGCCCCGACCCGTGGGAGACCGTCAACCAGCACACCGTGGCGCGCAGCAGCTTCGCGGGCTGGCACGACCTCGTCCTGACCATCGACGACACCGCCCTCACCTACTACGTCGACGGCGTGCTCTTCGCCACGCACGACGCCCGCTACCTTCCCGAGCGCCCGATGATGATCAGCTTCAACCAGTGGCTGACCGACCTGAGCACCCCGCTCGGCGCGGACACCCGCGCCTACGACCAGAAGGTGGACTACGTCCTGCACGTCAAGGACCAGGTCCTCACCCCGGCCCAGGTGAGCGCCCGGATCAACGCCTACCGCGGCGCCGGCACCACCTTCCAGGACACCGTCCCGAACAGCTGACCCACGGCCGGCCCGGCCGGCCCGGCCGGCCCACGGACACGGCGGGGCCCCCGGGCGCGGCAGCCCCCGGGCCCCCCCCGCCGGGGCCGCGGGGGGCGGCCGCGGGGTGCCCGCGCGCCCGGGCCGGCCCCCCCCCCTGGCCGGGCGCGTCCCCCGCCG